>DCDF01000070.1:0-5453 GCA_002316295.1 Syntrophaceae bacterium UBA1062 | reverse complement strand
C
The DNA here is from genome assembly GCA_002316295.1 of Syntrophaceae bacterium UBA1062. Taxonomy (GTDB): domain Bacteria; phylum Desulfobacterota; class Desulfomonilia; order UBA1062; family UBA1062; genus Phosphitivorax. The sequence continues at coordinate 5,452 of DCDF01000070.1, read as the reverse complement.
GTCGTCGTGCTCGAGGAACGGAACCAGGTTCGCAGAGACCGAGAAGAGCTGGTTGGTGGCGACGTCCATCAGGGTCACCTGCTCGCGGGTGGCCGTGCTGTACTCGCCGTTTCGCACGCGCACCCGCACCATTTCGGATGCAATGCGCCCGTCCGCGTCGAGCGGCTCGGTCGCCTGCACGATGACCTCGTGGTCTTCCTCGATGGCGCTCAGATAACGGATCTCGTCCGTCACCACGCCGTTCTTCACGACATAGTACGGGGTCTCGATGAACCCGAACTCGTTGACTTTTGCATACGTGGAGAGCGACACGATCAGGCCGATGTTCGGCCCTTCCGGGGTCTCGATAGGGCACACCCGGCCGTAGTGGGACGGATGAACGTCTCTGACCTCGAACACGGCCCTCTCCCTGGTAAGTCCTCCCGGGCCCAGCGCCGAGAGCCTGCGCTTGTGGGTGATCGCGGACAGAGGGTTCGTCTGGTCCATGAACTGGCTGAGCTGGCCGGAGCCGAAGAACTCACGGATCACCGCGCTCACGGGCTTCGGGTTGATGAGGTTGTTGGGCATCATGGTCTCCACGTCCTGGAGGCTCATGCGCTCCTTGATGGCCCGCTCCATCCTCACCAGGCCGATGCGGTACTGGTTTTCCAGCAGCTCGCCCACCGAGCGCACCCGGCGGTTGGACATATGATCGATGTCGTCGACGGACCTGCCCTGCACACCGTCCTTGAGCTCGAGCAGATAGCGTACGGTGTAGAGAATGTCCTCTTTCCTCAGCACGGTCGTCTCGAGCGAGGCCTCCTCTTCCGTGACGCCCAGCTTCTGGTTTATCTTCATCCGGCCGACCCGGGAAAGGTCGTAATACGCTGGGTTGAAGAACAGGTTCTCGAAGAAGTTGGTGGCTATCTCCAGCGTCGGGGGGTTGGACGGCCTGAGCCTCCGGTAGATCTCGATGATAGCCTCTTCCGGGGTGTCCACCTTGTCCAGCGCGAGCGTCTTGGTCAATGATGAGCTGTAGCCCACCTCATCATAGTAGATGGTCCTGATCTCGGTGATCCCCTGCGCATGGATCAGATCGAGCAGCTCCTGGGTCACCTCCTGGTTCGCATCGGCGATGATCTCGCCGGTGGCCATGTTCACGATGTCTTCGGCCAGGATCTTTCCCAGCAGTTCTTCCTCTTCCTGCACCACGGGCTCGATCTCCACTCCCTGAAGCCTCTTGAGAAGCTTCGGAGTGATCTTGCGGCCCGCCTTGAGCACCACCTCGTCGGTGCCCTTTATCTTGATGTCGGTATCGACCTTCATACCCCTCAGATTTGCGATGTCCACGTGCCTGAGCACCTTGTCTCCGGTCAACTCGAACCGGTGGGTGGGGTAATACATGCCGAGGATCTCCTGGTTGGAGAACCCCATGGCCTTGAGCAGGGTGGTGACCGGCATCTTCCGCCGGCGGTCGATCCTCAAGTACAGGATGCCTTTCGCATCGAAGTCCAGATCTATCCACGAACCACGGGCGGGGATGATGCGCGCGGAATAGAGCACCCGTCCGCCCGACTGGGCCCGGGCCGTGGTCTTGTCGAAGAATATTCCCGGCGAGCGATGGAGCTGGGATACGATCACCCGCTCGGTTCCGTTGATAATAAAGGTGGAGCTCGGCGTCATCAGCGGTATTTCGCCGAAATACACCTCCTGCTCCTTGATATCGCGAATGCTCTGGGTGCCGGTCTCTTCGTCCCGGTCCCAGACCACGAGACGAACCTTCAGTGTCACTGAGGCGGCATAGGTCATCCCCTTCTGGATGCACTCGTCGATATCGTACTTCGGCTCTCCGAGCCGGTATTCGACGAATTCCAGAGAGGCATCCTCATTGAAGTCCTTGATGGGGAAAACTGATTTGAACACCGTCTGAAGACCGATATCTTTCCTTTTCTCAGGCGGAACGTCCTTCTGGAGGAAGGCGATGTACGATTTCTTCGGCAGCTCGACCAGATCGGGTATGTCGAGGATTTCTTCCCTCTTCGCAAAACTCTTCCGCCTCAATTGTGGGTCTAAAAGGATTTCTTCTATCATCTACAGTCTTCCTTTTTGTTTTGGGTTTTCCTTACTGTCCTAAAAGCAGTTACCAGTATAAAAAAGCGCAGAAAGGGGTTGGTGTGAACCAACCCCGTATGATCGTAGGTTTTTCAGCCAATGGCTACTTGATCTCCACAACGGCGCCGACTTCTTCGAGCTTCTTCTTGGCGTCTTCGGCCTCTTCTTTGGAAATGCCCGTCTTGATGGCCTTGGGCGCGCCTTCGACGGCGTCCTTGGCCTCCTTGAGGCCGAGGTCGGTCAGGGAGCGGACCACTTTGATGACCTGGATCTTCTGGGCGCCGGCGTCCTTGAGGACCACGTCGAACTCGGTCTTTTCCTCGGCTGCTTCCGCCGCCGGTGCTGCACCGCCGGCCGGAGCGGCCGCCACTGCTGCCACGGGTGCGGCAGCGCTTACGCCGAACTTATTCTCGAGCTCTTTCACGAAATCCGCAAGCTCCAGAACCGTCATGTTCTCAATATATTTGACTACATCTTCCCGTGTAATTTCAGCCATTTCTCTTACTCTCCTTGTCTTTTCTGTTCTTCAACAGCCTTGAGTACATACACCAGCTGCCGCAGCAGTGCGGCAAACACCCCGACAAAGTTGCTGACGGGCGCATTGAGGGAACCGAGCATCTTGGCCAGGAGCACTTCCTTTCCCGGCATTTTCGCGAGCGCCTGAATGCCGTTCTCATCCAGGAGCTGGCTGCCCAGCACACCGGCCTGAATCTCGAGCTGCTCATTGTCCTTGGCAAAGTTCACCAGCACCTTGGCGATCGAGACCGGGTCGTTCAGTGCAATCGCAATGGCCGTGGGCCCGGCGAAAGACGCATCGAGCTTCGCGACGGGGGTATCATGGGCGGCCCTGTTCAGCAGGGTGTTCTTCACCACCCGGTACTTTCCGCCTGCATCCTTGATGCTCTTTCTCAGCTGGGTCAGCTTCTCCACATTGAGCCCCATGTAGTCGGTGACGAACACCGCCTGGGACTTGCCCAGCTCGTCATGCAACTGATTCACGAGTACTTCTTTGTCTGTTCTCTTCAATGAAATACCTCACCCCTTTCTTGTATAATCTATCCTGTCAAAGGGTGCCGGGGGATTCCCAGATCTCGGCGGGCAAACAGTTTAAGTCCGCCTTCTTAAGAGAAAAGGCGGACACCCGCTGTCTTTGACCAGGACGCTTTGCCTTGCTATTTCAGCAGCTGCGGAACCTCGACGGGGTCGACCCGGACACCGGGTCCCATCGTGCTCGACAGCGCGACACTTTTGAGATACGTACCCTTGCTTGACGACGGCTTGAGCTTGAGAACCATCTCGAGGAGAGCTTTCAGATTGTCCAGTATCTTTTCCTTGCCGAACGAGACCTTTCCCACCGAGCAGTGGATGATTCCCACCTTGTCGACCCTGAAGTCGACACGGCCGGCCTTCATTTCTCTCACGGCCTTGGCGACGTCGAACGTCACGGTGCCGAGCTTGGGGTTCGGCATCAGACCGCGGGGGCCCAGAACCCGGCCGAGCTTCCCGACCGTGCCCATGAGATCAGGGGTTGCGATCACTTTGTCGAAATCGAGCCATCCGCCCTGGATCCTCTCCGCCGCATCCTCGGCGCCGACGAAATCCGCGCCGGCCTCCTCGGCCTCTTTCGCCTTCTCTCCTTTTGCGAAAACGAGGACCCTGGTGGTCCTCCCGGTGCCATGAGGCAGAACGATGGATCCGCGCACCATCTGGTCCGCATGGCGCGGGTCGACACCGAGTCTCAGGGCGACATCGACACTTTCATCGAACTTGGCGTATGCGCTTTCCAGAACGAGGCTCAATCCGTCCTCGACGGTATATTTTTTCTGAGGATCGATCTTCTTCTTCACCTCAACGAACTTTTTCCCATTTTTCGCCATGGCTCATCTCTCCTTCAGTCAACGATGTCAATACCCATGCTCCGGGCAGTGCCGGCGATGATCCTGACCGCCTGGTCCATGTCATCGGTATTGAGGTCCTTCATTTTCTGCGTGGCGATGTCCTTGAGCTGGTCTCTGGTGAGCTTCGCCACCTTGTCCTTGTTGGGAGTCGATGAGCCCTTTTCGATGCCGGCGGCCTTGATCAGCAGGGTGGATGCGGGCGGACTCTTGGTAATGAAGGAAAAGGAGCGGTCCTGGTATACCATGATCTCCACCGGTATCTTGAATCCCCGCTGCTTGTCGGTCGCAGCGTTGAACGCCTTGCAGAACTCCATGATGTTCACCCCGTGCTGTCCCAGTGCAGGTCCGACGGGGGGCGAAGGTTTCGCTTCGCCTGCGGGTATATGAATCTTGATTTTCGCTACCACATTTTTTTTCGCCATGTGCTACCCCTTGAATCTATTTCTTGGTAATCTGATCAAAGTTCAGTTCAACCGGAGTGGATCTTCCGAATATGCTCACCAGGACTCTGACCTTGCCTTTGTCCGGCTTGGTGTCGTCTACGACGCCGCTGAAGTTCTGGAACGGGCCCTCATTGACGACAACCTGATCGCCGACGCTGAACTCGCTCTTGTACACGCTGGCTTCCGTCCCTTCTTCGAGCTGGGACTTCAGGGTCTCCACCTCAGTGTCCGGGATGGTGGCGGGCGTCGTTCTGCCGCCGACGAACCCGGTGATCTTGGGGGTGTTCATCACCACGTGCCAGGTCTTGTCGGTCAGCGCCATGCGCACGAGAATATAGCCGGGGAAATACCGCCTGTTCGCGGACTTCTTCTTTCCCGGAGCCGACTTCGGCGCCTGTTCGGACGGAACGAGTATGCCGGAGAAATACTCCTCCACGTGGAAGGCCTTCACCCGCTCCTCCAGGGACTTCTTCGCCTTATGCTCGTAGTTCGAGTGTGTGTGGACGACGTACCACTTATGCTCTACGTTTTCCTGCATACGATCAACTCAACACAAGCCTGACCACTTGGGAGAGGCCAAAGTCGATGACCCACAGAAAGAGGGACACCACGCCGCTCAAGACGAGCACCGCGATGGTCCCGCTCGTGACTTCCTTCCTGCCGGTCCAGGTGACCTTGTTCAGCTCGGCCTTGACTTCCTTCAGGTATGTCTTTACGCCTTCAATTTTTTCCATCTTCCCAACCAAATTGGCAGGCCAGGAGGGACTCGAACCCCCAGCATCCGGATTTGGAGTCCGGCGCTCTGCCAATTAGAGCTACTGGCCTGCACTCGTTTTTTCTACTTCGTTTCTTTATGCACAGTATGGGTACGGCAGAACGCGCAGTACTTCTTGATTTCCAGCTTCTCCGTACTCTTCTTCTTATTGCGAGAGGACATGTAGTTGCGCCTCTTGCATTCTGTACACGCCAACGTAATGGAATCTCTCATCTGCTCGCGACCTGCCTACTCGATGATCTTGA
>DCDF01000175.1:806-10159 GCA_002316295.1 Syntrophaceae bacterium UBA1062 | reverse complement strand
CGGGCGGCCGGACCACGTGGTCGCCGTGACTCATCCACACATCCACCCTGCGGCCGACACCTTCGAAGAGCGTGTTTCCGATGTCGATGTCGATGGAGGCGGGGCCGTACTCCCGGGCGCTGCCCCGTTCCAGCTCTCCTCCGAGCTCCTTGGCGAGGAGCTGCAGCCCGTAGCAGATCCCCAGAACCGGTATCCCCGCTTCGAGCAGGGCGGTATCCATCCGGGGATGAGCACTATCCATCACCGAGCTGGGCCCGCCCGAGAGCACGACGGCTTTCGGTCCGAGCTGTCCGAGCTCGCCGCGGGAGATGTCGTGGGGAAGGATTTCGCAGTAGACCCCGCATTCCCTGATCCGGCGGGCGATGAGCTGGGCATACTGCGATCCGAAATCGAGGACTGCTACGATCTCACGCATGGGGGTTCATCCAGGGCTTTTCCCCGGCGGATCCGGGCGCCTGCCCGACGCCTGCGCCGCGCTTAAAGAAAGAGGGTGCCGTTATAGACAAAGGATACCTCTCCGGTAAGCCATACATCCGTGTAATCTCCATTGCGACTGGTGAATTCTATGTACAGGGTTCCTCCGGGCATATCCACGCGTATCGATCGGGCCTCCACTTGCCCCGCGGCATGGCTGATGACGGCCGATGCGACGGCGCCGGTCCCGCAGGCCAGCGTCTCCGCCTCGACCCCGCGTTCATAGGTGCGGACCCGGATGCGGTCTTTCCCGAGGGCCTGGACGAAGTCGACGTTGGTGCCGGCGGGGGAGAAACGGGGGTGAGCTCTCACTGCTTTGCCCAGCTCATTCACGGGGAGGGTGTCGATCTCGTCCGTGAACCAGATGGTGTGGGGCACGCCGGTGTTGACGTGGTGCACGATACAGTCGCGATCGTCTACGGCGATGGAGATGTCTTTTTCGAGACTGTGAGGATCGGTGACCCGGATGGAGACATCATCGGGGTTCACCCTCGCCTCGACAATGCCGGCCAGGGTCTTGAACCGCATGCTGCTGCCCGCAATGCCTCGTTCCACGGCAAAGGCGGCGGCGCAGCGGGCGCCGTTTCCGCACATTTCGGCCTCGCTCCCGTCCGCGTTGAAGATGCGATAGGTGAAATCGGCGACATCGCTGGGGCTGAGCACCAGGACTCCGTCGGCGCCCACACTGATCTTCCTGGGGCAGTACGTGCGGGCGAACCGGGGCCAGTCGATATCGAACGACCGATGGAAAGAGTCAATGACGATGAAGTCATTGCCGGTGCCGGACATCTTGGTAAATTCCATGGTGCGGGAAGTCCTCATCTTTTTTTGAACCTTCTCACAAACGCATCAAAAACAGACAGGTAACCCCCGTTGGGAGCCTTCGGGAGTGTGCATGCATTAACAGACTCTTTTTCTCAAGTCAAGGGGATTGGAGACTGATATACGTCCATTATATTCAAGTCTTGAGTCGCGGACAAGGAGCACTGGACATGCTTCCGAACCCTGCGGCTACAGCGCTTGGCCGATCCTTTCCATGGCCTCCCGGACATTCTCGAAATCATTGAACGCGCTTATTCTCACATATCCCTGCCCGCACCTGCCGAAGCCCGCTCCCGGGGTGCATACGACGCCCGCCTTTTCCAGGAGCAGGTCGAAGAACTCCCAGGAATCCGTCCGGGTGTGCACCCAGATATACGGCGAGTTGTCGCCGCCCGCGCACTCGAAGCCGAAGCCTGCCATCTCGGACCGGATATGGCCGGCATTCTTCAGGTAGTAATCGATCAGAGAGGCGACCTCTTTTTTGCCCTCCTCGGTATATACCGCCCGGGCGGCCTTCTGGACCGGGTAGGAGACGCCGTTGAACTTGGTCGTCTGCCGTCTGTTCCACAGTCCGTGGAGCAGGTGTCTCGCGCCGGAGGCGTCAAAAGCTGCGCAGTCTTTGGGCACCACGGTGAACGCGCATCTGGTCCCGGTGAAGCCCGCGGTCTTGGAGAAGCTCCTGAACTCGATGGCCACCTCCCTGGCGCCCGGGATCTCGTAGATGGTCCTGGGCAGGGCCTCGTCCCTGATAAAGGCCTCGTAGGCGGCGTCATAGAGGATCAGCGCCCGGTTTTCACGGGCATACTCCACCCACTGTGCGAGGCGGTCTTTCGTGATGGCGGCGCCTGTTGGATTGTTGGGGAAGCACAGATAGATGAGATCCGCTTTTTCGCTGGGAAGCTCCGGGACGAACCCGTTTTCGCGGGTGCTCTCGAGGTACAGGATATTTCCGTACCGGCCGTCGAGAAGGCTCCCGGCCCGGCCGGCCATGACATTGGTGTCCAGATAGACCGGGTAGACCGGGTCCGGGATGGCGACCCTGATGTCTGAAGCGAAAATCTCCTGGATGTTCGCCGTATCGCACTTGGCGCCGTCGCTGATGAATATCTCCTCGGCGGAGATGTCCGCTCCCCGCGAGCGGTAATCGTTCTCGGCGATGGCATCCCTGAGAAAGGCGTATCCCTGCTCGGGCCCGTATCCCTTGAACGTGCTCCGGACAGCCATCTCGTCCACGGCCTCGTGCATGGCCTCGATGCACGCCCTGGGCAGCGGCCGGGTCACATCGCCGATGCCCAGCTTGATCACGTTCGTCTTCGGGTTTTTCTCCTGGAAGGCCGCTACACGCTTGGCTATTTCGGAAAAGAGATACGACGCCTTGAGGTTCAGATAGTTTTCGTTGATTCTGATCATGATCCCTGGATTTCCCTCTCTTTCATTTCACTCGTCCTGTTTTCTCGGCCAAAAAAGGCGGAACGCCCCTGACTATCTACCACAGCTTGGTCGTGAGGGAAAATCCTTTTCTCGTGTGCTTTTTTTCACAAACCCTGAACGCATCTCGTTAAAACTGGATTGAATATGGGTATTAAGAAATAGATCCAGCATGTCGAATAATACTGTCATATGAGATCTATGGAGCCGAAGTGAAGAAGGACAAGAGAAGGCACTCCAGAAAATTGCTCAGGATCGAAGCCAGATATCAGGACTCCGGCGGCAGGGTTCTGAAGGGAACCGTAAGAAATGTGAGTCTCGGCGGGGTCTTCATCGAGACGCAGAATCCCCTCGAAATAAACGATACACTGCACGTGAGCCTCGACGCTCACGATCTCGGCAAGGTGATTGACGTGTCCGGCAGGGTGGTGCGCATAGAGCGGGGCAAGGGCATGGCCATCGAGTTCGATGACAAGGACAATCGGGATATCCGCCTTCTGCTCAGTACCATAAGAAAGCTCGATCAGGCGTCTCTCCTTGCCCTGAGCCGGTCCGCGCTTGGCGAATGAGAGCAGGCCGGTATTCCGTCCGTACTGCCGTCACGCATTTCAGGATATATTCCACCGATAAGAAGCCGGGAATCGTCCGAGACGAAGGACATCCCGTCGTCTCTGCCATGGATGCATGAACCACGGACCCGGTGATTTCCTTTCCCGGGATGCCCGACAAGGCACCCCGGGAGCGTCACCGGTCAGAGATCCGCCACCAGCCGTTTTGCCCATTCACTGAAATATTTTTCCTCACAGACGCTTGCCTGGGCGAGCAGTTCCTTTGCCTGGGCGATGTTCTCGTCTCCTCCCTCATCGATAAGGACCTCCGCGAGAAACACCTGCCCTTCCGGGTCGCCGGGGTATGCCTGGTTGAACTCCTTCAGATAGGAGAGGGCCTTCTCGTTGTCATTCATCGGCCAGGGCAGCACGTACCAGTAACGACCCAGGGCTTTGATAGGGCCTCCGTCGCTGTAGGTCTTGTCGATCTCGTAAGACTTCTCGAAGCTCGTCTGGGTCTTGTCCTTCAGCCCCTCTCTCAGGGCCGTGAGGATGCTCACACCGTCCGAGTAGTTTCCAACCGAGCACCCGTACCAGAAGTTCCCCTCGACCCTGTCCGGATTCAGCGCGATTGCCTTCTCGCCGTACATCATGCCCTTTTTGCCGTACTGCTTGCAGATATTCTGCCAGCCCTCCGCATTGTTCTCCTTGGACTGGTTGCAATATTCCCGGTATGAGCGTGAGGCCTTCCATGCCGCATCGTAACTGCCGGGATCCGATTCGAGTATCTGCGCGTAGAGCTCGGCGGATTTCAGGAGATTGTCGAGCCCCCCCTGCTCATACAGAGCATCGGCCTGCGCCATGGAGTCCTGTGCCGTGGCGCCTTGCTCGGAAGCGTCCTGGGCCGCGAGAAAGCCCGGCAACAATGCGACGAACAGAATCAGAATGCCTTCGAAGAGAATCCTCCTCATGGTAATAAACCTCCTTCACACTATTATAACTATATATACTATTTCAGATTCAGGGGTTCTCAAGGGAGATCGAGGAGCATCGACTGCTTGACAACCGGGCAGGCATTCGACAGCCCGGAGAACGAAGGACGTCTCCGGCGGTTCGCCGGTGCATGAAGTTCGTCCGGAAGATCTTCCATGAAACGGGAGACACCTCACAGAGACAGGCGGGGCAGGATACTTTTCCGCTTGCCAAAGGCGCTGTTCTGGCGTAGCAATGATATGATGCAATATGGGGATCCCTTTTCTCATATCCAGAATGTAAAAGGGATTGCGGTCGACCTCCCTTTCTGCAGGTTCAGGTACGTCACCATGGAAAGAGACACGGGCGGCGGCTCCGTATCCGCGAACCGTCACCGGGTCAGGTCCTGTTCACATGAAATGATCGGGCGGCGGGAAGCGCCTGTCCGGCGCATCGAATATGTCCGGCCTGCCGAGGTTGCGAGTCTGGGCGCAGACCCGCTCGTGTCGAGCGCATCGGTTATCCATGAGCTGTCCTACGGGAGGATGGCGGTGGATTTCACGGGCTTCGCAAACAGAAGAGATTATCCGGCTCCAAAGGAAGAGACACCCCGCATTCTGGATCTCTTCGTATAGCCGGCGGAGAAGGCGCTATGATCGGCGTGGTATCAGACCCGAGATTCATGGATCACGATACGGGCGGGTATCATCCGGAAAGCCCCATGAGGATCCAGTACCTCCACACCCTGTTCACCCGGCCTGACTCCGGGATCATGCTGACGGAGCCCGTGTGCTCGACAATCGAAGACATTCTGCTCAACCACGGCAGGAGCTACATCGATTCGATCGCCAGGACCGCGGACTCGGACGCTTACACCGATCTCGACCCCGACACCACGTGCTCTCGGGATTCGTACATCGTCTCCCTCCTCGCTGCAGGATCGGTCGTCCGGCTCACGGAGATGGCGCTCGATCACAGGATATCCGCCGGGTTCGCCTGTGTGAGGCCGCCCGGGCATCACGCCCGGAAGGACCAAGCGATGGGTTTCTGCCTCTTCAACAATGTCGCAATCGCCGCACACAAGGCCATCCATTCTCTCGGGGCCGAGAAGGTGGCCATCGTCGATTTCGATGTTCATCACGGCAACGGCACCCAGGAGAGCTTTTATTCGGACAGCCGGGTTCTGTATTTCTCCACGCATCAGTACCCGTTTTATCCCGGCACCGGGGCGCTGTCCGAGACCGGGGCGGGGCAAGGCGCCGGGTATACTCTGAACTGCCCCATGCGGGGAGGAAAGCGCGACGGGCATTACCTGGCCGTATTCCGATATATCCTGCAACCGGTCATCGAATCATTCGAGCCTGATCTCATCCTCGTCTCGGCTGGCTTCGATGCTCATGCCATGGATCCCATCGGCGGCATGCAGCTTAGCTCGAACGGGTTCGCGGCGATAGCCGCGGTTATTCAGGAGGCCGCCCGCGATGCGGGCGCCCCTGTGGTCTATTCCCTCGAAGGCGGATACAACCTCGCCGCCCTGAAAGATTCCGCTTCCCGGGTGATACATGTCCTCAAGGGCGAACCGGCACCCGACATCGAACCTCTCGCCTTCCCAGAGCTGGAAAACTTCATCAGAATCCACGGCAGTATGTGGCCTCTGACCCTCAGGTGAGGGGTAAAGTTTCTGCCATTTATTGCCGAAACGGCAGATATGCTTGAGCCCAGGACAATCGAGGCTGTGTCGGTAAAGGAGTATCGTCCCGGAGAGTTCGTCGTACGGGAAGGGGACACGAACGACTTCTTCTACGCCATCCTCCAGGGCGAGATTCAGATATACCAGATGGAAAAGCCCATCCGCATCCTTTCCGACAGGGATGTGTTCGGCCTCGAAAACTATTACCGGGGCATCCCCTACAGCACGACCGCCAAAGCGGTGAAGCTCTCGCGCATCGCGACCTATCAGTCCGACTGCATCGAAGACATCGTGTACAGCAAGCCGGGGCTGGTGAGCATGGTCCTGCGTTCAGCATATCTGCAGCTGGAGCAGACCACCGCGGTTGCGGAATCGAATATACCCTACAGCGAGACCATCAACCTCGATGTCCGGGAATTCACCGACGGTCAGACAATCATCGAGGAAGGGACCAGCGGGACCGAGATATTCAAGCTCTATCAGACGGAGCAGGGTCTCGAGGTCTTGAAGAAGGGCGTTCGAATCGCCATGATCACCAAGCCCGGAGAGTACTTCGGCGAGATGAGCTTCATCCTGAACGAGCCCAGGAGCGCCACCATCCGTTCGGTGGGCAGAAGCGTGGTGGAGGTCATCCCGGTGCAGGACGGAGGGCTCGAGAAGCTGATCAGCGAGAGCCCGGAAGTCGCCCATAAGATCATCTTGTCCCTTGCCCAGAGGCTCAAGCAGGCGAACCTCCTCATCGTCAAATAGCCCCGGAGGCTTTCACTCTCCGGAATCCCCCCGCCCGGACAAGACCGGTCCGGCGTTTTTAACGCCCGCCTTCGAGCTCTTTTTCTCTCCTCTCCAGCAGGGCCCTGATCTTCGGGACGGCTTCCAGCGCCTTTATCCTTCCCTGCTCGATCGTCCGCTCTCCCTTGTTGAATTCCAGGGCGCGCACCCCATCGACCACCGGCTCGATGAGGATGTCGGGCTTGAGGTGCATAAGCATCAGGCGGTTCTTCTGGTACTGCTGGATGTTCGTGGCGCTCAGCATGACCTCGAAGATATTGAGCATGCCCGCCGTATCCTTTTCGGCAAAGCTCCTGCCGATGAGGGAGGCGATCTTGTCTCTGCTCTGATTGAGCTGTTGCTGCAGCGCGATAAACAGCTCGTGGTCACGGATGGACCCGGCGGGCGTCCTGCCCGGGCTCAGAAACGTCTCCCGAATGGATTTCACCTGCGCGGCGAGTTTTTCCGTCCTGAAAACCCCAAGCGCGCGATCGATGAACCAAGAGGGGAGGTCCTCGTCGTTGCGGGATGATTTTTCCTGGGCCTTCACGATGGCACGGTTCTGTGTTGCCGAGAGCTTGTCCGGGAGCTTCGAGTGCAGGTTGCATGCAATGGTGATGTCCGGAGAACAGTCCATGAGAATGTCCAGGGGAAGCGGGTCGGAGACGCCGCCGTCGGTCAGGAGCCTGTTGTCGAGCACCACGGGCTTGAAGATGCCGGGCATGGAGATGCTTGCCATAACAGCGTCTACCAGGGATCCGCGTGATATGGCGACGGTTTCTCCGGTAAGAAGGTCGGTGGCGACCGCTGCATAGGTGACGGGAAGGTCTTCGATCTTCGTGTCGCCGAGCAGGGACTGAAAGAATTTCCGCGCCTTTTTCCCCGCGAAAAGCCCGGAGACCGGGAACACCGGATCAGCATAGAAGCTCAGGGCATCGATGAACGAAAGCCCTGAGATAAGCTCTTTGAAGGCCTCCAGGGCCCCGCACGCGTACAGTGCTCCCACCGCCGCTCCGGCGCTGGAGCCCACGATGATGTCGATCGGAATGCCGTGCTCCTTCAGGACCTCGAGCACGCCGATATGCGCGCCTCCCATCGCGCCCCCGCTGTCGAGCGCGATGCCGACCCGAAATTTTCTGTCCATGGGTTTCCCCCTACAGGATTACGTGAGCGGAATCAATCCGTCTGTGGGGAAGTGGAATAAAGAATAACGCCCGCTCTTCCGAACAGCCTTTTTATGGGCGTTTTCTGGTATGGAGGTTCTCCTCCCGCCGACATGACAGGTATCGTTCAGACCGAGACCCTCTACGGTATCGATGAGGAGAGTCTCCTGTTCATCGATGACAGAAGCCGCATTCCGTGGGACGGGATCCGGTGCCGGAGGGCATACCTCGTCTCCGATCTCCCCATATCCACACCTCTGCCCGAGCAGGTGGTCGGGGTGATCCCGCGCGACGCCATGGTAATCAGGGCCATTGTCACGCTGTACACCGAGATGCGCGAGTCGTACGACATCGGCGACAGACTCATCAGATCGCTCAACGAGAAGGAGCTTGCCATCCAGGAGAAGCAGAAGATCATGCTGCGCGACAGCAGACGCTACAACGCGATCATCAAGAACGCCACCGATCTCATCTTTGCACTGGGACCGGCCGGAAGGATCATGTTCTGCAACGAGACAGCCAAGAGATATCTGTCAGGAGGCAGAGATTCCATCATCGGCGAGGCGCTCGTCGATTATGTGGTGGATGAAGATAAAGACGCGGTCGTAGACATGGTCCGAAAGGGTTTTCGGAAAGGTGTTCCCGCCCGTGTCGAGGCGAAGTTCCATCTTGTGAAGGAAAAGACAGGAATTTTCTCCTGCATGAGCACCCCGCTCGCCGAGGAGGGCCACATCTATGCGCTTTCCGTGATCGGCAGGGACGTCACCGATATCAGGGCCATGCAGCAGAGGCTCTCGCTTCAGGCCAAGGACCTCACGACCATGATCAACGGGCTCGCCCACGAGCTGAGAAATCCCCTGACCGTCATCGGGGCGTACATGAAGAGAATCGAGAGGCAGGACAACGGCCGAAACGCGGACTCTCTGGGCGCCGCGCTCTCGGGCATCCATTCATCCATCAGCAGGATCGAGGGGATGATCGCACGGATCGAGCAATACGAGGCCACGGTCAATATGGAGCTCTCCTACGGACAAACGGATATCCGCGCTCTGGTCCGTGATGTGATCTCCCGGCATGCTCCGGCCCACAAGGTCACGATCGAAGGGGGCGACGATTTCCATGCGTATACCGATGCGGGCCATGTGGAGACAGCCTTCTTCCGGATACTGGAAAACGCTGTGGAAACAGGCTCGGACAGACTTCATGTCGCACTGTCGAGCAGGAGCGGGTATGCGTACGTATCGCTGCGGGATTACGGCCCCGGCGTCCTCGGGGACACGGAGACCATCTTCGCCCCGTTCTATTCGTCAGATCCCGCCAAGATAGGCCTCGGCCTCACCGAAGCCCGCATCGCCATGGCCAAGCTCGGATCGTATATCGAGGTGGTGCCGCAGGCGGGGCCCGGGGCAATCTTCACCCTGAAGATTCTCATGGACCGCAGGCACCGCGTACAGGACTGATCCCGCCGAAAGCCCAGGGGTCAGGTCT
>DCDF01000175.1:0-703 GCA_002316295.1 Syntrophaceae bacterium UBA1062 | reverse complement strand
CCAGGGGTCAGGTCTCAACATGTGACATGTATCTCCTTTGGCAAATCGAGGATTTCACTGTCCGCACATGTCACATGTTGAGACCTGACCCCGATGGTGGTATACAGGGAGCAATCTCGATGACATACGGGAGGTCGCATGGGTGCCGCCGAATTGATCCATGACGGGATCTATCTGGTGGGAGGTCCGTCTGTCTCTCACTTTCAGGATGCAGCGGTGTTCATCATCGACTGCGGGGAGGAGCTCGTCATGATCGACTCCGGAGCGGGAAAGAGCGCTCAGACGCTGGAGGCGAACATGCGGTCCATACCGGGCGGATCGAAAAGGTTGTCCACCCTGATTCTCACCCACTGCCATGTGGATCATATCGGATCGGCGCGGTATTTCCGGGACGCCACCGGTTGCACAGTCGTAGCGCATGACCTCGATGCCGACGCAATCGAGTCGGGAGACCCGCGGGTCACCGCCGCGTCATGGTACAATACAAAGCTGCCCCGAACTCCGGTGGACAGGCGCATCACCGGCGCAATCGAAACCCTTTCGGCCGGGGGAAATGAAATCCATTGCATCCACACCCCCGGGCACACCCCGGGATCGATGTCCGTGTATCTCGACCGCGCCGGGAAACGCATTCTTTTCGGACAGGACATCCACGGGCCTTTCAGCGATGATTTCCATTCAGACATTCAGGCCTGGAGACAGT
>DCDF01000199.1:38155-44151 GCA_002316295.1 Syntrophaceae bacterium UBA1062 | reverse complement strand
TCTCTACCGCGTCCGTGGTGTCATTGACCGCTCCCCGCACATACTCTTCGGCGGCGTAGAGCTCATCGCCCCGTGTATCCCTCAGTGTAAGCCTGCTCCAGTGCTCGTGAGTGGCATAGTCCCTGAAAGGCTCCCTCCCGAACCTGTTGGTGTGCTGTGCGCTGAACCAGGAGACCGGGTTCAGCCGCAGTCTGGCCTCGAAGAAGTCCCAGTCCCGGTCGATGTAGCTGTATTTCCGGCTGATGGTGAAATCTGCCAGCGATTTTCCAGACCGGCCGCGGATGTAGTTTTCCAGGGCAAGCTCGAAATCGAACTCCTTTTCCCATTCATCACCCCCCAGCAGTTCGGGAAAAATATCCAGCGGGTCGGCAGGATCATAATTCCCGCCGTACCGGCTCCTGTAGGCCCATGAGACGTTGGGAACCATCTGGTGGTACAGCCCGTCCATGAATCTTCTGCTGTAAAGCGCTGTGGTCAATAAGACCTTTCGCTCCTGCCAGTGTTCCCTGAAGATGTCGTCCGAAAAGACATCACGATGGTCGGTGATGTGCGTATCACGGTAAATCTCAGTGAATGACGGCATTACTGTCAGGTAGGGATGAAAGCTCAGCGGCATCGAGAATTCAATCTCTCCGTTATTCTTGACCGCCTCGATCCAGTCCCGCGAATACACCCTCACCGTAGTCAGGTCCGAGGTGACCAGCACCGGTGTGTAGGGGATTTTCTGAGACCTCATCCGCGCCCTGAGGCGGGGCAGCTCCTGCAGTGTCCTGTCGTTGTCCTCCACAGTCAGGTCCTGCGTCCACTGGCCGGAGATGTTTGCGCTGAACTTCCTGCCGGAAAGGTTCCACTGAACGCGGGACACCAGCTCTTCGAGGTCTCTGTCGTCACCGAATCCTCCCTGGTACGTTGGATCCTTCCACGCCTGCTCATCGCCGTAGAACGGTCCGATATCCCTCAGGTAGTCTGCATGGCTCACGAGGTTGATGTCCCAGGTGAGGTTGCCTCCTGTCTGGAGGGCCTTGAAGAGCCATCGGTGATCCGGTATCCTTCCGGACACCCCTCCTTTGAACTCTTCTCCGCCCTTCCTGTCGAACAGGCTCTCTCCGTAAATGAGCCCTTCGCTCTCCTCGTCGAGACGGTAGCGGAACTCCCCCGCCCACAGAAGCCCCCTGTCCGAGAGATAGGTGGGAGTGACGGTCGCGTCCGCACTTCTTCCGAGCACCAGATACAGCGGGATACCCGCCCTGTAGCCGTAGTCCGACGAATGGCTGAACTCGGGGAAGAGCAGTCCCGACTGCCGCTGAAGCTTGATGGGAAACAGCAGATAAGGGACATAAAAAACAGGTATGTCCCGGATCTTGAAGCGCGTATTGTAAGCGCTCCCATATCCTTCCAGCTGGGCCCGGAGACTCCCGGCCGCTATGGACCAGTCGGGCGGGGTGCCCAGGCACGGCGTAAAGGTGATGCCGTCTCCCTCGTACATATCCTCGCCATAGCGCACGACCCTCTGACCGGAGATAACCATGGGCTCGTCGTAGATAAAGACTGAGCCGTTTTCCAGGCGGAAATCCCTCCTGCGGATATTGTAATTGAGGAGCTGCGCGTCCAGCTCGCCGCCCTCTTCCTCAAGGTGGCAGTCGCCGGCGGCCCAGAGGTCCTCGGTGATGGTGTCGTACACCACGTAGTTCGCGGTGAGAAGGATTCCCTCGCCCCGGATGACGACCTTGCCCTGAGCTTCGATCCTCGATCCCCGACGTATGACGTTCTGTGCCTCCACATCGAGCACTTCGCCCCTTATCGGAGCGGGAATGAGCAGAACCGCAAAGAGAAGGATCAGGAGCCTGTGCATACGATGGATTCCCTGATCTCGCCTACGGTATAGAACGAGCCCGTGACCACGACCTTCTCTCCCGTGGCCAGCGCCTCGTCAAAGGCCCGGGAGATGCTGTCGCGCTGCACTACTCTGCCCCCGTCGAGACAGCGCTCCATCTCGGAAGGCCCCCATGATCTTTCCGATTGTACCGGAGCGATATAGACGCGCGTGCAGATACTTTTCAACATGTCCGTCATCGACATATAGTCCTTGTCGGCAAGCACCCCCAATACGCCTACCCCATGAAAGCCGCTGTTTTCAAGATATTCAAGCAGGACCCCCATTGCGGACGGATTATGGGCGACATCGAGAACCACTCTCCCGCCGATCTCCTCGATGCGGCCGGGGAGAAACGCCGTGCTCAGGGCATAGGAGATCTGAGCGCCGCTCGGCCGGAATCCGAGCACATGAGCCGTCCGCAGCGCGAGAGCCGCATTCAGGGCCTGCCTCGATCCCTTCATCGACGTTCTGTACCCGCAGGGCTTGTCAACCACGTGAAGCACCGCTCCGACGGCGGATGCATGCTCATTGACGGTCTCGAGAGCCGCTCCGGCGGCCGTTGTGATCAGAGGCCTCCCTCTTCTTGCTATCCGGGCTTTTTCTCCCGCGATCTCCGAAACCGTCGAGCCCAGATACTGAGTGTGATCGAGAGCGATGTCCGTAATGAGCGAGACTTCGGGGTCGAGCACATTGGCCGCATCGTACCTCCCTCCGAGTCCGATCTCGAATATCCCGAAATCGAGACTGTTCTGCCTGAAGAGGCATGCGGCCAGAATCACACACCATTCGAAATACGTGAGGGGGATATCCTTTACCGCAGGCTCGATCTCCCGCCGCAGCTTCGCCAGAACATCACTATCAGCGTTGCGGCCGCAGATTCTGAAACGCTCGGTAAAGTCTGTCACGTGAGGGGATATAGTGGTTCCTACGGACACGCCCTGGGTCATCAGAATTCGCTCCAGGTACACGCAGGTCGAGCCTTTCCCGTTTGTCCCCGCCACCAGAACGTGGCGGTAGAACCGCTCAGGATGGTCCAGCCGGTCGAGAGCCTGCCTCACCCTGTCCAGCCCCAGGGACCACACGTTCTGCGGAATATCTTTCAGAACCATCTCAGAAAGAAGGAAAGGGTGTCCTTCAGATCGCGGCGATGGACGATGCTGTCGAGAAATCCGTTGGCAAGCAGCGTCTCCGCGCTCTGGAAGCCTTCCGGGAGTTCTGAGTGGAAAACGGTCTGAATCACCCTCGGTCCGGCGAACCCGATGCGCGCCCCCGGCTCCGCCAGGAGAATGTCGGCCAGGGATGCGAAGCTGGCGGTGACGCCGCCGGTGGTGGGGTCCGTGAAGACCGTTATCAGGGGGGAGCCGGTGATCTTGTCTCGCGCATGCACTGTCCTGAGCATCTGGAACAGGCCCCATATCCCTTCATGGATGCGGACCCCGCCGGAGGCGCAGAACATAATGAGCGGCAGTTTGTCCTTTTCGGCAGCATTCATCAGCTGGACGATTCTCTGTCCAAGCGCGGTGCCCATGGAACCGCCTTTGTGGGAGAAATCCATGACGCCCAGAAAGCACGGCTTTCCGCCGATGGACGCCTTCCCCGCCCTGATCGCTTCTTCGGGAGCTTCGTCCCCGGAGTAATCACCCGCCCTGAGCTCGTCAAAGGTGCCTCTGTCGCAGATCATGTCGATCCTGTCCCGGGCCCCCAGCCTGAAATGGTGATTGCAGTGATGACAGACCCAGAGATTTTCCTGGAGTTTTCTTGTTATGATGATCTCGGAGCACGACGGGCATTCAACCCATCGACCGTCTTTTTTCGCAACATCGAGAACTTCGCTCAAAACTCGAACACCTCCCCGCCGACTATATATGCAACATTCGGGGGGAGTTCCGCAACAACTTCATCGAGATACTTGGGCTTGATATGGTATGCTATTACTCGGACTGATGGCCCCAGCCTGCCGTCGATCCCGTTTTTGAGGAGCAGGGGCGTGAGATGGCGGGAGAGACGGGCGATCTCCTCCATTCTGTCCGGGAAGGACACCTCGACGAACAATGCCTTGAGATTGTCGCCGAGAGAAAGGGCGAGATCGAAAAGCCTCTGGTCGTAGCCGGTATCTCCGCTGAAAATCACGCTGCCGTTCTCTTCGGACACCTGATAGCACAGCGAGCCCGGAATATGATCCACCTGGCGGCCCGTGATCTTCAGTCCGCCGACGGCGAACTCGCCTTCCGGCACCTCTCTGAGCGAGATGAAATCCTTATGGGCATTGAGATCTCTGATTTCAGGCCAGATCATTCCATTGAACACATTTTCCGTCAGCGCCTTGAGGGTCTCTCCGCTGGCCCAGACGGCCACCTCGTGGGCCCTGCTGGAAAAGAGCGTGTCCAGAACAAATGGAAGTTCCTTGATATGATCGATATGAGGATGAGTGATCAGTATATGCCGGATAGCCCGCACCTCTTCTTCCGGCAGCACCGATGACACCGACCCGGCATCGATGAGTGTATCCCGGTTGATCAGGATGCTCGTGGTATTGTACCCCTGCATCACTGCTCCGCTGCACCCGAGGATCTCTATTCTCATAACTCTCTCACGCAACCCCTGTTCCCTGCCCTTAAAACCGCAGCAAATTACCCTATCTGATCGGTAAGCCGAATGTGAAACTATAATCCAATCTCTCTTTCAGTAGGATCTATGCAGCCGTCCGGGCTCTTACCCGGCTACTTCGGCCTCTCGCCTGCAAGCCGCGAGATTCTGCTGACATCCTGCGATCTCTTTCGCGGGCACACGAGGATAGCGTCTCTTCCCTCAACGACCACGAGGTCCTCAACCCCCAGCAGCACCACCTTCTTCTGTGAGGCCCATACGATATTGTTGGAGGAGTCCTCGAGGAGCGTGTCACCGCCGCTCACATTGCCGCATGCATCCGAGGGGAGCATCTTTGCAAGCGCATCCCAGGACCCGATGTCGTTCCATCCGAATCCGGCGGGAATCACGCCGACATCGGTGGCTTTTTCCATCACGCCGTAGTCGATCGACACAGCGTCCACTCTTTCATAGAACATACGGACATCCTCGGCCTGAATGACCTTGCGGCCCGCCATTTCTGAGAGGAGATCGTACATGCGGGGCAGACAGGTCCTGAATGCATCGAGAATGGTGTCGACCCTCCAGAGAAACATTCCGGCGTTCCACAGATAGCCCCTCTCGATATACTCCTGCGCCGTCTTCTTGTCGGGCTTCTCCCGGAAGGTGACAACGCGGTGAAGGCAGTGTGACGTGCCGCCGGCGATCAGCTCACCCGGAGCTATGTAGCCGTAGCCGGTCTCCGGGTGGTCAGGGACCATACCCAGGGTAATGAGGAGGCCGGGGTGTTCTTTGAGTGCATCGATCCCGAAGGTTATTGCATCGTTGAATCTCCTCCGGTCTGAGAGCATGTGATCAGCCGGGAAGACCGCCATGACCGCGTCAGGATCTTTCCGTGATATCACCAGAGCCGCATAGGCGATGCAGGGGGCGGTGTTCCGTCCTATGGGCTCCACCAGGACGTTCTCGGCAGGGATCTCGGGAATCTGCTCCCGGACCTTCGCCGCGATCGCGGCATTCGTGACCGCATAGATCCTCTCGTTTCCGGCGATCTCTTTCAGCCGCTCGTAGGTGCTTCGCAGAAGGCTCTCCCCCATATCGAAGGAATGAAGCTGCTTGGGCATATCCGGCGTTGAGAGAGGCCATAGGCGCTCCCCCTTCCCTCCTGCCATGATGACTGCATGCACTGCCATAACGGTCCTCCCTGTTATTTGCATCAAAATGTTTTATAACGCGAGTGCCTTGGGGTCAACACGGCAAACAGGGAAAATATCGGATAAAAAACGGTTGCTCATGCAAACATGATGGTATACATGGGGTTCATGGAGCAAATTATTCAGGAGTATCGCATCATGATCTCCCGTGCTTTCGGGGCAATGATCGTTCTCACCTATCTCATCACCGGTCCTGCAGAGAACTGGAACTTTATCACCGATATGACCGTGGATCTCGTTTCCTTTGTCCTCGTCCTCATCGCCACCTTCGGCAGGCTGTGGACACTCGCCTATATCAGCGGAAACAAGACGAAAAATCT
>DCDF01000199.1:0-38047 GCA_002316295.1 Syntrophaceae bacterium UBA1062 | reverse complement strand
AAAAATCTCATTACCGAGGGCCCCTACTCCGTCGTCAGAAATCCCCTGTATCTCTTCAGCTTCATCGGGGCCATCGGCATAGGCCTGGTTTCGAAAAACATCTTGATACTGTCCATCATCGGCGTGATGTTCGTCGTGTACTATCCCTTTGTCATCCGGGCGGAAGAGAAGAATCTGCTCAAGACCCACGGCCGGGCCTTCGAGGAGTACCGGGCGAGAACACCCATGTTCATCCTCAGGCCTTCGCTTTATCACGACCTGCCCATGTACACCATCAACACCCGGCTTTTCCGCAGATCGTTTTTCAGCGTGATGTGGTTCCCCCTGGTGTACCTGATTCTGCTCATTTTCGAGCGCTTCCACGATGTCAACCTGCTCTGATCGTTTTCCCCGCTTGCATCGCATGCCTTTGAGACTGTATAAATATGCGATCCGGTTTTCGACGAAAGAACCACAGTTCTGCACAAAGGGAGAATGTCATGTTTCCAGAGCAGAGGCCCCGGAGGCTCAGAATGAATTCCACGCTGCGGAGGATGGTCAGGGAAACCTCTGTCAGTGTGGATGATCTCATCTATCCCCTCTTCATCAAAGAAGGGAGATCCGTCAAGGAACCCATCGATGCCATGCCCGGCCAGTTCAGATATTCGCCCGACCAGCTCTCAGGCGCGGTCCGGGAGGCCGTGTCCAGGAAGATACCGGCCGTGCTGCTCTTCGGCATCCCCGGGAAGAAGGACAAGTTCGGCACCGGGGCGCACAAGAGCGACGGTGTGGTACAGCAGGCGGTGAAAAGAATCAAGGACCTCGCCCCCGATCTCCTGGTCATCACCGATGTCTGCCTGTGCGAGTATACCAGCCACGGTCACTGCGGCGTTCTCAACGAGAAGGGCGAGGTGGAGAACGACGAGACGCTGGAGGTGCTGGCAAAGACAGCCCTGTCGCACGCCAAGGCAGGTGCAGACATTATCGCCCCTTCCGACATGATGGACGGGAGAGTCGGCGTCATCCGGGAAGCACTGGATGAGAGCGGGTTCGAGCATACCCCCATCATGAGCTACTCGGCTAAATATGCCTCCGGCTTCTACGGTCCGTTCCGCGAGGCCGCCGGGTCCGCGCCGGCCTTCGGCGACCGCAGAGGCTATCAGATGGACCCGGCCAACGTGCGCGAGGCATTGAGGGAAATACGGCTCGACGTGGAGGAAGGCGCGGACATCATCATGGTGAAGCCCGCGATGCCCTATCTGGACGTCATCCGCCTGGCTGCGGACGAGTTTGACGAGCCCCTGTGCGCCTATCAGGTTTCGGGCGAATATTCCATGATCAAGGCGGCGTCCGAGCGCGGCTGGCTCTCTGAAGACGTGTGTATTATGGAAAGCGTCACCTCCATCAAGAGAGCCGGGGCAGACATGATCATCACCTATTTCGCATGCAGAATCGCAGAGATCCTTTCATGAAAGCACCACGCATTCTTGCCTGGGAGACGACCTCCTCCTGTAACCTGAACTGCCTGCACTGCCGGGCTTCGGCCACCAGCGAGCCCAAACAGGGCGAGCTCACAACCGATGAAGGCCGCGCACTCCTCCGGGAACTCGGTTCCGCGGGGACAAAGCTGGTGATCCTTTCGGGCGGCGAGTCCCTGATGCGCCCCGATGTGTTCGATCTCGCGCGCTTCGGCACCGGTCTCGGGATGAGAATGACGCTCGCCTCCAACGGCTCACTTGTCACGCCAGAGGTTGCGGTTCGGATAAAAGAATCAGGGATCGTCCGGGTCTCGGTGAGCCTCGACGGGGTCACCCCGGAGATGCACGATCGCTTCAGGGGCAGAGACGGAGCATTCGTTCTCGCTCTACGCGGCATCCGAAACCTCGTCGAAAAGGGTGTTCCTGTTCAGGTCAACACCACGGTCGCCGCCATGAACGTCATGCAGATGGATGCGTTTCCCGACCTCCTCGAGTCACTGGGCGTCATTGCCTGGCACGTCTTCTTCCTCGTTCCCACCGGGCGGGGCCAGGACATGGAGCCGGCGACGGTCAGAGAGTACCGTTCGATGCTTGAAGGCTTCCATAGCGTATATCGGGCGGCCAGGATGGAATGCAAGGCCACCTGCGCCCCTCAGTTCTTCCGCATCCTCGCGGAGCGGGGTGATCCGGTCCACTCGAAAGGCTGCCTTGCGGGAAGCGAATTCGGGTTCGTCTCATCGACCGGCGTCATTCAGCCGTGCGGCTTTCTCCAGATACCATGCGGAAATATCCGTGAAGACGGTTTCTGCGCGGCATGGGAGCGGTCTCACACCCTTCGCGTCCTTCAGGATGAGTCATCTCTCAAGGGTAAATGCGGCTCCTGCAGCCATCGGAAGACATGCGGAGGCTGCAGGGCGCGCGCCTTCGAGATGCTCGGCGATCTCACGGAACAGGATCCCATATGCTGGTTCAGAAACTGACCGCTCCCGGAATTTGTACTGCATCGTGCAATCAGGGTCGCTTTCCCGGAACCGCCCCCGGCCGGTCAGAAAGACAGCGCGTGCATGGATAGAACAGACAGAAAAATCCTCACCCTCATCAGCAACGCCTTCCCTCTTCACGAGCGTCCTTTCCTTCACATCGCCCGTGAGGTTGGAATCACCGAAGAAGAGGCGCTGGAAAGAGTGCGCCGCCTCAAGGATACCGGTTTGATTCGGAGAATAGGCGCTGTCATCAGCCCGGGAAGCCTGGGCTGGTATTCAACCCTCTGCGCCGTCGAGGTTCCTCTTGACAGGATCGATGACTACGCATCCCTTGTCAATTCATATGACGAGGTGACGCACAACTATGTCCGCTCGGGACACCCCAACTGCTGGTTTACTCTGATTACCCCGAATGCCGCAAGGGCGCGGGAGATCATCCGGGAGATTCAGGACAGGCTCGGAACGGAAATTCTCGACCTTCCCGCCAAGCGCGTCTTCAAGATCAATGTCTCCTTTGATTTCGCTGAAGAAGACGCGTCCATTCCCTAGACATCGCCGGCGGGAGCATCCTCATTTTTTCTTCAAAAACCGGGAGAAAACACCCTGTCCGCCGCCCGTGGAACTGCTCGACGCATCCTCATATCCTATTATAGTGAAGAAGACGGCC
This sequence comes from Syntrophaceae bacterium UBA1062, assembly GCA_002316295.1. Classification (GTDB taxonomy): domain Bacteria; phylum Desulfobacterota; class Desulfomonilia; order UBA1062; family UBA1062; genus Phosphitivorax. Next base: position 34,940 of record DCDF01000199.1, on the reverse strand, counting down.
CGGTCGAAAAACAGAACGACCTGGTTGTTCATTTCCAGGGCCTGGAAGCATTGATAGGTGGAGTCAAAAAAATGATTCTCCCTTACATAGAGCCAGAGGTGGCGTTTGATGAGCATCAGGGCCATAATCACTTCGTGCAGGGGGATTCCCTCCTTGAATCGCTTCCTTCCGAGATCGGTGTAGGACCTCTGCACCTCGCCGGTATGCTTTTCTTTGACGAGCCATGAGTCCAGCCTGCTGTATACGTCAAAGATGCGGTCACGGACGACATTTTCCGGGAGTGTACGGTAGCTCTTTGTCTCCTCCTGGGTGAGGATGTCCCTGTATACCCGATCGGTGAGCTCGTTCGCGTTGTCCTCAATCAGCTTAATCAGTCTGGAATAGATCATCCTTTATCCTCTTGCGTATCGGCGATTTCAAAAACTGTTCCGCCACGAACGGAGTCCCGACTGCAGAGTATCCATTTATATAATAAAACCTTGTTTCATGATTGCAATATATCTGTGGGAATCAGCGGTTCTTCAGGTGATACCCGGCTGCTTGATATCCTCACGCCCATCCGTATCCTTAACCCATATCAAACACGCGGCATTCAGTGAGAGATGCTGTTCAGATCCTGTATACCTCAAAGCCTGCCACGTGCGGTCGCCCGGGGATAACAGTGGAGCCAGGCGGAATTTTTCTCACTCTTTGCGCATTGATTGCAGCCGGGGTGGTCGGCGGATGGCTGGCGGTTCACCTCGATCAGCCGGCCATACTCGGAGAGCTTGCGGCCGGAGCTTTGCTGGGTCTGCTGTTTCATCAGGGCATCCCCTTCTGGGAGGATTATGAGGAGATGCTCGAACTTCTGGGGCAGGTGGGCCTGAGCGCGCTGCTGTTCTCAGTGGGAATGGAAATACGCATGAGAGACATCATCAACGTCGGCCCCGCCTCAGCCGGGGTCGCTCTCTTGGGAGTCGTTACGCCGTTCGGTCTCGCATACGGGGTATCCATGCTCTTCGGCCTCTCACCTCTCGTCGGGCTTTTCGTGGGCGCATCCCTCACGGCCACCAGCGTCGGAATAACGGCTGAAGTCCTCAACGAGCTGGGGATCATCGGCACCAAGGGAAGCAAAATCATCTTGAATGCGGCCGTGCTCGATGATGTGCTGGGCCTCCTCATCCTGACCATAATCTCGGGCGTGGCCTTTGGCGAAAGGGTTTCCGCCGGCAATATTCTGATGCTCTCGTTCATGATCATCGCGTTTTTCTCCCTTGTTCTCATCGCGGTCCGTCCCCTTGCTTCCCGCCTCATGATCTTCATGGAGCAGTCCTATGGAGATAACGGGACAGCCATGACGAGCTTTGCCTTTCTCATGCTCCTCTCTTACGGCGCAGCATCGATCGGGCTCAATGTTATCGTGGGCGCGTTCATAGCAGGCCTCTCACTCTCGGAATCAAAGGTCAGAAAACATATTTCCGCCGCATTCAGCCCCTTCATCAGCGTATTTGCATCCCTGTTCTTCGTCCTCATCGGCACAAAGATGGACCTCACGCTCCTGAATCCGTTCGAGCCGGGAAACCTTTCGATTCTCTCCCTGAGCGCCGCTCTGCTCTTCTGCGCCGTTGCGGGTAAGCTTGCAAGCGGCATCGCCATCGCTGGAGACAGGGAAAACAGGCTTTTCGTCGGTGCAGGAATGATACCCAGAGGAGAAGTGGGTCTTATCTGCGGCAATATCGGGCTGATGTGCGGCGCCCTGCCCGGAAATATCTTTTCCTCGCTGCTGCTCGTTGTCCTGTTCACCACCTTTATCGGTCCGGTGTTTCTGAGAGTCATCGTTCCGAGAAAGCTTCGCTATTATCCGAGGATACCTGTCGATTCCGAAGAATGACCGCCTAACCCGTCCGATTTTCCGGCACTTATCTGTCCTTGTCATTGCTTTTCTTAAAGAATTGCATGCCGGGCCGGTCTGTGGTAGTATATTCAAGAGCATATCAGACATTTTTTCCTTCATGGTGCAGCCGGGGTACATCCTCTGTTGTTTTGGTTTCGGCGATCGGAATTTCGACAATCTGGCGAGCCGCTATTTGTCGCGGCAGTTGCCGCAAGGCAAAAACATGATGAGGAGTGAGTGCTATGACCTGGGAAACACAGCTGAAAGAAAGTATACGGACTATCCAGGAGGCATCGTCGGCGCTCGGGATAAAACCCGACGAGAAAAGCCGTCTGAAGCACGTGGTGGAGCGGCATCCTATGCGCGTCCCACCCTATTATCTCTCCCTGATAAATCCCGATGATCCGAACGACCCTGTCAGGGCAATGGCCGTGCCCAGCGTTGACGAACTGAATCTCATGGGGTCCTACGACACCAGCGGTGAAAAGGAAAACACAAAGATGCCCGGTCTCCAGCACAAGTATCCGCAGACCGCGCTCATCCTCTCCACCAACCGGTGTGCGATGTACTGCCGGCATTGCTTCAGAAAACGGCTGGTGGGGCTCCCGAACGACGAACTCCTCAGACGGTTCGATGACGCCGCCTCATATGTCAGACAGCATCGGGAAATCAATAATGTGCTCATATCGGGGGGTGATCCTTTTGTTCTGAGCACCTCGGTGATCGCTCGGTTCCTCGAGATGCTCTCGGACATACAACATCTTTCGTTCATCAGGTTCGGCACACGGGTTCCCGTCACTCTGCCGCACCGGATCATAGACGATCCTGAACTGCTCGGGCTCCTGCGGAAGCACTCGTCGCCCCAAAGAAGAATTTTCGTGGTGACACAGTTCAATCATCCGCGTGAAATCACCGAAGAGGCGATTGCCGCAATCGATTGCCTCATGCGCTCCGGCATTGTAGTGAACAATCAGACCGTGCTCCTGAAAGGGGTGAACGACGACCCCGAGTGTCTCGCTACTCTGCAGAACAATCTGGCCGGCATCGGGGTGAACCCGTATTACGTGTTCCAGTGCAGGCCGGTCAAACGCGTCAAGCATCATTTTCAGGTACCGCTCCACCGCGGATATGAAATCGTAGAGACGGCGAAGTCCATGCTCAACGGGTACAGCAAGCGATTCAGATACATCATGTCACATAAAAAGGGGAAGATCGAAATCGTGGGAAAAATGGGAGACGAGATCTTCTTCAAGTTCCATCAGGCAAGGGACCCCAGGAATACCGGCAAGTTCTTCAGCAGAAAGATTCACTCCCATGAAGGGTGGCTCGCAGACGGCGAGGACGTCTTTTCCGAGCGCATCCGGGATGCTGCGGGCTGACACGCGGTCCGTCTGCCGTGCGGCGACCGGTCGCCGCACGGTCTGAAACATCAGCCCCGCAGTGTGCAAAATCCCGTGCTCTATGAAGCCGCCTTCTTTACGCCGTCGCTTTCACAGACCATGAAAACGACTTTCTCCATCCGAATCGTCGTCGCGCCACCTGTCCGTTAGAACTCGTTTCTTTCTCAGTATCAATCCATTGTCGCATCGGCCGAGTGCATTATTTCACATGTTTCTTCCTGCCACTCTTGATACATGTCCGACTGTCCTTATTTTATCATCTCATGTTTCATGTCCTTGCCTGCGGGCGTCTCGGTTTTTTACGTTATTTTCTCATCGGCAGTTTGAGAGTACGGTACGATGAACGAAAACAGCAACACTGGCTCAGTAGTATCTGTCAGGGGAAGCGTGGTCGATGCCCGCTTTCCTGTCCGTCTTCCGAAAATCTACAACGTTCTTTGCGCAGGAGACAGCCGTGACATTGTCATAGAGGTCAACACCCACCTGAGCGACAGTATGGTGCGAGGTGTGGCCCTGACACCCACGCAAGGGCTTGCCCGCAGGTCGGAAATCATTGACACCGGATTTCCGCTCCAGGTTCCGGTGGGCAAGGATCTCCTGGGCAGGGCAATCAACGTCATGGGAAAACCCATCGATGCTTCGGGCGACATCAGCGGCGCCATGCATCCCATCCACCGCAAGCCTGTTCCCTTGTCCGAACAGTCTACGGTATCCGAAATCTTCACCACCGGGATCAAGGCCATCGATGTGCTTGCTCCGCTCGAGCGGGGCGGCAAGGCGGGTCTCTTTGGAGGCGCGGGAGTGGGCAAGACCGTGCTCATTACCGAAATGATCAACAACACGGTGAAGCAGTATCACGGGGTGAGCATTTTCTGCGGTATCGGAGAGCGTTGCCGTGAGGGGGAGGAATTCTACCGCGATATGCTCAACGCAGGGGTGCTGGATAATACGGTCATGGTATTCGGACAGATGAATGAACCTCCGGGAGCCAGGTTCCGGGTGGGGCATACGGCCCTCACCGTCGCAGAGTACTTCCGCGACGACATGCATCAGGACGTGCTTCTCATGATGGACAATATCTTCCGATTCATCCAGGCGGGATCAGAGGTGTCCGGACTCATGGGCCAGCTCCCGTCGCGCCTCGGATACCAGCCCACCCTGGGAACCGAGCTGGCCGAGCTCGAAGAGAGAATCTGCAACACGAGCACCGGAGCCATAACATCCATCCAGGCCGTCTACGTTCCAGCCGACGATTTCACCGACCCTTCGGCCGTCCATACATTCGGGCACCTGAGCGCATCCATCGTGCTTTCCCGGAAGCGGGCGAGCGAGGGGCTCTATCCGGCCATCGATCTGCTCCAGTCCACATCGAAAATGCTCATCCCGCACGTCGCAGGCGAGCGGCATTACCGCCTCGCACAGGAGATCCGCAAGACACTCACCATCTATGAAGAATTCAAGGACATCATCGCCATGCTCGGCATAAACGAGCTCTCGCGCGAAGACCAGCGTATCGTCTATCGGGCCAGGAGGCTGGAGAGATTCTTCACCCAGCCCTTCTTCACGACGCAGCAGTTCACCGGAATCGAGGGCAGAATGGTCACCCTGGAAGAGGCATTGAACGGATGCGAGCGGATCCTCAATGACGAATTCGCCGAATATCCGGAGTCCAAGCTCTTCATGATAGGCACTATCGACGAGGTGGACCGGGATGAATTTTAAGATCCTGCTCCCATATGAGGTCTTTGTGCACAGGGATGTGGACAAAGTGAAGGCCGAGGCGATAAACGGCAGCTTCTGCCTGCTGCCCAGGCACATCGATTTCGTCGCTGCGCTGGTGCCGGGCCTGCTCTCAGTGCAGAAGTCGGGCTCTCCTGAAGAGTATTACGCTACGGACGAGGGCGTCATAGTGAAAAAGGGCGATGAGGTCCTGGTATCCACGAGGAACGCCGTGATCATTCCCGACCTCGGGCGGCTGGAGGGGCTTGTCGAAGAGCAATTCAAGACCATCGACGACCGGGAAAAGAAGGCCCGTACAGCAGCCGCAAGGCTCGAGGCCGACATTGTCCGCAGGTTCATGGAGATCGGAAAGCATGGATAAGAAACCGCCCTCTTCTGACGAACGAAGGCAGGCGATCAAGCGCAGGTTCACCCGGCAGGTGACCAGGAAGGAAGCACTCAGGCTAAAAACTAGGAACGACCCAGACCAGTCGGTGTGGTTCGGACTGGGCATGTTCGGCGTCGTGGGATGGTCCGTGGCGATTCCCACCCTCATAGGCACGGCTCTGGGCATATGGATCGACAACAACTGGCCGAGTCAGTTTTCGTGGACTCTCATGCTCCTCATCGGCGGAGTCATGGTGGGATGCCTGAACGCCTGGTACTGGGTCAGAAAGGCAGGGATACGCAAATGACGGCTTTAAACGGAAAACGTGCTGACCGGGATCGGAGCTGCCCATGATCGTTGAGTCTTCCCCGGCCGTGCTCATATTCGCATTCGTTGCAGGCATGGCCCTGGGGCTGGCCTATTTCATCATCCTGTGGGCCTCACTCCAGAGGCTCCCCTCGTCCCGAACGCCCTTTAGGCTCATGATCTTCAGCTATATTGCGAGGCTCTTCCTGGTCCTGCCCGGTTTTTATCTCGTGATGAATCATCGATGGGAACGGGTGGCGTCGGCTCTGGCCGGATTTATCATCATGCGCTCCATCCTCACACGTCTGCTGGTCAGGCGTGAGCATTTGGTGGGAGAATGCCGTGGAAATACTCCGGCTCAACCAGATAAGCCCTGATCAAATCATCCTCTGGCAGTGGGGGTTCGTCAAGATCACCGCCACGCTCGCGTACACATGGCTTGTGATGGCGATCCTCATCCTCGGAGCCTGGCTCGTGACCCGGCGTATTTCTCCGGAGGGAGGGCGCTCCCGGTGGCAGGGGTTCCTTGAGGTCGTGGTCACCACGATCAGGGACCAGATCTACGAAATCTGCCACGATGACCCGGGGCCATACACCGCGTTCGTGGGCTCTCTTTTTCTCTTCATCGGCATGTCGAACTTCCTCATCATCTTCCCCGGATACGTAGCCCCAACTTCTTCGCTGGCCACCACGTCGGCGCTGGCCATCTGCGTGTTTCTTGCCGTCCCCATCTACGGCATCTCCCGCCAGGGAATCAGGAACTATGTCAAGGAATATTTCCAGCCCACCTTCATTTTCTTTCCGTTTCACATCATGGGCGAGCTCACCCGGACGCTCGCCCTTGCCATAAGACTTTTCGGGAACATCATGAGCCATGACAAGATCATCGGCATTCTGCTGGCCATCACGCCGCTGTTCTTTCCCGTAGTCATGCAAGCACTGGGGCTGCTCATCGGAATGGTGCAGGCCTATATCTTTTCGATCCTTGCCATGGTGTACATAGCATCGGCCGTGCAGGTGCACGAGGGGGTCGGTACCGGCAAAAATGGTTCCATATAAGAAAGGGGGATAGGATATGGACAACGCTACCTTAGTTGCAGTCACATCGGTGGTTATGGCGGGGATTACTATGGCGATCGGTTCCATCGGGCCGGCGCTGGGCGAAGGAAGGGCGACGCAGCAGGCATTGAGCGCCATCGCACAACAGCCCGATGAACGAAGCTCCATCACAAGGACACTGTTCGTGGCGCTCGCCATGATCGAATCCATCGCCATCTACTGCTTTGTCATCTCCATGATTCTGATCTTCGCAAATCCCTTCTGGGATCATTTTCTCTCATGAGGACAGCGCCTGATGCATATCGATCCATTTATCCTCGCTGCGCAGATCATCAACTTTCTCATTCTGGCATACCTCCTCAAGCGCTTTCTCTACGACAAGATCGTCCAGGCCATGAATGTGCGGGAGGCTGGAATAGCACGGCGGCTGAGCGAGGCCGACCGTCTGAAAGCCGAAGCCAGGCAGGCTCTGGCGGACAGCGAGAAGCGGAAATACGCCATTGACGCTCAGGCTGCGGACATGCTCGATCAGGCCCGGCTCGCTGCAGATCAGGAGAAAAACCAGCTCATGAAGGAGGTGCGCGAAGAGGTCTCCCTGATGCACAGGCGATGGATCGAAGCTCTGGAGATGGAGAAGTCCGCTTTTCTCGAAGACCTGAAAAGGCATGCGGGCGCCTATGTTTTCAAGACCGTCAGGCAGGTGCTCATCGACCTTGCCGATGAAGAGCTGGAGCAGAGGATGGTGCAGGTCTTCATCCGCCGTGTGGCCTCTCTGAAACCTGATGAGAAGAGGCTGCTGGAAAAGGCGCTCGACACTCCGGAGCCCACGATCAGTGTGAAGACGGCCTTCGAGCTGAACAGGCAACTGAAGAAGTCCGTTGAGGAAGCTCTGAAACCCTTTCTCGGACCCGATGGCGAGATCGTCTATGAAACGAACGGGCGCACCGGCGCCGGCATCGAGATGATGGCCCACGGATACAAACTCTCCTGGAGCATCGACGATTACCTTGAGAGCCTTGAGCAAAAGTTCCTTCAGATCCTCAAGAAAGAGACCGGCGCATCAGGGAGCAAAGGAGCGGCCGTCTGACGGGGAAGGACCGCCGCGGGATGATTCAAAAAGGGCGAAAGGGGGATTGTCCATGAACAAGGAGCGCGATGATGAGACGCTGGATACATGCCTGGAAGACACGTTCCGGAAGCTCGAACGAGCCCGGTCCGGGCAATCGGCGGAGCTTAAGCCCCAGGAGGTCGGCATCGTGGACTATGTGGGGCAGGGCATTGCCCGGGTGAGCGGCATGGCCAGCGTCAGGTCCGAGGAGCTCGTACGCTTCCCCGACGGCCTCTACGGGCTCGTATTCAACATCGACCCCGATGAAGTGGGCATCATCATGCTCGATCCCTCCGAGGACATTGTCGCGGGCTCGGAGGTGGTACGAACGGGAAGGGTTCTGGATGTACCGGTGGGCGACTCCCTCCTGTCCCGGGTTGTGGATGCGCTCGGGCGACCTCTGGACAAGCGGGGAGACATTCACGCGACAGAGCGGCTGCCCGTAGAGCGCGAGGCGCCTCCCATCATGCATCGTGACCCGGTGACAGCGCCTCTCCAGACCGGGATCAAGGCCATCGACGCGCTGATCCCCATCGGCAGGGGCCAGCGCGAGCTCATCCTGGGAGACCGCCTCACCGGCAAGACCACCATCGTCCTGGACACTATTATCAACCAGCACGACAAGAGCGTGATCTGCATCTACTGCGCAATCGGCAAACAGAGCTCGGACGTGGCGAAGACGATAGCCATCCTCCGGGACCATCGAGCCCTCGACTATACCATTGTGGTAGTAGCGGCAGGTGAAGAACCTCCTGGCCTCCAGTTTGTCGCCCCTTACGCGGCCACATCCATGGGCGAACACTTCATGGCGCAGGGCCGTGACGTGCTCATCGTCTACGACGATCTGACCAGACACGCCCGGGCATACCGGGAGCTTTCCCTCCTGTTGCGCAGGCCTCCGGGACGCGAGGCCTATCCGGGAGACATATTCTACATTCACTCCCGCATGCTCGAGCGGTCCACCCACCTGAGACAGGAGTACGGGGGCGGGTCTCTCACCGCACTGCCCATCATCGAGACCGAGGCGCAGGATATCTCGTCGTACATTCCCACCAACCTCATCTCCATCACTGACGGTCAGATCTACCTCTCGCCTTCTCTGTTCCAGAAAGGGATCCTCCCCGCCATCGACGTGGGCAAGTCCGTGTCCCGCGTGGGCGGGAAAGCCCAGCTGCCCGCATACCGGGCCGTGGCGGGAGATCTTCGTATAGCATACGCGCAGTTCGAAGAGCTTGAGAGCTTCTCCCGATTCGGAACGCGGCTCGACGACAACACCCGCAGACGGCTGGAGAGGGGCTGGCGTGTACGGGAGATTCTCAAACAGCAGCAGCTCGAGCCCATCTCTGTGACGAATCAGATCGCGGTCCTGCTCGCCGTGACGGGCGGCGTGTTCGACGGGATTCCTGTCGACGATATCCACCAGGCCGAGCGGAAAATCCAGAAGGAGATCTCGACTTTTGCTCCGAATCTCCGCTCAATGATCCTCTCAGGCAAGAGGCTCGGCGTCGATGATTATAAGCATCTGCTCGAGGCCGCCCGGAAGGCGGTTGAGGTAAAGGCGGCTCCGGATCATGCAAACCATTGAATCCTTAAAGAGAAAGATCAAGAGCACCCAGGATCTGCTCTCGGTCGTGAAGACCATGAAGGCCCTGGCCGCAGTGAGCATCAGACAGTATCAGAGGGCCGTGGAATCGCTCACGGACTACAACCGGACCGTGGAAATGGGGCTCCAGATCGCTCTCAAGGCCCGGGAGGAATCCGAGATACCTGCGGACGTCGTACCCGCCCGCAGGGCAGGGGCCATCGTTTTCGGCTCGGCCCAGGGACTGTGCGGCCAGTTCAACACACAGATCGTATCCTACGCCCTCGAAGAGCTGGATTCGCTGAATGTTCCCCTCGAAAACCGCACCATGCTCGCCATCGGCGAACGGGTGAAGGACCAATTGGAGCGCGCCGGCCATACTGTCTACGATACCCTGTTCACACCGAGCTCGACAGCGGGAGTCGCCCCCATGGTGCAGGAAATCATGATGATTCTGGAGGAATGGCATTTTTCCAGACAGATCCAGCACATCTACCTCATCTACAACCACTATATATCCGGGGCCGCCTTCCAGCCCCGCACCACGCGGCTCCTTCCCGTGGACCGCACCTGGTTGAACGACATACGCTCCCGGCCGTGGGAGTCGCGAACATTGCCCATGTTCACTATGGACTGGGACACTCTCTTCCTGTCGCTCTTGAGGGAGTATTTTTTTGTTTCCCTCTTCCAGGCGTTCACGGAATCCCTTGCCAGCGAGAACGCGAGCAGGCTCGCTGCCATGCAGAACGCGGAAAAGAATATCGGCGAGCACCTGGAGGAGATCTTCGCCGCCTATCACCGCCGGCGCCAGATGACCATCACCGAGGAGCTTCTGGACATTGTCTCCGGATACGAGGCCATGGAGGCGGACACAAGGCTCCCGAAGAAAGGCGGAAAAGGCCCGCCCGCCGAATAAAGCACCGCAGCGGCTGCCTCATCGCATCCCGTTTACCATGCAATGGAAGCTCACCGGGGGGCTGACTGCAGCGATTCTTCCGGGGATGTCCGGCCGGTCCTGGACGAAGCGGTCATCGCTGCGATCATGCCGGCCAGGCCCGCCGCCAGCAAGCCCATGTCCTGAAAAACACCGAGCTTGAACGCTGCCATGGAGCCTACTGCGGCCCACAGCACGGGCACGATGAAAACAGACCCCGGGACGGGCTGTACCGCAAACATCAAGATGCCGATGGTGAATATCGTTGTCGGGCACGGCAGACCGAATGTCGGCGTGGCAGGATAGTTGTGACCGAAGGCGAGCCCGAGAAGGGGATAGACAACCAGGGCGAACAGAATAATGATCCATCCCGCCCAGCCGCGGGCACCGCTTCGGGGAGAAAATCGCAGCCTGTTGTTCAGCACACCCGTCCAGGCGAACCATGCCGCCCCGGCGAGAAAGACAGCTCCGAAAAGCCACGCGGCGGGATTGATGGCAGTGAAGAAGACAAAATGGTAGACGATGCCCATCCATGCCCACAGCAGCGACAGCACGGCTGCGATCATCCTGCCGCCGAAAGGCTGCCTGATATACAATGACGCAACAGCGGCCAGCGCAAGCACGATCAGTATCACCTGCATCGGCCACACGTTTTCATTGTAGCGGGCGAAGACATCGAAAAACTGCACAATGCCAAAGGGTATGTTCATGCAATCCTTTTCTCACACAAACGGGGGTGAAAATCAAGGATGCGGGATCGAACGGCATCGCCTTTCACTGCGCTCTGAGCGCGACATCGGCACGCGTCCCTACATGGCTGCGGATTTCCGCATGCAGTAACGCTACTTATGATAGGGCTCATTGTTCAGGATGGTGAACGCACGGTACACCTGCTCGAAGAGCATGACCCTGACGATCTGGTGGCTGAAGGTCATGGGAGACAGCGAGATCCTGTCCGGCACAGCCTGCACCAGCTCCCGGTCGAAGCCGGACGGTCCGCCGACGTAGAAGAAGAGGTGTTTCGCAGAGCTGTTCAGAATTTTTTCCAGAAAGGAAGCGAATTCTTCGGATGTCATGTGCCTGCCGTCCGGGCTCAGGAGCACGTGCACACCCTCGCGCGACTGCGCTCTGAGTTTCTTCGCCTCAATGATCTCCACGGGAACATACCGGGAGATTCTTTTGCGGTAATCGTCCACCAGATCGCCAACCGCTCCGCGTTCGGTCTTCCCGGCCAGGCAGACGACCAGCTTCACCCCCTGATCCTCTTGGCGTCGAACCACATGCCTTCGATGTCGTAATATGTGCGCAGATCTTCCTGCAGGATGTGTATGACCACATCCACGTAGTCCAGAAGGACCCAGCGTCCCCGATCCATTCCTTCCAGACCGAACGGATCGCCGAGGGTCTCGATCACGTGCTGGGCCATGGCCCTGATCTGCCTGTCCGACATACCCGTGCTCACGATAATGTGATCGGTGAACGAGCATACGCCGCTCACGTCCAGCACCACTACATCGGCCGCCTTTTTGTCTTCGAGGGCATGAACGGCTCTGCTCCACAGTGGTTCCATCTATTCGTATATCCTTTCGCTCCTGATATATTCCTCCACTTCACGAGGTACCAGATAGGTGATCGACCTTCCCTGACGGCAGAGATCACGTATTTTAGATGACGAGATGTCGAGCGGGGTTACATCGACGAAAACGATCCTGTTTCCCTGGCTGTTGACATATCCATACGATGTTTTCTCGAAACGCGACGCCGCCTCGGCCAACACATCCTTCAGATCGGGCCTTATTGCCCCTGGGCGCGACATGACCGCAAAGTGCGCCAGGTCGAACAGACGTTGGGCATCGTACCATGTCAGGATCTCGTTGAAGGCATCCTGCCCGAGAATGAAATAAGGCGTGGTGCGGTGGAGCCGTCGCAGGTGATCGATGGTTCTGACCGAATAGGAGTTTCCCCCCTGCTCCACCTCGAAGGCCGAGAGCTCGAAGAAGGGGTTGGAGCTCACGGCGCGCCGCACGATCTCCAGGCGGATACCGCCCGGGACACCTGAATCCAGCTCCTTGTGAGGCGGGAGATAGGATGGGACGAACAGGATTTTTTCGAGCTCGAGGGTTTCTCGGACCTCTTCCGCCACCCTCAGGTGACCGAGGTGAATGGGATTGAATGTACCGCCGAAGATTCCGAGCCTCATGTCCTGATCTGACCGTCTCCGAAGCAGACGAATTTGCCGATGGTAAGATCTTCGATCCCCATGGGCCCGTATGCGTGGATTCTCGAGGTGCAGATGCCCACCTCCGCGCCCAGCCCGAACTCGCCGCCGTCTGAGAAGCGCGTGCTGGCGTTGACGAGCACGGTGGACGAGTCCACTTCCCGCAAGAATTCCATAGCCCGGGTGTAGTTTTCCGTGATGATGGCCTCCGTGTGGTCCGATCCGTACCTCTCGATATGCTCGATTGCCTCCTGCATGTCTTCCGTCACCTTGACGGCCAGGATGAGATCCAGGTACTCCTCGTACCAGTCATCCTCTGTGGCCTGCGCGACGTCGCCCACAATCGCCCGGGTCTTTTCGCACCCCCTGACGTCCACGCCGTTTTCCCGGAAGAGCCGGACCATCTCGGGCAGAAATCTTTTCGCCACCGGCGCATCCACGAGCAGGGTCTCCATGGCGTTGCAGACGCCCGGCCGCTGAACCTTGGCGTTGAGGCAGATCCGGTAGGCCTTCTCCAGATCCGCGTCCCGGTCCACGAAGATATGGCATACACCCTTGTAGTGCTTCAGGACAGGGATCCGGGAGTTCTCCACCACGGTCCGGATAAGCCCCTCCCCTCCTCGTGGAATGACCAGGTCGATGTACTGCTCCAGAGAGAGCATCTCGTTGACGGCCTTCCTCTCGGTAACCGGGATGAAGCCGATCACGTCGGGACTGATCCCGGATTCCTGCAGTGAAGACTTCAGGACCTCCACAATCGCCCGGTTTGAGTGAATGGCCTCCGATCCGCCTCTCAGGATCACGGCATTGCCCGACTTGAGGCACAGTCCGGCCGCGTCCGAGGTGACGTTGGGCCGGGACTCGTAGATGATGGCGACCACGCCCAGCGGGATCCTCATTTTGCCCACGGTCAGTCCATTGGGCCTGCGGGTCATGCCGGTGATCTTTCCCACCGGGTCGGGGAGCTCGGCGATCTCCTCCAGGGCCCTCGCCATGCCTTCGATGACCTTGTCGCTCAGGGTGAGCCGGTCGATCATGGACGGACTCAGTCTGTTCGCCTCTGCGCGCTCGAGATCCTTCGCGTTTTCGTTCTTCAACGTTCGGGCATTGTGCCTCAGACCCTGAGCCATCGCTTTGAGCGCCCGGTTCTTCCGGGTGGTGGAAAGGCTCACGAGGGAACGGGAAGCAGTTCTGGCCCTGGCTGCAATGGTTTCGATCAACGAATCGGTCACGGCAGCGTCTCCTTCTTCAGTATCATGTTATTCCGGTGGACCACCTCCTCATCGCACTCATGGTCCAGGATCCGGCATACCTGGGAGGTGTTGGCCCCTTTGATCTTGAGCACCTCTCCGGCGGTGAAGTTGCTCAAGCCCACCGCTATCGCCCTGCCGCCCGGCTCGACGATCTCCACAGGGTCTCCGGCATGGAAGGATCCTTCCACGTTCACGACCCCGCAGGGGAGCAGGCTCTTGCCCTTCGTGAGGATCATGGCGGCCGCGCCGTCGTCCACGACCACCTTTCCCTTGGGCCGCGTCACGTAGCTGATCCAGTGGTCTTTCTGGGTGAGCTTGCCCTTCCTGTGCGGATGAACGAAGGTGCCGATCTCTTTGCCTTCCAGCACCGAGCCGATAACCTGGGGAATGTAGGCCGAGGTGATGACCGTGGGGATGCCGAGCAGCGAGGCATGATAGGCGGCCTTGAGCTTCGACTGCATCCCTCCCCTACCCATGCTGCCGGCTTCCGAACTCTGGGCCTTGATATCCTCGAGCCTGATGTCTTTGATCTCCCGGATGATCTGGGCCTCCGGGTTCACCCGCGGGTCTTCGCAGCACACCCCGTCGGTGTCTGTCAGAACGATCAGGGCCTGCGGCTCCACCAGGGGAATTATCATGGCGGAGAGCATGTCGTTGTCGGTGAACTGGATCTCCTCCACGCTCACGGTATCGTTCTCGTTGATGATGGGTATGGCTCCGTACTCGAACAGGGCGGTGAAGGTATTGCGGATATTGAGATATCTGCGCCTGTCGTCCAGGTCCTCCCGGGTAATGAGGATCTGGGCCGCGGTATAGCCGTAACGCCTGAATGCATCGGTGTATGCCCTGATGAGGCTCCCCTGGCCAATGGCCGCCAGGGCCTGCTTCTTCGAGAGAGTCACTCCTTTTCGGCCCACCTTCATGATGGCGGTCCCTTCTGCAATGGCTCCTGAAGATACCAGAGCGAATTCCTTGCCCCTGTCGCGCAGGAGCGACAGGTCGTCGCAGAGCCGGTCAATGACCCGGTTGTTGAGGCCGAGGCCCGTGCTCAGGACCTTGGAGCCGATCTTGATGAGGATGCGCCTGCACTTTTTCAGGGAGGAACGCGGGTTCTTATCCATAGAGAATCCTTATAATTTCATCCTGTATCTCGGCTAGACCTTCGCCGCTGGCGGCAGAGGCGGTGAAGCAAGGATATCCTCTGTCTTTGACAAAGGCAACGA
The DNA here is from genome assembly GCA_002316295.1 of Syntrophaceae bacterium UBA1062. Classification (GTDB taxonomy): domain Bacteria; phylum Desulfobacterota; class Desulfomonilia; order UBA1062; family UBA1062; genus Phosphitivorax. The sequence continues at coordinate 19,877 of DCDF01000199.1, read as the reverse complement.
CCTCTCCGGCCCGCTGCCGAGCTTCAGGAAGGTCGCACTTGTTGAGCACCACGAGCTGTTTTCTTTCCACGAGCTCCGGCGAATACGCCTGGAGCTCTCGCCTGAGCACAGTGAACTCGTCTCTGGGATCCCGTTCGGTGTCAGGGGAGAGATCGATCAGGTAGAGAATGATCCTGGTTCTTTCGATGTGCCGTAGGAACCTCAGGCCCAGGCCCACGCCCGTGTGGGCCCCCTCGATGATGCCGGGGATATCCGCCATCACGAAGTCTCTGTCCTTCCATCTGACCATGCCGAGGTTGGGAGTGAGCGTGGTGAAGGGATAATCGGCTATCTTGGGGCGGGCGCTGGATACCCTTGAGATGAGCGTCGATTTGCCCGCATTGGGGAAGCCTACCAGCCCGACGTCTGCGAGGAGCTTGAGCTCGAGGACAAACTCCTTTACCTCTCCGGGCTCTCCGGGTTCGCAATAACGGGGCGCCTGGAGAGTGGGAGTGGCGAACCGGGCATTGCCCCGTCCGCCGGAGCCGCCGCGTGCGATGACGGCCGACTGGCCTTCTTTGACGAGATCGGCGACGATGTCGCCTGTTTGCGCATCCCTGATTATGGTCCCCACCGGAACGGTGATGACGAGGTCGCGGCCGGACCTGCCGGTGCAGTTCTTGCCCTTGCCGTGCTGGCCTCTCTCTGCCTTGTAGTGCGGATGGTAGCGCTGATCGAGGAGTGTGTGCACACGCGTGGACGCTTCCACGATCACATCCCCGCCTCTGCCTCCGTCACCCCCGTCAGGTCCTCCCTTGGGAACATATTTCTCTCTGCGAAAAGAACAACATCCATTGCCGCCGTTGCCGGCCTGCACATAGATCTTGGACTCATCGATAAAGTCCATGTCTTAGGAAGCGCTTGCTACGATGCTCACCCGCTTTTTGTTGTTGTAGAGAGTTTCGAACTTGACCACGCCGTCTGTAAGCGCGAACAGGGTATAGTCTCTTCCGCAGCCGACGTTCGCACCTGGATGGATCCTGGTTCCCCGCTGGCGGACAATGATATTGCCCGCCCTCACGGGCTGGCCGTCGAAGCGCTTCACTCCTAGCCGCTTCCCTGCCGTATCTCTTCCATTGCGGGAGGTGCCGCCTGATTTCTTGTGGGCCATGGGTTACGCCTCCTTGCCTGTGCTGATCTTCGTGATAAAGACCTCGGTGAGGTTCTGCCGGTGTCCCTGCTTCTTCCGGTAGCCCTTTCGCCTCTTCATCTTGAACACGATGATCTTCTTGCCCCTGAGCTGCCGTACGACCTTGCCGTTCACGGTGGCTCCTTCGATCTTCGGTGTTCCCAGCGTATATTCATTGTCTCCGCCGACAAAGAGCACTGTGTCGAACGTTACCGTCTCGCCTCTCTCAGCGTCGAGCTTCTCGATCTGGATCCTGTCGCCCTCTTCGACCTTGTACTGCTTCCCACCAGTCTTTATCACCGCATACATGTCTGCACTCCTGTACCCTTGTTATACATGAAAAGTGGTAGAGCTATTAATGAAACTTGCCCTGATTGTCAAGGGATTTTCCCCGGGCATCCCTGACGCCGGGGTCAAGCGTCCGGACAAAAAAAAGCCAGAAGATATAAGGTGTGGGGACGGTAGCGGAGTATGTTTCATGTCCCATCTTCTGGCATCAAAAAGGAGGTTTCAGTTAGTGTTATAGAGAGTACCGAACGGCAGTGGCGCTTCAGCCCACTGGATTCAGCGGCCTGCTTCAGGCATAAAAGGGGATCATCTTTACCCCAGTCGATACCCCGGCTTCTCCCGGTATCCTCTGCCGCCTGATCGTTTTTTCCGCAGGCCTTCCATGTGCTGCCCAATGCCGTATGTACTGTACCTCTCGTCTTTATGAGACCCTGATATCGGATCTCTTTGTAAAAGAGCATGTTCTTTTCTTGACTCCGATTATAGCGAAAGGCGTGCCAGGTTTTGACTATTATTATCTCATTGATTTTATTATTATATATTTATTTAACTCCATGGAGCATGGCACATATACATCTCATCGATCAGGTGGATATGGTCTCAGCACCATAACCGTTTCTGGCGTTTCCGCCATACAGCATGCCGGGACCCGTGTGCAATTGACGGTGATTGAGAGGAAAACCCGGCATGAGGAGTAATTTCCCCTGAAGGGCGAAAACACCGGAGAATCCGGCGGAACAGAAACGGATTTCAGGTTATCTTCAGCTTGATCTTGAACCGCCCGGACTTTGAGCTGTCTTCCTGATTTACCATATCGGTGACATCCTCCAGGCCGAAAACCTTTTTGCACGCCATGGGAGGATTGACTCTGGGGTCCTGGCTGCAGGAGGGACAGAAATATTTGATCGTGACTTCTCCGTCCCCCTGGACGTAGATTTCCATGTTCCTGCATCGCTTGCACAGAGCGCGGCTGCATCCGCAGCACTGCGAAACGGCTTCTCTATGGCGACAGATGTCACATATCTGGTCGGTCACGTCCTCTGCGCTCACGTCCCGTCTATCTCCCCAAACAACTGACAAAATGCGAATGGCGTGCCAGGCAGGTAACCGATTGTATTATATTGATATTATTGGTTTTGTTTGAACTTTCAAGACGGGATACTGGATGAATCCTCCCGATTAGGGTGGGTCGGGATGCCATAATATGGCGATAGAACCATAGAACGAGCCCTCAGGGGCATACTCCCGTAACGGGTTCCCCCGGCTTACTGGATATAATTGCGCCGCATCGCGGGGTAGGGACGCGCAGAGCCGGTATGGTCCCGCAGAAAATGACAGCCTATGGAATTCCGGTTCCTGAATGCCGCGTCAGCCACCAGGATCGCCGCCTGGGTGCCGTGGAAGAGACTGATGATATCTTTCGACACCGGGGTCTCCCGATAGAACTCCTCAATCCTCAGATACATATGCCTCAGGTCCTCGATGGCGATCTTCAGCCTTTGCCTGGTTCGCACAATACCCACATAGTTCCACATCGTGCTCTTGATGGAGGCCCAGTCCTGAGCGATGAGCGCGGGGTCCTCATTCTCGACGTTGCCGGTGGGTATCCAGTCTCGCACAGAGTGGAGCATGCCCGAGCGGATCGTCTCGCCCGAGTTTATCCGGTCGGCTATGTCTTTGGCAGCATAATAGCCCCAGACGAGGCCTTCCAGCAGAGAGGTCGAGGCGAGCCGGTTTGCTCCGTGGAGTCCGGTGCACGATACCTCGCCCACGGCGTAGAGCCCGTTTAAAGTCGTTCTACCCAGGTTGTTCACGTGAACCCCGCCGCAGAAGTAGTGCGCCGCGGGAACCACGGGTACGGGTTCACGGGTGATGTCGATTCCCGCCTGTCTGCATGTTGCATAGATCTTCGGGAAACGTGTTGGGATGTCCTCGTGCACGAAGTTTGCGATGTCCAGCAGCACGTGGTCTTCCTTGTTCTCGATCATCTCATCCCAGATGGCGATGGCCGTCTCGTCCCGGGGGGCGAGGTCCTTGAGCTCCGGATTGTAGCGATCCATGAAATACTCGCCGCGCAGGTTCACCAGCCGCGCCCCCTCTCCACGCAGGGCCTCGGACAGGAGAAATCTCCTGGCTCCGGGCAGGTAGAGGGTCGTGGGATGAAACTGCATGAACTCCATATTGATCGTGTCCGCGCCGGCGCGCATGGCCATCACGATGCCGTCGCCGACGGTCCCTTTCTCGCTCGTGGAGTGGAGGAATATGTCTCCGAGTCCTCCGGTGGCGAGCACCGTATACTGGGCCAGGATGGTGAGGACCTCTTTTTTCTTTTCCAGGAAAACATATGCGCCTGCGCACCGGTCTTCGAGCAGATATCTCGCCTGCACGTCCATGGAGTGGTGATGCAGCGTGATGAGATCGATGGCAGTGGCGTTGGTGATGATCTCTACGTTTTCGAGCCCTTCGAGCGCTTCGATGAGCGACTTCTCGATATCCTGTCCCGTATGGTCGGCTGCATACAGAATACGATGTATCGAGTGCGCCCCTTCCCTGGTGAGGTCATAGCTCTCGTCTTCCGGACCCTTGAGGTGGGTGAAATTGACATTGAGGTCGTCGATGAGCACTTCCTTGACGATTCCCGGCCCCTGTCTCGACAGGAAATCCACCGCCTCCAGCGAGTTGAGGTTTCTTCCGGCCTTGAGGATGTCCTGTTTCAGCAGCTCGGGGCTGTCTCCGTGCCCCGAATAGACGATGCCTCCCTGGGCGAGGTTTGTGTTCGTGAGCGAGGGATCGGACCTCTTGGTGAGCAGGCATACCCGCAGGCCTGCCTTGGCCGCGATATAGGCGCATGTCGCGCCGGCGATGCCCGTGCCGATGATGAGGCACTCGGTTTCCTTGAACGATTCTGACATGTTTACACCCTCAACATCCTTTCCAGGGCGGACAGCGCGTCGCCGGCGACATCCGGCTCGACGGTGACTCGGCATGCCCCGTCTTCCAGGTGAAGCAGGGTATGCGCCAGCTTCTGCAGCGTGATTTTGGCCATATCCTCACAGTATGCCTCGCGCAGCGGCACGATCTCAAGCGACGGGTTCTCCCGGGCCGCACGCCTTACCATGTTGGTCTCGGTTCCGATCGCCAGTCGCCCTCCGGGGGGCATCCCCTTCACGACATCGAGGATGCGCGCGGTCGATCCGCTCATGCCGGCCTCCTCGACCGTTCCGGGATCCGCTTCGGGGTGCACGATGACCGCGATGCCGGGGTACTTCTCACGCAGAGAACGGACGTCATCCGAGGTGAACTGCGGCCAGTGAACCGGACACCATCCCCTCCACAGCACCACGCGGGCCTCTGCCAGGAACTGTTCGCTCACCCCGCCCTGCTGTTTGGCCGGATCCCATACGACGACATGATCTTCCGGTATGCCCATCTTATTGGCGGTGTTCCGGCCGAGGTTCATGTCGGGCATAAAGAAGATCTTTTCCGCACGATCGAAGGCCCAGGCGAAGATCTTTTCCGCATTGCCGGAGGTACAGACGATTCCGCCGTTCTTGCCGCAGAACGCCTTGATTCTGGCGCTCGAGTTGACATAGGTGACCGGGATCACGCTTTTTGCGGTCCTTTTGATGACTCTCCACGCCTTTTCGACGTCTTCCGGCTCCGCCATGTCCGCCAGCGGGCACCCTGCAGTGCGCTCCGGGATGTGGACGGTTTTCCCCGGTGCCAGGATCGCCGCGCTCTCCGCCATGAAATAGACCCCGCAGAACACGATATGGTCTGCCTTTTCCACCCGGGAGGCCTTTCTGGCGAGCTCCAGAGAGTCGCCCACGTAATCGGCGTAGGCGATCACCTCGTCGCTCTGGTAATGATGGCCGAGGATGATGAGGCGCTCCCCCATTTCCCGTTTCCGATTCTCGATGATTTTCCTGGCTTCGTTCTTCGTCATGACGGCCTTTCGAAGGTGAGCGATATATCCAGTGCCTTCACCGAGTGCGTGATATCTCCAACCGAGACGTAATCCACCCCGGTGAGCGCCACGTCACGTGCTGTGTCCAGTGTGATCCCGCCGGATGCCTCCAGCGGCACTCTGCCTCCGACCAGATCAACCGCCTCCCGGAGATCCTGGAGCGAAAAATTGTCGAGCATGATCCTGTCCACTCCGATTTCCAGCAGCTCGCGCACGTCCTGAAGGCTTCTCGCCTCCACCTCCACCGAGACCCCCGGGCACCGCCTTCTGATCTTGGCCACTGCAGAGGACAGGGAGCCTTCCCGGTCGATATGGTTGTCCTTGACAAGCGCCATGTCCCACAGCCCCATGCGGTGATTCGTGCCGCCGCCGGCACGGACGGCGTACTTGTCGAGCACCCGGTGGCCCGGCGCGGTTTTTCGAGTATCAAGCACGCGTGCCTTCGTGCCCTGCATCCGACTCACATATTCGGCGGTCCGGGTGGCGATGCCGGACATGCGCTGCAGGAAGTTCAGCGCTACCCGCTCGCCCTTGAGCACATCCGCCGCCGGGCCCGATACCGAGCCGATGATGTCGCCGGCCTTCACTCGTTCTCCATCATGGATGCGAAAAGAGCACTGGATAACCGGGTTGACCCGGATGAAGACGAGGCGGGCGATGTCGGTGCCTGCGAGCACGCCGGGGGCCTTTGCCGTAAAGACGGCGCGTATATCCTCTCCGGGGCCGAAGATAGCGTTCGAGGTGATGTCTTCGCCGTCTTCTGCAAGCGCCAGATCAATGATGCTCTCGATGAGATCGGTCGTATTCATGGCAGAAGCCCTTGAACAAATTATCTATTGTTCCCGTAGCCCGGTCAAGCTCATCTTTCGCGATAAAACAGGATGAAAGGCTCAAGAAAACAGGATCATACTCCGGGACCGCCGCCCCGAGCTTTTCATAGTCGATCCTGTCGATCGCGTATTCCTCGCCCACGAAATAGTATTTGCCGAATCTCGGCTTCGAGACGTCGCGGAAGGGCCAAGTCGTCTTCAGGGAGAAGTATTCCCTCATGATGCCGGTCAGTGCCGGCGAGGCTTTCACGACCTCCGGAGAGATCTCTTCGCCGAGGCTGTTCTGGGTGAACCGGAAAAAGGCCTTGACAAAATCGATGTCGGTGATGACGCTGCCGTAGAGATACCAGTCGTCCACCGCGGCGAGGACGCAGAGCGCCTCGTTCTCGGTCAGCTTCTGGTAGCTGGGGCAGAAATGGCCGTCACAGATGTCTCGGCCGTAGAAGCTGTTGTCCCGCAGATCGCACCCCCCCGTCACCATTGGATGGAGCATGCACCCCACCCTTTTGCGCGACTCGTCAACGAAGCCGGCGAACTCGCAGGAATAGATGGTCTTGTAGATGCGCCTTCCATCTTCCCTGTGGCGGACCGCGACGCGATACTCGTCGAGAGAGAGCGCGCCACTTCTCACCCTCGCCATGAGGGCGCCCCGGTATTCAAACCGCCGGACAAGAGCGTGCCGTGTGTTTTCCACATAGTTGTATATTCCGCAGCAGGCGGCGCATGACTTGGCTGCATCGGGCTGACAGAGGTGCGTTCTCACCATGGGCGTTTCTCACGAGCAGACGATCATGATGTCGATCCCGTCCACTCCCACCGTATACCGCACTTCCTCGTGCACCACGGTGTACAGGTCGGTGGTCTGGGTCATTTCAACAAACGCCCCCTGGTCGATGAGCACGTCGATGATATGATGTAGGGCGCTGAAACTGATGTCTTCCTGAACGATGATATTATACATCTTCTTCCTGTGCAGGAAGGGTATTTTCTCGATCATTGCGTCATACTCCTTCGTCCGTATGTATGTTGAAAGTCGCTCAAAAGCAAGTCGGAATCGTTTTTCATGCCGAACCATTCATGAAGTGACGCAAGAGCGGGCGGCAGGGACCAATATAATCGCCCGGCGGCACAGAGAAAGCATGGATCGCCGCTCGGAGCCCCCGGTCAAACCGCGGAATGAAAGTATAAAATCCCAGTTGATAAAATCACGCGTTTCATATAGAGAGCTTCTCACAATCACGCAATCATTTCACCTCGGAGATTGTATGGATGGAGAAGGCACCCATAGTCCGCTTACGGGGGGTGACGAAGAGGTTTGACGATGTCGTCGCCGTCGATTCGTTGAACCTGGATATCTTCCAGGGGGAGTTCCTCACTCTCTTGGGTCCTTCCGGCTGCGGAAAGACCACTGTTCTCCGCCTGATCGCCGGTTTCGAGTCTCTCGACCAGGGTGAAATCATCATGAACGGCACCTCGCTGGGCGGCACCCCCCCGAACAAGCGCAACGTGAATACCGTGTTCCAGAGCTACGCGCTCTTTCCCCACATGACCATATTCGACAACATCGCCTTCGGCCTCAGAATGAAGCAGCTCGACAGATCGCTCATCCGTAAGGAGGTGGGCGAAGCCCTTTCGATCGTCAAGCTCAGCGGCATGGAGGAAAGAAAGCCCCATCAGCTTTCGGGGGGCCAGCAGCAGCGTGTGGCTATGGCGCGGGCCATCGTGAACAAGCCCCAGGTGCTCCTGCTGGACGAGCCTCTGAGCGCTCTCGACTACCGGCTGCGCCAGGAGATGGAGCTCGAGCTCAAGCGCATCCATCGCAAGCTGAACATCACCTTCGTGTTCGTGACACACGACCAGGAGGAGGCTATCAGCATGTCGGACAGAATCGCGGTGATGAATCAGGGACGGATCGAGCAGATCGGAACGCCCACTCAGATCTATGAGGAGCCCGAAAACATGTTCGTGGCGAGGTTCGTGGGCGAGATCAACATCTTCGAAGGCAGAATCACCGAGATCTTCAACGGCAGCGCCACCGTGGACATCCACGGCCGGCCCTTCAGGGTGCACAACCGGAAAAATTTCTCCTGCGGCCAGCACGTCAAGGTGCTGCTCCGCCCGGAGGATATCCTGGTGACCAGAGACGAGGACGCGAAGCCCGCTTCACCGTCGCTCGGGGGCGCGATCGACGAGGTCATCTACAAGGGAAAGACGGTCGATCTGATCATCAGCCTCGATGCCGGGGAAACCATCTTCGCGACCCAGTTCTTCAACGAAGACCAGGAAGACGTGGTGTTCAGGCAGGGGCAGAGAATTCACGTGGAATGGCCGTACGGCTGGGAAGTCGTTCTGTAGTCATGGTCAGGAAGAGCCGGTTCAGGAACTTCGCCATCGGCTCGCCCATGCTCTGGATTGCGATCTTCGTGGTGGTTCCCTATATCATCGTCGTGCTGTTCAGCTTTCTCACCCGCGACCCCGAGGGCATTGTGCGCTGGGAATTCACTCTGGCGAACTACCGGGAAATCATCTCGCCCGTTTTTCTCAGAGTGTGCAAAAACTCCTTCATCCTCGCTCTGGGAACCACCGCAATCACTCTTCTGACCGCATATCCGTTCGCCTATATCCTGACCAGGATCGACGAGAACATCCGCCGCTTCCTGCTTCTGCTCATGATCATCCCGTTCTGGACATCGTCGCTCATCCGCACCTACGCGCTGATCATCCTCCTCAAGGCGAACGGTATCCTGAACACCCTCCTGCTCTCTCTCGGACTGATCGACGAGCCGCTCTCGATCCTCTACACCGAGACGGCCGTGTTCATCGGCCTGGTCTACACGCTGCTGCCTTTCATGATCCTGCCCCTGTATGCGTCCCTGCAGAAGCTGGACCGCAGCTTCATCGAGGCGGCCCGGGACCTGGGGGCTACCTCCCGGCACGTGTTCTTCCACATCGTCCTGCCGCTCACGCTGCCCGGGATCATTGCGGGAAGCACCATGGTCTTCCTGCCTGCGCTCGGCCTCTTCTACATCCCGGATCTGCTGGGCGGAGCCCGGTCGATGCTCATCGGCAATTTCATCAAGAATCAGTTCCTCACCACAGGCCACTGGCCCCTTGGCTCGGCGGCCTGCGTGATCCTTACGCTGCTCATGTTCATGCTCCTCCTGTGGTACTTCATCAGCACCCGCAAAGCCCATTCCGGCGGCATGGAGACGGTGAGATGAAGAGGATCTTCCAGTCCGCATATCTGTTCTTCATCTATCTCTTCCTCTATATCCCGATCCTGATCCTGGTGGTCTACTCGTTCAACACCAGTCGGTTTTCCACCAACTGGCAGGGATTCACGCTCAACTGGTACCGCGTGCTCTTCACCGACGGCCCGCTCATGGAGGCCTTTGCCAACTCGCTGATCATCGCTCTGTCTTCCAGCACTATCGCCACCGTCTTGGGCACCCTGGGCGCTTTTGCCTTCTACCGATATCGATTCCTGGGCCGTCAGATCATGTATTCCTTTGTCTACATCCTCATGATGAGCCCGGATATCGTCATGGGCATTTCGCTCCTTTTGTTCTTTATCACCTTGGGCTTGAGCGTGGGAGCCGTGACCCTGCTGCTCGCGCACGTGACCTTCTGCCTGCCCTTTGTGATGGTGACTGTCTATGCCCGTATCAGCGGGTTCGACCGGAACATCATCGACGTGGCCAAGGATCTGGGCGCGAGCGAGCTCCAGATGTTCCGGCATGTCATGCTGCCCATGCTCATGCCCGGCATCATCGCAGGCTGGCTCCTGAGCTTCACACTCTCGCTCGACGACGTGATCGTGAGCTTCTTCACCACCGGGCCTTCCTTCGAGATATTGCCGCTCAAAATCTATTCCATGGTCCGTCTGGGCATCAAACCCGAGATCAACGCCCTGAGTGCGGTCATGTTTCTGGTTTCACTCTTCACCGTAACCATTGCCCACTTTATCATCGCAAAGGAGAACAGATAGATGAAAAGAACGCTCGTGTTGTTCGTGATGCTCTTCCTGCCTCTGGGGGCTCAGGCCTCCGAGGAAGTGTATGTGTTCAACTGGTCGCAGTACATCGACCCGGCAGTGCTCGAGCTCTTCGAGAAGGAAACGGGCATCAAGGTGAAGTATTCCACCTTCGAGAGCAACGAGGCTCTGTTCGCCAAGCTCAAAATCCTGAAGAAAGACGGCTACGACGTCGCCTTCCCATCCACATATTTCGTGGAGCGAATGCGCCGCCTCGGAATGCTCAAGCCGCTCGACCACAACAAACTGCCGAACATGAAGAACCTGAACCCGGATCTTCTCAACAAGCCGTATGATCCGGACAACGCGTACAGCATACCTTATATGTGGGGCTCATCGGCAATCGGAGTCAATGCAAAGGCTGTGGACCCCGCATCCATCACCAGCTGGAACGATCTGTGGAACCCGGCGTACAAGGGCAAGGTGCTCCTCATGGACGATGTGCGCGACGTGTTCGCCATGTCGCTCCGCTCGCTCGGCTACTCGGGCAACGACACGAACCATGAGCATCTCAAGGAGGCGTACGAAAAGCTCCTGAAGCTGAAACCAAGCGTCAAGGTGTTCAATTCCGACTCCCCCAAGCAGCCCTTCCTCAACAACGAGGTGGTCATCGGCCAGATCTGGGGAGGAGAGGTCTACCAGGCCAACGAGGAGAACCCGAACATCATGTATATTTATCCCAAGGAAGGCGCCACATTCTGGGTAGACAACATGGTGATTCCCGCATCCACCAGAAACATCGACTATGCTCACGCCTTTATCGATTTTATGTGCAGGCCGGACGTGGCCAAGATGAACTGCGAATACGTGGGCTATGCCACTGCGAACGTCGAGGCCCAGAAGATGCTCGACGAGAAGACCCGCAACCACAAGGCCGTGTATCCCGACAAGGTGGACATCGACCGCGGTGAGTTCCAGGCCGATGTGGGCGAGACCATTATAATCTACGAGAAATACTGGGAGATGCTCAAGACCCAATGATTCTTCACGGCCGCGCATCACAGGACAGAATCGCATCAGAGGAGCCTTCATGAATCTGAGAAAAGCCCTCGTCGGATCGATCCGGGAAAAATGCGCCGGGAAATTGCATCTGAAGGTCGACCGCTTCATCAAGGCATCTCAAAAGGAGACAGGCGTATCGTCGTTCAGCGTGGTCACACTCGAAAACGGATCCATAGGCATCAGCTATAATCTCTTTCACCGCGACCCCGAAGGACTGCGCCGCTACCGCCGGTGGGACGAGAGACAGGTGGTCGGCAGACAGTCGGGGGAGGCGCTCGACCTGTTCCTGTCCGACGATCCCTTCGAGAAGACGGCGGGACTGGCCGTGCTCAATGCCCTGTCCCAGGACTACGTGAGAAGGCATCCCGGAGAGTATCGGCTCGATTTCGAAACCGATGCCGCGGACCTGGTCGGACTGGACAAGACAAAGACCGTTGGGCTCGTGGGATATTTCACGCCCATGATAAAAAGCCTCATGGAACGTGCAAGAGAAGTGGTGGTGCTCGAAAAGGACCAGGTTCTGCTCGCGGGATCCTACCCTTTCACCATGACCGGTGATCCTCGAGACCTCGGGCGCTGCGGCACGGTGATGATCACAGCAACCACCGTTCTGAACGACTCCCTGCCCGGCCTGCTCGCATACTGCACCGCCGCGGACAAGGTGATCGTCATGGGCCCCTCGGCCGGATTTCTGCCGGATGCGCTCTTCAGTCTCGGCGTTTATGCCGTGGGAGGCGCTTTTATCGACGACCCGGCTCTCTTCCTCCAGCGCTTCGAGTCCGGAATCAAGTGGGGCGATTCGGCGAGGAAAATGTGGTTCCTGCGGAAAGGCTGATTGCCCGGTACACCCCGCGGCTGCCGTGAATCATTTCCGTGGCTCCGCATACCTCATATTCTCTGCCCGGTTTTTCCCGTAAAGCGTTTCACGGGGAAAACCGGGACGGCCCGCAATGTATGCCTGACAGCCCCGAGCCTCCGGCTCCATCACAGAACCTTACAAAGCCACCTGACGCGCGAACGGGCGTATTTTTCGAGAAGTAACTCCCCTCCCCCGGGAAAATCATCTGCGAAAATCTTCTTGACACAGAGATTCTCATGTCATATACAAGCCCCTCTTAGTTTATTATCGTAAACAAATTATCACACTTTAATATACCGCGAGGAAACGCGTGAAAATTGGAGAAAAGATAAAGAACCTTCGCCTTTCCATGGAGTTGACACAGGAAGATCTTGCGATGAGAGCAGACCTCACCAAGGGGTTTATATCGCTCCTTGAGAGAGACATCCAGACGCCATCGCTGGACACGCTCGAGCTGATCCTGAACGCACTCGATACGACGCCCGCGGAGTTCTTCGCCGATAAGGGCCCGGACATCGTCGTCTTCAGGCCCTCCCAGAGGGTGTTCGTCGAGGACGAGGACGAGCCCGGGGTAAAAAGGGAAATTCTCATCCCCGGCGCCCGGGGCCGGGAGGCCGACATACTCCTGGTGACTCTGCAGCCCGGCGCTGTCACCTTCAAGGAGAATTCGCACTATGGCGACGAGTGCGGTCTGGTGCAGGAAGGCCGGATCGTGATCTGCCTGGGGAAAGACACCTTCGGGGCGTCCAAGGGGGACGCCTTCTACTACACGGCGGACAAGAGGCACTGGATAGAGAACCGATCGCAAAGCAGGGCGCAGATCCTTTGGATTTCTGCCCCGCCGAGCTTCTAGAGAAAGGGGGTACGGAAATGAAGAACGCACTGGGAACTCACATACTGGCCGAATACTACGGCTGCGATGCCGACGTTCTGAACGATGCGAGAAAGATCGAGCGGCATCTCAATGATGCCGCCCGTGAAGCTGGCGCAACCATTGTATCGTCGGCGTTCCATACCTTCAATCCCCATGGGGTGAGCGGCTTCGTGGTCATCGCAGAGTCCCACCTGTCGATCCATACCTGGCCGGAGTACGGCTACGCCGCAGTGGACATTTTTACCTGCGGTGAGACGGTGAATCCATGGAAGGCCTTCGACCATCTGAAAAAGAAGCTTATCAGCGCCCACTACTCGACTGTCGAGATGAAGAGAGGCCGGCTGAAGGTCGTGGGTCGGGAGCTCAAGTACAAACCGGATGCGGTGGCCGCTGTCGGCAGGTAGTGCGCCGTGGTCGCCAAGACTCCGACTGGATGGGATATGACTATAGGGTCAGCAGAGGGTTTCTCTGATTTCGCCGCATTCGACGGCGCGCCGCCGGCCGCCGGGATGGGAAACGCCGGCCTGCTCACGATGAGCAGTATCCTCCCCCTGCGTCCGCGGAGTGGAATCCATGAGCCTGCCTCAGGGCCAGCTCGTGGCGGTTGCGTGCGCGCCCATAGTGTCGGGCGAGTCTGTCGCGGCGATCTCCCCACAGGCACCGCCGCGGCTCTCCGGGAGTGATCGATGATGAAGTCCGATTCCTGGTTTATCGAGGTGTTCGACGGCGGCAAGGTGGGCGGCCTGAGCTTCCAGGTCGATGAGGTGCTCTTTCAGGGAAGAAGCCCGTATCAAAACATCGAGGTGGTGCAAAACTCCTTTCTCGGCAAGGTGATGCTTCTCGACGGTCTGGTGATGCTCACGGAAAAAGACGAGTTCTACTACCATGACATGCTCGTCCATGTGCCCATGGCCTGCGTCGAGGATCCTGAAAACGTGCTCGTCGTAGGCGGCGGCGACGGCGGGTCCGTGAGGGAGATGCTCAAGCACCCGAGCGTGCGCCGAGTGGTGCTCTGCGAGATCGACGGCATGGTGATCGAAGCGGCGCGCAGATTTTTCCCTTCGCTGTCCTCGTGCCTCGACGACAGCCGGGTCGAGGTGGTGGTGGCAGACGGCATCGAGTATGTCAGGGGCTGCAGAAACGAGTTCGACTGTATCTGCATCGATTCAACAGATCCGGTCGGTCCTGCGGCGGGCCTCTTCTCCACGGAATTCTACTCACATGTCCGTGACGCCCTGACAGAAAAGGGGGCTATGAGCGCCCAGAGCGAATCGCCTGCGTGGAGTATGGAGGAGGTCACATCGATAGTCCGGAACATGAAGAACGCGTTCGGCAGCGTCCACCCCTACATATTCCCCATTCCATGCTATCCCTCGGGCCTGTGGTCGTGCACGGTGTGCTTCAGGCGGGACAGGAACCCTGTTCGAGACTTCGACAGGCAGCGCGCGGCGCTTCTCGCGAAGGCGTGCAAATACTATAACGCCGACATCCACACGTCCTGCTTTGCCCTCCCCAATTTCTTCAGGCAGGCGCTGTAAGCGGTTCCCCCTCGGATAATCAGGACAGGGCACATACTTTTTTCAAGCGGGATTCGGATTCGCCCGGATTCCCCGAAGGCATGCTTACCTGATGCGCGTGAGCCCGGTTTGCTCCCGAGCGCGCCGCTGACGGTGTTTCTCCGTTTTTCCGGCGGGGGGCCGGTCCGCTCAGCGGCACAATGGTGCGGAAAGCCCTTGCCCCGTCCTGGCCGATGCTGTCAGCGCGGCCCGTGGATTGTATGATGAGAATGTCGGGGCGCACCGCCGGGGCACGATACCGGGCCCGTCACCGAGGTCATGAAATCGAGGAGCCCCCTGTTTCTCTATTCTTCGGCGGTTTCCATACGGGGCCCCTTCCCGCCTCCATGATCAGCCACGATCATTTTCCCGTCACGAACGGTACGGCTCGAAGTAGGGATACCCCCTCAACCCCTCTTCGTACATGTTCATGATCTCCCGGCGCTCACGGGGCGTGATGAGGTTCTCCCGGACGGCCTGCTCCGCAGTGGCCCGGAACTGCTTGGTCATGTCTTTCGGGTCGTACTCGACATAGGACAGGACATCGGCCACCGAGTCACCTTCGATCTCGCGCACGAAGCTGTAATTCCCGTCCTCATGCACCCTGATGCTCACCACGTTGGTGTCGCCCAGGAGATTGTGAAGGTCGCCCAGGGTCTCCTGATAGGCCCCCACCAGAAAGACGCCCAGGTAATACTCCTCGTCCTCCCTGATCGTGTGCAGCTTCAAGGCGCGGCGCATTCCCTGCTTGTCGATAAAGCGGTCGATCTTTCCGTCGCAGTCGCAGGTGATGTCCGCAAGAATGGCGTTTCTCTCCGGCTTTTCGGCGAGACGGTGCACCGGCATCACCGGGAACAGGTGGCCGATGGCCCACGAGTCGGGCAGGGACTGGAACACGCTGAAATTGGCGTAATAGGTGTCGCACAGGGCGGTTTCGATGTCCATCAGGTCTTTGGGCACGAATTTCAGGTCCTTGACCCCCTCGATCAGGGCCTGGATGATTTTCCAGAATATCTTGTCGCCCAGAGCACGCTGTCTCATGGTCAGGTCTCCTATCTTGAACATCTGGCGGATCTCGTCCCGATAATACAGGGCGTCGTTGTAGCATTCCTGGAGATTCCGGACATTCAGGGACTTGAGAACCTCGAGCATGTTCAGGATGATCTCAGGGGTGTTTTCGGGCAATTCCTCAGGTACGGAGTCCGTGTCGATGGAGCTCGTGTCGAAGATGTTGAACAGCAGTACGGAGTAATATGCCACAGTCGCCCGGCCGGATTCGGTGATGATCGTCGGGTGGGCGATATTGTATTCGCTCAGGATCTCCATGATGGCCTCGATCATGTCGGCGCAGTATTCATCCAGCGTGTAGTTTCGCGAGTTCATGTAATTGGTGTGTGATCCGTCGTAATCCACGGCAAGCCCCCCGCCGAGGTCGAAATAGCCCATGGCCGCCCCTTCGAGCACAAGCCCCGCATACACCCGGCAAGCTTCCTGGATGGATGCACGGATATCCCGGATGTTGGGAATCTGCGAGCCCAGATGATAGTGGAGCAGCTGGAGGCAATCCAGCATGCCCGCTTCCTTGAGCTTTTCGATGGTCTCGATGACCTGGGAGATGGTCAGGCCGAAGATGCTCCGGTCTCCGCCTGACTCGGTCCAGTGTCCGCCGGCCTGCGTGGAAAGTTTGAAGCGCACGCCCAGAAGCGGCTTGATTCCCAGAGCCTTCGACCGCTCGAGGATGAGGTCGAGCTCCCCCGGCATTTCGAGCACGAAGAAGCACTTGAACCCCATCTTGCAGGCGAACAGCCCCAGATCGATGAACTCCCGGTCCTTGTAGCCGTTGCAGACCAGGCAGGCCTCCTTGTCTTCGAGAAAAGTCAGCGCTGCTATCAGCTCGGCCTTGCTGCCGGCCTCGAGCCCGTGATGATAGAACTTTCCGATGCGGGTAATGGTTTCGATCACCTGTTTCTGCTGGTTCACCTTGATCGGGTAAACCCCCTTGTACTGCCCCTTGTAATCGAACCTGGCTATGGCCGAACGGAAGCTTTCATGGAGCTGGGTGATCTGGGAGTCGAGAATGTCTTCGAAACGCAGAAGCATGGGCATGTCATACCCGCGCGCCACGATTCCGGATATGATCTCGGGAAGACTGACTGAAACGCTTTTATCCCGCAGGGGCGTAACCACGACATCCCCTTTTTCGGAAATGCCGAAGTAGCCGGCTCCCCATTCCCGAATCTGATACAGGTCGGCGGAATCTTCAATCGTCCATCGTTCCATGTTGTGCTTCAGGTTCATAATTCTACCCTCATGATGGTTCATATGCCGCGTGTGCATGCTGCTTTGAACAGCCGCACCGTCTTACCGGAAAACAGATATGAATACAACCACCGATCCCGTATCCGGAATATCTTTCCGGGCGCAAACCCCAAAGCGTCCGGGTGATGCATGGAAGCGCTCCTATATCGCCGCTGCATCTCCGCGTCACCCGAGCCGGCTCCTGAAATCGCCGTACGTAAACCGGCGCACGACCTCCGCACGTCCGTCTTCATGGAGCAGCACGAGGTCGGGAAGCGGTGTTCCGTTGAAGGCATTGTTCTTGACGAAGCTGTATTGCATCATGTCGCCGAAAACGATCCTGTCACCCGTCCTTAATGGCCCGGGGAATGAGTATTCGCCGATGATGTCGCCCGCCATGCAGGTATTGCCGCCCAGGATGCAGTCATAGGGCAGGACGCCCGGTTCCGCTGCGCCGTAGACGGGAGGGGTGTACGGCACCTCCAGGACGTCCGGCATGTGGCATGCGGCCGAAGCGTCCAGGATGGCGATGTCCGTTTCGCTACGGATGACATCCAGCACGGTCGCGACCAGATACCCTGCGTCCACCACCAGCCCGCTTCCCGGCTCCAAAATGACCTCCACGTCGAATTCGGCCCTGAAGTCTCGGACGGCGGCGATGAGGGCATCGACATCGTAGCCCTGTTTGTTGATGAAATGCCCGCCGCCGAAGTTGACCGCGCTCACGCGCCCGATGTACGCGCCGAATTCCCGCGCCATGTGTCTGATGAGGCTGACCGAGCCGTCGGCCATCGATTCGCACAGGGCATGGACGTGCAGGATGTCGATTTCGTCCCACGGAAGCCTGTCGAGCCCGGTGCGTGAGACACCGAAGCGGGATTGCGGCGAGCAGGGGTCGTAGAGGTCTCCTCCGAGCGTTACGTTCGAATAGCCCGGGTTGATGCGGATGCCGATCTTCCCGCCCTTCCCGGAGGACTTCACGGCAGGCAGAAAGCGGCTGATCTGCTCGGGAGAATTGAAGTAGAAGTGATCGGCAACCTCCAGCAGGGCCTTCAGGCCGCCGGGCGTGTAGGCGGGAGAATAGACGTGCACCTCTTTTCCGAATTCCTCCCTGCCCAGGCGCGCCTCGAACAAGCCGCTCGCCGTGGTGCCGTCGAGCGAATCCCGCATGAGCGGGAACACCGCGGGCATGGCGAACGACTTGGTCGCCAGCAGGATGCGGCAACCCGCTTCGGCACGGATACGCTCGGCCACGGCCATGTTTTTCCTGAGCGCGGCCGCGTCGGCCACATAAGCCGGCGTCGAGATTCGAGGGAGCGCTTCCGCAAGGCGAGGCGGCAGCTCCGCATACAGCGAAGAAGACTCAGTACTGTGCTGCAGAGGTGTTTCCTCCTTTCTCATGCCCTCTCTCGGCTGATGCACTCTGTTCTCCTGTTCTCAGTCGATTTCCGTGGGGGTGCTGTACTCCTCGGGCCCGAGCTTCACCGCATGCCAGGGCAGGCCTTGCCGGGCGACCTCTTCGAGAAAAGGCTCGGGCGGAAGCTGTTCCACGTTGAATACGCCTCTGCCTGCCCAGACGCCCTTCATCACCATCATGGCCCCGGTCACGGCCGGTACGCCCGTAGTATAGGAGACGGCCTGGGCTTTCAGCTCGCGGAAGGTCTCGGTGTGGTCGCATACATTGTAGAGTATGTACGCGGTATTCCGTCCGTCCTTCCTGCCCCGGAAAATGCACCCGATGGATGTCTTTCCGGTGTAGTTCTCCGCCAGAGAAGACGGCTCGGGAAGCAGCGCCTTCAGGAACTGGAGGGGCACGATCTCCACGCCGTTATACAAAACCGGGTCGATCCTCGTCATGCCGACATTCTGCAGAACTTCCAGATGCTTGATGTAGCTGTCGGAAAAGGTCATCCAGAAACGGATCTGCCTGAGGCCGCGGATGTTTCTCGCCAGCGACTCCTCCTCCTCGTGATAGATGAGGTAGGATTTGCGCGGTCCAACTTCCGGGTAATCGATCATACAGGAGACGCTCAAGGGATCGATCTCGATCCACCTTCCCTGCTTCCAGTATTTCCCGCGCTGAGTAACCTCCCGAATATTGATCTCGGGATTGAAGTTGGTGGCGAACGCCTTGCCGTGGCTGCCATCGTTGCAGTCGATGATATCGATCGTTTCGATCTCGTCGAAGAGGTTGTTCTGAGCGTATGCGCTGAAGACGCCGGTTACGCCGGGGTCAAAACCGCAGCCGAGCACCGCCATGATGCCGCGGTCGCGGAAGCGGTCATGGTACGCCCACTGCCAGCTGTAGCTGAACCTGGCCTCGTCCTTGGGCTCATAGTTGGCCGTGTCGAGGTAATGGACCCCGGTTGCGAGACAGGCGTCCATGATGGAGAGGTCCTGATACGGCAGGGCCATGTTGACCACCAGATCCGGCTTTTGCTCCTCGATCAGGCGGATCACCTGTGCGGTGTCGTCGGCGTCAACCTGAGAAACGGTGATCTCCGACACGCATTCCCGCTGGACTTTCCTGCATTTTTCGAGCGTTCTCGATGCGAGGTGTATCTTCCTGAACACGTCGCGGTTCATGGCGCATTTCTTGGCGACCACCGATCCCGCGGCCCCGGCTCCGATGATGAGTATGCTGTTCATAGTCGTCACTCCTGTCATTCTTTCTGATCTGCGGGCAAATACGTTACGTGCGGCTCCCGGTCACCTTGCTGCAGAGCGCGATCAGACACTCCCTCACGACCTTGGCGGCCACCACGGAAGAGACCCCTGTCGGGTCGAGGTTCGGCGCCAGCTCGACGACATCGAGGCCCACAATGTTCAGGCCCCTGATGAGCCTTGTCATGATCGATGAGAGATCACGGTATGAGAGCCCGCCCGGCTCGGGTGTTCCTGTGCCCGGAAAGACCGAGGGGTCCAGGATGTCGAGGTCGCAGCTCACGTAACAGGGCCGTGTCCCGGACCTCAGGATGATCTCGTCCGGGTCGGCCTTCAGC
>DCDF01000286.1 GCA_002316295.1 Syntrophaceae bacterium UBA1062 | reverse complement strand
GTTCACTTTGTTTTCCAAGGATTAGTGCCTGAAGGTCCATTTTGCGAGCGGAATCACTCATTGATATAAGAGTTTCATCCGCCTGGACACACATTGATATTGACAGCTCAATCGGGATCATGTATTGATTTGACAGATTGACATGCCTGTCAAAAGAGCGGATGCCGTCATTCCGAGGGAGGATACACTGAGAGTGAGGGCGGTCCTTATTTGTATAGTATAAATATAAAGGAGATTTCTTGTATGAATCAGTTCCGCGAGATAACAATGAGTGAACTCATCAGGGAGACTGCATCCCGGTACCCGGACAATGACGCCCTGGTCTATCCGGCGGCGTCTCTGCGGCTGACCTACTCGGAGTTTGAGAAGAAATGCGTCGAGACAGCCAAGGGATTCATGGCCATCGGGGTCAAGAAGGGCGATCATGTCTCGGTGTGGACCACCAATATCCCGGAGTGGTTGTATCTGCAGGTCGGCCTGGGCATGATCGGCGCCGTGCTGGTGACCGTGAACACGAACTACAAGTCCAGCGAGCTCGAATACATCCTTCGGCAGTCGGATTCAACGACCCTGGTACTCATTGAGCAATATCGGGACACGAATTACTACGAAACGACCCGCACCGTGATCCCCGGGCTTGACGGCATGAAGGCCGGCTCTGTGAAGTCGGAGTCCCTGCCCTTCCTCAAGAACATCGTCTATATCGGAAACAGGAAAGAGACGCCCGGCATGTTCTCCTTCGACGACGTGCTGAGACTGGGGCGAAGCGTCTCTGATGCAGAGCTCGCGGAGAGAGAGAAATCGACCCACTTCCATGATGTGATGAACATGCAGTACACTTCCGGAACCACGGGGTTCCCCAAGGGCGTCATGCTCACTCACTATAACGTAATAAACGACGCGAGGATGGTTGGTGATGTGATGGGGATGACGTCGAACGACCGGCTTCTGATCCAGGTGCCGCTGTTCCACTGCTTCGGCTGTGTCATGAGCTCGCTCAACTGCATCGTGCACGGCTCCACCATGGTGATGGTGGAATATTTCGATCCCTTGAAGGCTCTCCAGTACATACAGGACGAGAAGTGCACCGCGATCAATGGTGTGCCGACGATGTTTATCGCCATTCTGGGACATGAAGACTTTGCGAAATATGACATGTCGTCACTCAGAACCGGCATTATGGCAGGCGCCCCCTGCCCTGTGGAAACCATGAAGCAGGTGACGGAAAAGATGCACTGCCCCGAGGTGGTTATCGCCTTCGGCCAGACAGAGTGCTCACCGGTGATGACCATGACCCGCCGGGACGACCCGGTGGATATCCGGGTTTCCACAGTGGGTAGGCTCCTGCCCGGCATCCAGGGAAAGATCATCGACCCCGCCACGGGTGAAGATCTCCCGCCCAATGTCCAGGGCGAGATCGTGACCAAGAGCCCTTGCGTCATGAAAGGCTACTACAAGATGCCCGAAGAGACGAAAAAGGCCATCGACGAACAGGGCTGGCTTCACACCGGCGATCTCGGGACAGTTGACGAGCAGGGGAATTTCAAGGTCACCGGCAGGATCAAGGAGATGATCATCCGGGGCGGAGAAAACATCTATCCGAGGGAGATCGAGGAATTTCTCCACAAGCATCCCAAGGTACGCGATGTCTATGTGGTCGGCGTGCCCGACAAGAAATACGGTGAGCAGCTCCTGGCGGTGATCATTCCCGAATCCAGCGATTCGCTCACAAAGGAAGAGCTTATCGAATACTGCAACGGCAGGATCGCACGGCACAAGATACCCAAGTACTGGGAGTTCACCAGCACCGTGCCCATGACCGCGAGCGGCAAGGTTCAGAAATACAAGATCGTGGAGCAGTACTCTTCCCGATACGCCTCCTGACCGTACAAGGCCGGGGGCGGCGTCCGGCCGGCCCCCGGCTTTTCTCTCCCCAGAAGCCCCCGATCGGCCGGGGACTCACCTGCGCTTTCAAGGAGCCGCGTTCAAGCCTTGACAGAAGGCACCGCGAATCCGCACATCTCATGCCCGTTTTTTGGAGCGCGACGGAATCTCGGCGGCATGGAGCCCGGTGATCCGCGCCCGCGCATCGAGCGCCACGGCGCCGCTGCCCCGGCTGAAAACCCTCACCGGATTGAGGTCGAGCTCCTGAATCTGCGGGAATGCGGCCAGCAGATGTGAGACCCGCACAACCAGGTCGATGAATGCCGCAATATCCCCCGAGGCCTTTCCCCGCGCGCCTTTGAGCACGGAGAACGATTTCAGCTGCTCGATCCTTTCGGATACAATGGCGGCTGTCGCTGGGCACAGAGCGGTTGCCACGTCCCGGAAAGCCTCGATAAAGATGCCGCCCATTCCGAACAGCACCACCGATCCGAAGGACGGATCGTGCTTCCCGCCCACGAACATGTCATAGCCTTCGGGCGCCATCCGTTGGACCCTCACCCCCTCGAAGCGGGCGTCCGGCCGGTACCTGAAGAGATTTTCCCGGATGGTTTCGAACTTCTCCGCCACCTCGTCCGCTGTTTTCACCCCCACGAAAACCCCGCCCGCATCCGATTTGTGCAGGGCATCCGGTGACACCACCTTCATGACCACCGGGTAGCCCGCCTCCTGCGCGAGCGATTGCGCTTCATGGATGTCTGAAGCCACATCCGACCGGGCGGCGGGAATGCCGAACAGGGAGACTAGGTCAAGGGTTTCCTCGCCGAGATCCCCTTCTCTTCCTTGCATCCATCTCGTTGCGGCCTCCATGTCGATCCCCGGCGGCGGGGCCTGCTTCTCTTCCGGCGGTTTCGCCTTGTGCGCATGATACTTCATCTGGACGGCCATGGCGTGCACCATTTCTTCCGGGCTGTTGAATATA
Organism: Syntrophaceae bacterium UBA1062; assembly: GCA_002316295.1. Taxonomy (GTDB): domain Bacteria; phylum Desulfobacterota; class Desulfomonilia; order UBA1062; family UBA1062; genus Phosphitivorax. The sequence goes on along the minus strand of DCDF01000286.1, from coordinate 650 downwards.
GGGAACTCGACCGAACGCTTGGTCTGCTGGATCATTCTCGAGGGGCCGAACAGACAGACTCCCAGCGGCTTGCCGGCGGACAGGATCGTTCCCCACGTCTCCTTGGAGAGATCCGTGAGAAACATCTTGTGAAACACGTCCTCACCCTGGGGCATCTGCGGCCGCTGACTCACGAATACCGCACCATCCACTTCATCGGAGTGCATGACCGAATAGATTACATGGGCCGTGAGCTGGGGATCATAGATATCGCCCATGTCCAGCGGGTTGGAAAACTTGATGACGCCGGCATTGCTGAACTGCTGGAGACTGTCGTAGAATTCCTGCCCCATGTCGGCGAACTGGAAGCCCTCTTTCTCGCAGAGATCGGCCGTGATCACGGAAAATCCTCCGGCCGGGCTCATGACCATGATCCTCCTGCCCTTCATGGGAGGCAGCTGGAAGGCCTTGGCGACCTCCAGAAAATCCAGAAAATTATGGATGCGGATGATTCCGGCGTCTTCGAATGCGGCATCGATGATGTCCTCGTCGTTGCTGACCGCGGCTGTGTGGCTCATGGCCGCCTTCCTGCCGGCGGAGGTGGTGTTCGACTTGTAGACGACGACAGGTTTGTCGATCTTCCGCGCCGCTTCGATGAAATCCCTGCCCCG
>DCDF01000047.1 GCA_002316295.1 Syntrophaceae bacterium UBA1062 | reverse complement strand
GTGGCCAAGATGGAAAAAGACGGGATGAAGGTCCCTGAGAACGTCAAGAAGATGCTCGCATCGGGCGCAACATCTTTCTATAAGCTCGAAAAAGGCAAGAGATATTTCTTCGATTTCGCATCCAACTCCTACAAGCCGGTGAAGGTCAGCGCAAAGGCCCTGAACCTCGACACCTTCAAGGCCGAGAACAAAGTGGTTCTGACCGCCCCCTCCTGCTCGCTCATCGACATCGGCGACGGCGTGTTCTGCCTCGAGTTCCACTCCAAGATGAACGCCATCAACAAGGAGATGGTGGAGTTCATGCAGAAGGCCGGCGAATACATCGACAAGAACGGCGTCGGCATGGTCATCGGCAACCAGGCGGGCGGCATGCCTCCGGCATTCTCGGCCGGCGGAGACCTCGCCTACATGCTGGGCCTCGCCAGGTCAGGCAACTTCAGTGAGATCGACTCCTTTATCAGACTCGTCCACCAGGGCATCATGGGCACCCGCTACAGCAGATACCCGGTGGTCGCGGCTCCGTTCGGCCTTACCCTGGGCGGAGGGTGCGAGGTGTGTCTCGCCGCCGACAGGATCGTCGCCCACACAGACCTCTTCATGGGCCTGGTGGAGATCGGCGCTGGTCTCGTCCCGGGCGGATGCGGCATGATCAACCTCTGGCGGCGTTTCGTCGAAAGCAAGCCCGAAGTGGCGAAGATCACCGACCTTGCGGCATTCTTCCTGCCCGCATTCATGAGCGTCGCACAGGCCAAGGTGTCCAACTCCGCGGCTGACGCCCGCAGAAACGGTTTCCTGAGAGCCACCGACCGCATCGTCATGAACCGCGACAACCTCATCGGCGAAGCGAAGAAGGAAGTTCTCAAGATGCTGGATGACGGCTATGCACCTCCTCTGAAGACCAAGATCACGGTACTGGGCCGCGAGGCAACCGGCATGGTCTGGGCCGAGATGCAGAACATGAGAGGCGGCGGGTACATCACACCTCATATGGAGTTCATCGCGAAGAAGATCGCGACCTGCATGTCCGGCGGCGATGTTCCTTCCGGAACCGCAGTGAGCGAAGAGCACCTCATGAAACTCGAGAGAGAGGCCTTCGTCGACCTGTGGAAGACGGAGAACACCCAGAAGATGGCCGAGAACATCATGAAGACCGGCAAGCCGCTGTTTCTGTAAATGACTAATTGTAGAAGACAGGAGGATGACTTATGAAAGAAGCATATATCGTAACATCGGTGAGGACTCCCGGATGCAGAAGGGGAAGGGGAGCCTTTGCGTTCACGCGGCCTGAAGACCTCTTGAAGAGCGCTCTGAACGGCCTGATGGAGAGAACTCCCGGCGTCGAGAAGAAAGACGTTGAAGATATACTGGTCGGTTGCGCATTTCCCGAAGCGGAGCAGGGCCTGAACATCGGCCGGATCATCGCCCAGATCGCCGAGTTCCCGGACAGCACCTGCGGAGCAACGGTCAACCGGTTCTGCGCCTCAGGTCTGGAGGCCATATCGCTGCAGGCCATGAGGATCATGGCAGGCTACTGCGACGTGGCAATCGGTGCAGGGCTTGAGTCCATGTCCATCGTTCCCATGGGCGGGAACCTTCCCAGGCCCCATCCGGAGCAGGTGTTGAAAAGCCCGGACGTATACATCTCCATGGGCATGACCGCGGAAAACGTGGCCACCCGCTACAAGATCACCCGCGAGATGCAGGACGAGTGGGGATTCCACTCCCAGGCCAAGGCCGCTCAGGCACAGAAGGCTGGGAAGTTCAAGGAGATCGTTCCGACCCAGGCCGTGCGGTTCGTGGAGAAGGACGGCATCACCGTGAAAGAAACCTTTATCCAGGACTTTGACGACGGCGTGCGGCCTACCACCATGGAAGGGCTCGCCAAGCTGCGGCCGGCCTTCGCGGCAATGGGTTCGGTCACGGCGGGCAACTCCTCCCAGACCACCGATGGCGCAGCCTGCTCGCTGATCATGAGCGGCGAAGCCGTGAAGAAGTTCGGCGTGAAGCCCCTTGCCAAGCTCTTGGTCTACACCACCGCGGGCTGCCGGGCCGACGAGATGGGCGTAGGCCCCGCCTATGCGATTCCCAAGGCCCTGAAGATGGCCGGCCTGAAGGTCGAGGACATCGGTCTGTGGGAAGTCAACGAGGCCTTCGCCTCCCAGTGCATCTACTCGTTCCAGCAGCTCGGCCTCTATGACAAGAGAGAGCTGTGGCTGTCAGACAGCGACAAGCGGATCATCAACGTCAACGGCGGCGCCATCGCGCTCGGCCATCCGCTCGGATGCACCGGTGCCAAGCTCTGCGCCCAGCTCACGAACGGGATGAGGGAGCGCGGTGCCAAGTACGGCGTAGAATCCATGTGCATCGGTGGCGGCATGGGTGCCGCAGCGGTGTTCGAGCTCTGCGACTGATCGGGCTTTCATCAGCAATAGAGAAGGCTGCCGTAAGCGGCAGCCTTCTTTTTTCACCCCATCTCAAACCCCATCGGGAATCCCTCCTGCCCGTGCATTGGTTTTCGGGAATTTACGAAGCTTTTACAATCGCTTATGTCGATCTGTGCTATACATCTCTCCTCAAGGCTTCGGTGCCGGGTCCGCCTGGCTCGAGTTATGAAATGTTTCCGGGGCGGGCGAGTCCGGTGATAGAGAGGCCGCCTCGGATGCATTTTTAGGATGAAATGACGACAGACAAGGAGATGCCGGTAATGCCACCATCGAAGGGAAACACAAACAGCGGGTCACGTGCGCAAAGAGCTCCTGGGAAGAGGAAAAACGTTCTCACGCTCTTGCCGCCCACGGCCATCGGTTGCATATCCATGCTGCTCATGATCCTCAACACCCTGTTCTGGGCATGCTTCCTGTTCCCCATGGCGG
>DCDF01000162.1 GCA_002316295.1 Syntrophaceae bacterium UBA1062 | reverse complement strand
GATGCAGGCCGCGGTACGACCGGGTGGAGGCGGTGGCGGGGATGAAGGAGGCGCTGAAGGATGCGGTGAGCTTTGTGGAGCCCGACAGTAAAGAGGCGCAGTGCGTCCTGATCGTCTGCGGCTGCCCTGCAGCCTGCGTCGACACCGCCCCCTTCTCCGGCCGGCCGGTCCGCCTCATCACCTCCGAACATGATGCCAGAGCATGGATTGAAGAGAAGAATCAGGACAGAAAATAAAAAATACCAAGAGGGAGGATGCAATGAATATTGCCAGCTTTCTGACAAATACAGCGGCACGGGTTCCTGACCGGCCCGCGATCAGATTTAAAGGCAGCACCATGACCTACCGCGAGATGAATGCCAAGGTCGATGCGCTGGCCCATGGGCTCAGCCGAAAGGGGCTCAAGCCGGGTGACGTATGCGTTCTGATGACGCCCGACTCTCCGAGCTGGCCGATAGCGTATTATGCGCTTGCGAAGATCGGGGCGGTCGTGGTCCCGGTGAACCCGATCTACAAAAAACGGGAGCTCGAGTACAGCTTCCGTGACTCGGGGGCAAAGGCGTTCATAGGCCACAGCGACTATTTGGCGGAAGCCGGGCCCGTCCTTGACGCAATACCGGAAATCAGGATCAAGGTGGCTGAAGGCCAAAATCCTCCGGCCGGATTCATCCCGTTCAACGATCTCTTTGTGAAGGATGCAGGAGAGTATCCGGTTTACCAGACAAACTCGGACGACCCCTGGATCGTCATGTATACGAGCGGCACCACAGGCCTGCCGAAGGGCGCTGTTCTGACGCACTACAACCTCATGAAAGATGCCGAGGTCATCGCGGCCGTGAGGTATACGGAGCAGGACGATGTGGTATTGAGCGTACTTCCTCTCTTCCACTGCTACGGCCAGACGCACTCGATGAATATCTCGATCTATCAGGGCCTGACCATGCTCATGTTCGAGAAGTTCAACGCTGAAGAGGTGTTCAAGGCGATCGAGGAGGAAAAGAGCACTCTTCTGTATGCCGTGCCGACCATGGTCAACAGGCTGGTCGAGCTCGCGGGGGTCAGGCCGCCGAAACGTTCGGGCCTGCGATTCTGCATCTCGGGCGGCGCATCTCTTCCCGTTGAGATTCTGCACCGCTTCGAAAAGGCGTTCAACGCAACGATCTACGAAAGCTACGGACTGACGGAGTGCTCTCCGACCTGTGTGGAGAACCCCTTCGGCAGACCGACCAGGCCGGGGTCTATCGGCCTGCCGATCCCGCCCTTCAAGGCCCGAATCGTGGACGACAACGACCAGGATGTGCCGGCCGGAGAGGTGGGGGAGCTGATCGTATCGGGGCCGGGAGTCATGAAAGGATATCTGAACCAGCCGGAGGCCACGGCCGTCACCATGAGGGGCGGGTGGCTGCACACCGGTGATCTCGCCAAGATGGACGAAGACGGCTACATCTATATCGTGGACAGGAAGAAAGACCTGATCATCAGAGGCGGATACAACGTGTATCCCCGTGAAATCGAAGAGGTCCTCTACACCATCGACGACATTCTGGAGGCCGCGGTCATTGCGGTGCCGCATCAGGATCTGGGTGAAGAGGTTGCAGCCGCGGTGGTGCTCCGCGAGGGGTCCTCGCTGACGGCCGAGGACATCAAGCAGTATGTGAAGGAGCGTGTAGCGCCGTACAAGTACCCGCGGGTGGTCAAGGTCATGAAAGAGCTGCCGAAGACGTCCACCGGGAAAATTTTGAAGCGAGGCATTGCCCTGAGTTAGAAATAAGTCGCCCTGCACAAGGTTTCACAACACGGCTCCGGTCTGACGGCTGAGATCTGACCAGATACCCTCCGAAAAGGCGACATCGCCCTGTCAGATCGGAGCTGCTTTCATGTCACATCCGTGCCGCCCGTCCCCGGGAGTCCTGTCCGCGACTGCATGACCCCCGGGAAGTCATTTCACATCATGTATAAATTCTGGATATTTTCTTTCCAATTATAAGAAATTGTTTGACTTATCAAGCATGCTCCAGTAATGACATATAGTAATACAATAAGATCCATACGAGCCGGCCTGGGGCCCCTGGCCGGCGGCGGGATCATACTCTACATCAGGAGGACTCACATGAAGGATGTGTTTGTCGTCAGTGCCGTCAGAACCGCAGTAGGCAAGCAGAAAGGATACTTCCGAGAGTACCTTGCGCCCGAGCTTTTGGGCCTCGTGCTGGATGCATCCGTGGAGCGCATCGGTCTGGACCCGTCTCTGGTGGACGACGTCATCGCCGGCTGTGTCTATCAGGTGGGCGAGCAGGCGTTTACCCTGGCCCGCATGGGAGTACTCGCCTCCAAGCTCCCCGAGACGCTCGGCGGCATCACCGTGAACCGCCAGTGCGGCAGCAGCCTGTCGGCTATTCAGATTGCGACCGGGATGATCGCGTCGGGCATCCACGACGTGATCATCGCCAGCGGCTGCGAGATCATGTCGAAGTACAACATCGCATCCGACATGAACTGCACACTTTCGAACGGGCTCAACGCCGGCCACCCCTTCGGAAAGTTCTACCTGGACAAGTACGGTCTTCCCAGCCAGATGACCTCCGCCCAGCTCATCGCGAACAAGTGGGGGATCACCAAGGAAGAGTGCCAGGACTTCGCTGTCTCCAGCCACGAAAAGGCGCACCGGGCGACGGTGGAAGGCAGATTTGCAGAGGAGATCCTCGTCGTGCCCGGCCTCGACAAGGAGGGAAAGAAGATCGAGTGCTCCACCGACGAGCCGATCCGGCCCGGTACCACGCGTGAGACGCTGGACACCCTGAAGGTGCTTCCCGGGACCGAGTTCATGACTGCAGGCCTTTCCAGCACGGTAACGGACGGCGCGTCCGCCATGGTCCTCATGAGCGGCGAGAAGGTCAGGGAGCTGGGCCTCACCCCCCTGGCCCGGGTGGCGGCCAGCGCAGTGATAGGCTCTGACCCGGTCCTCATGCTCACGGGCCCGATTACCGTGACGCCCAAGGTGCTCGCGAAGGCGGGGCTTTCCATGAGCGACATCGATATCTTCGAGGTCAACGAGGCGTTCGCCCCGATCCCGCTCGCATGGGCCAAAGAGCTCGATGCGGACATGAGCAGGCTCAACGTCAACGGGGGAGCGCTGGCGCTGGGTCATCCGGTGGGCAACAGCGGATGCCGCCTGAGCGTGAGCGCGATTTACGAGCTCAGGCGCCGCAAGGGGAAGTATGCCCTGGTCACCCTCTGCACCGGCGGAGGCCAGGCCCCGGCGACGATCTTCGAACGGGCTTGAGCGGCTAGAGCACTTCCTGATTGGTCTGGGCCACAGCCGCGTCGATCTGGCTCTTGAGGTCCGGGGGCAGCCCGGGGATGTCAACGCTCATGAACCCGCGCACGATGGTGGCCGTGGCCTCATCCTCGGAAAGCCCGCGGGACATGAGATAGAGAATCTCGTCCTGGTTGATCTTGCCCACTGCGGCCTCGTGGGACATATCAACCCCGTCCACCTTGCCGTGGAGCTCGGGGATGGCCAGGATGTCACCGCCGTTCAGGATCAGCCCCCTGCACTCGAGGTGGGCTTTGACGCCCGGCACGTCACCCGCCAGGTGTCCTCGGGAGATGATGGTCCCCCCGTTGCTGATGGCGCGGGCGATGATCTCGGCGCGCGTTTCCGGCGCATTCAGAAGGATCCGGCCGCCCACGTCGAGCTTGCTTCCCGGATGGCCGACGAGCAGGCTGTAGAACCGCGCCACCGCGCCTCTGCCCGCGAGCCTCGTAGCAGGATACATCTGGAGCGACTTGACGGGCTTCATGGACACATAGTTGTTGAGGAAGAGGCCGCCTTCCTCGACAACCCCGACCGACCGCGGCCGGACGATCATTCCCTGCGCCCAGTGATGGATCATGGTGAAGCTCAGCTTGGCGTTCTTCTTCACGTAGAACTCCGAGATCCCCACATGCAGCCCTTTGACGACATGTGTCCCGGACACGCACCCGGTGATGACGTGCAACTCCGAGTCCTCCTCGGCGATGATGATGTTGTGCACGTTCTGGCTCAGCGCGTCCTGGTGGAGATACAGGCACGCCTGCACCGGGAAGTTCACCTTTGCTCCGGGGAGCGACCTGATCACGTAGCCGTTGTGAAGATCGGTGTATGCCCGTGACGTAAACTTGTCCTGGTCCACGGGAACGAGCTTCCAGTAATACTCGTTGATCCATCCGATCTTCAGCGCCTCCTTGATGGGCAGCACCTCGAGCCCGTCCATCAGGGAGGTCGCATACACCGCCGAGATATCCTTCTGGACGTATGATCCCGACCGGTCCTGCTCGGTGGCATCGACACCCGCCTTGAGCATGATGGCTTTGTCCTCTTCCGGGAGCTGTTCCAGAGTGTCAAGCGGCTCGTGGCACTCGCCTGTGATGCAGTAGGTATCGAGGTCGATGTCTTCGCCGTACGCAGCCTTTTTCTCTTTCGCCTCTCTCGCCTTCCTGTCTTTCTCTTTTTCGTCTATCTCATGCATTTGATGCACTCCTGGTAACCCGATCTGCTGATGGTTTGAAAGATCTCCTGCGGGTTGCCCCGGCACGCGATGACACCGTCGTAGAGCACCTGGCCTCTGTCTGCGGGAACGTAGTTGAGAATGTAGCCGGTATGGGTGATAATGAGCCCCATCTTCTTCCTTCCGGTATGCACATCCTTCCTGCAGATTCCGCCGGGACCCGGGCAGTTGCGCTCCAGCAGAGCGCTGATAGTGTTGCCGATGAGCGAGATGTTCTCCATGTCCACACCCGATTCGGGCTCGTCGAAGAGCATGAGATCCGGGTTCTGCGCCATGAGCTGCAGGAGCTCCGAGCGCTTGATCTCGCCTCCGGAGAATCCCGCGTTGATGTCGCGGTCGAGGAACTCGCCCATGTTGACCTGTGTGGCCAGGGCCTCCACGTCGCTGCCCTTGTCTGCTGCGCAAATCGCGACCATATCGCGGGTCTTGAGCCCGTGGATGGTGGGCGGCCGCTGATACGACATGCCCATGCCGAGCTGCGCCCGCTCGTGCACCGGCATGTGGGTGATATCCTCCCCTTTGAAGGTGATTCTTCCCGCGGTCACCCGGTATTGGGGATAGCCCATGAGGGTCATGAGCAGAGAGGTCTTTCCGGACCCGTTGGGGCCGAACAGGATGTGCACCTCCCCCTCTCCGATCTCCATGTCCACCCCGCGGAGAATCTCTTTGTTTCCCAGTGTCACCTGAAGACCTTCAACCTTGAGCATGGTTCACTCCTTCGCTGTCGCCCCTTGAGCCTCGTACGGATCGAAGGGATCTTGATACCTTACTAGGGTTCATCATGCACAAGTCAAGAGACGGTAGGGAAAAGGACTTGCCTCTCGCTTGCTCCGGGAAGGCGGGTCGGCTCTTACAGCTGATTTTGCAGAATTCTTGCAGAGGATCTCGTGAAGGGAGGTCCGGCCCCTCTCCTCCGGGCGCGCTTCAGCGCCTCCGATGCGCCTTTGGTGGAGCTAAAGCCGGGGCGGTATCTCCTGCATCCATGGCCGTGGTTCACAATTGTAAGATCCCGCCCCTTTCCAAGGAAGATCTACTTCCCGCAGCATTTTTTGTACTTGAGCCCGCTTCCGCAGGGGCAGGGGTCGTTTCTTCCGGGTTTTTCCTCAGGGCGCATGCCGGGAAGGGGTGTCCTGAGGGCATACGTACCGCTGGCGCCGCCTCCGGTACCGCAGCGGGCCGCTCCTCCCGGCAGACCTTTTTCCGCCGTCTCCCGGCGGCGCTGCAGGGATTTTCGTACGAGCTCCTCCATCTTCTCCCCGGCATGGTCGAGAAAGATCATGGTCCCTTCGCAGAGGTGGTTCATCCTCTCCCGGCCGCCGGTGTGTATCCGGTCCTTCGGGCACCCTCCGTTGCAGCAGGCCAGGTATACACATTCCCGGCACAGGGCGGGCAGGTCGGCCTTGCATTCCCCGAACTCTCGCCGGCGGGCGCTGTCGAACATTCGGGACAGGCTTTCAGTCATGATATCGCCCAGACGCCACTGCGGCGTCACGAAAAAGTCGCAGGCATACACCCCGCCGTTGTGCTCCACCACCACATAGTCCCCGCAGGTGCGGGCCAAGGTGCACAGGAGCGGCTGCATGCCGGCGAAGGAGAAGAGGAGCGACTCGAACAGACGGATGGATGTCGTAGACAGCCCGTTTTTGAAATCGCCGATCCACAGGTCGAAGAGCGTGCACAGAAATCTGCCGTAATCCTCCGAGCCCGTGGAGAACGGGGCCGGGGTTCCCCCGCGGCCGCCGATCGTTTCCACGCACGGGGTGAACTGCATGTGCGTAAGCCCCAAATCTTTGAACGAGCCGTAGATCTCCTCGGCAAACCGCACCGAGTAGTCGTTGACCACGGCAAGGGCGTTCACCTCCACACCGCTGTCCAGGAGCAGCTTTGCCCGGTCGGCAACCCCGGCCCGGGTGCCGCGTCCATTGCGGTCTCTGCGGTAGCGGTCGTGGACATGGGCCGGCCCGTCGATGGACAGTCCCACGAGAAACCGGTATTTCCTGAGAAAGGCAGCCCACTTTTTGTCGAGCAGGAGGCCGTTGGTCTGAAAGGCGTTGCCCACCGTCAACCCGCCTCCATAGCGCTGTTGGAGGTCGACCGCATGCTGAAAGAACTCCAGCCCCATCAGTGTAGGCTCGCCTCCCTGCCAGGTGAATATCGCCTCGGAGCCGGCCTGGCCCAGGAACTGCCGAATCATCTCCGTCAGCACCTCCCCGCTCATCCGGTGCTTCGGGGAATCGCCGAACAGGTCCTTCTTTCCGGAATAGAAGCAGTATGTGCAGGCCATGTTGCAATCCGGGCCGGCCGGCTTGATGAGAATGCTGGTGAGCTCTCTTTGCTGCATGCGGGAAATGGGGGTGGAAAGCGGCCTCAATGGAAGATCGCCTTGTATCCCTCCTGGTAGATATAAAACCAGTGAACGCCGACGCCCCAGATCAGGATCACGTAGAGTGCAGCAAGCGCAAAGACCACGGCGGCGATCGGGACCGGGGTGACGACAGCCCCCGCCCTGCCGCGCTTTTTCAGCCGTCGGCGGTGGATCATCTCTCCGAGCCCCATGAACCCGATGTTCGCCGCAATCGCGAGCAGCAGAGAGGAGCTCAGCCCGTAGTAGAGGGACTCGCCCCAGGAAAAGAACTCGCTCACACGCACCACTTCTTTGAGGATCCAGGCAAGCGGGGTGATCATGGATGCGGCGAAGGCCTCCGCGACACTCGCGCCCCTTGAGCGGCATACGGGATAAACGACGATCGCGCCGCATCCGATGGCCAGAAACGCCGCAGGGCCGAAGATGAACGCAGCCGCTTTCTGAACATAGGGCAGGTTGAGCTGCCAGAAGTTCTTATACAGCGCAAGAGACACCGCAGCCACCACCAGGAGCACGAACGCCGGGATGAACATCCGCCGGGCCAGGCCCTGCCGCCCGTACCCATATGTTCTTGCCATCATGACCCCCTCCTTTGCGCGAGCCTGTCCATCAGGGCGGAGAGCTCGGGCAGGAGGGCGTTGCCCTCAGGAGTGCCGAAGAGGTTGTTCATCTCTTTCGGATCGTTGGCAAGGTCGAAGATCTCGCTCTTCCGTCTCCCCTGGTAGCGGATGTACTTGTACCGGTCCGTGCGCACCGCGAGGTGCTCGGGCACGTTGTATGGGAAGTCCTTGAAGTATTCGTACAGAAACGCCTCACGGCCTCTCACCGACCGGTCCCTGAGCACCGGAACAAGGCTCGACCCCTCCATGCTCCCGGGTATGGGCAGCCCAGCCATGTCGAGCAGGGTCGGGGCCAGGTCTATGTTGAGCGCCATCTGGTCCGCTGCAACACCCGGATCGGCCGTCATTGGCGGGTAGCGGACGATCAGCGGGAACCGGATCGCCTCTTCATAGGGCCAGCGCTTGTCCACCAGGCGGTGCTCCCCCCAGAAGAACCCGTTGTCTCCGGCATAGACGACCACGGTGTCGTCCAGAATCCCCATTGCCTCCAGGAAATCCAGGAGTCTCCCGACCTCCCGGTCCGTAGCGGTGATTGTCCTGCAGTAGTTGCGGTAGTGATACTCAAGGGGCCCCACCACGCCGGTGACGACCTGGCCGTCCACTATGGAGATCATGGAATCGGCCTCGGGCGGGAGCCTGAGATCCACCCCGTCATAGAGGTCTTTCAGGTCCGGAGGGGGCAGAAACTGGTGGTGGACCGCCTTGTGGGAGAGATACAGGCAGAACGGGTTTTCACGCCTGCCGTCGATGAACTCCAGCGCGCGGTCGGTGAGCTCCTCGGTGATGTAGGGCTTGCGCGACGGCTCTTCTCTTCCGTCCACGATCAGGGGGCAGTCGAAGTACCTGCCCTGGCCGCCCTGGACCGTGAACGTGATGAACCGGTCGACCCCCCTCAAAGACGGCAGGCGCCCCGGCATGTGCCACTTGCCGATGAACGCGGTGTCGTAGCCCGCGCTTTTGAAGTGCTCCAGGAACGTGACGTTGGAGTCCGACCAGGGGGTCAGATTGTTCTTCACGCCGTGGGTGTGCGCGTACTGGCCGGTGAGAAAGCTCGCCCGCGACGGACTGCACAGGGAGGTGGTGACAAAGGCGTTGTTGAACCTCACGCCCTCGCGGGCCAGGCGGTCCAGGTGCGGGGTCTGCACAAAGGGATGGTTCATGTTGCTCATGGCGTCCCAGCGGTGATCGTCCGTGAGGATGAAGACGACATTGGGCCTTTTTGCGCCCTGGAGAGAGCCCAGGGAAAGACTCGGAGCAAGCGTGCAGGCCGCAAGGGTTCCTCCGATGAGCTTCAGGGCCCTGCGCCGGGTGACCGTCCTTCCCGATGAAACACTTCCGCCGCGAGGAAACCTCCTGCTCATAGAGCCCCTCTCAGTAAAAGTATTTTTCAGCAAAAATCCCGGATACCTCATACATGGAAGAAATATCCGGGTAAGTCAATGTCAAATGCACATCCTTCTCGGCATACCTGTCAGGCTCCATGCACACAGGCCGGGCTCTTCTTTTCGGCTGTGAGTCTCGGCATACGGGCAAGCAGCGGCCACGGCGTTTTTCTCCACGGATGGAGAAGTTCGTCTCGATCTTTATATAAAACTATATGATTTTTCCGGCTGAGCAGTGCTCCCGCTCCAGGGCGTTCTTCTCCTTGCCGGCCTGCGGGTGAGTAGACATGAGTCAGGCGGCGCGGTCATACCGGACGGCTTTCTTCGATGAGAAGAGAGGCTGTCATTCAGAGCTGCAGCGATTCTGTCGTGATCAGGGGGCACGATAAACCCTATGAAAGAGCCGAAGATGATCG
>DCDF01000112.1 GCA_002316295.1 Syntrophaceae bacterium UBA1062 | reverse complement strand
TCCTCAAAGGCACGCGCTGGCTTCTGCTGAAAAATGCAGAGCGTCTGGATTCCAGACCCAAAGACAAGCAACATCTTGAAGAAGCCCTGAAGCTCAATGAGCCCCTCGCCCTTGCCTACTACATGAAAGAGTACTTGCGGTTGATATGGAAACAGCCGACCAAGGAAGATGCTGCCAAATGTCTCGATGATTGGACTGCCAAGGCCTTCTCATCAGGCATTAGGATGCTTGCTCGTTTTGCCGGTACGCTTCAGACGCATCGCAGAGGGATACTTGCCTACTATGATTACCCAATATCAACAGGACCTTTGGAGGGCACAAACAACAAAATCAAAACGCTCCAAAAACAGGCCTACGGGTTCAGAGACAAGGAGTTCTTCAAACTTAAAATCTATGCCCTGCACGAGTCCAGGTACGCTTTGGTGGGATGAGCCAGATTTTTGATCTCCGCAAGGGTCATACGTTCTCCTATCGTGTCCTCGTGCTACTTGGACATCACGTAGCTGTGAATCGCCCGGGCGGCCTTTCTTCCGGCACCCATGGCGAGGATGACCGTTGCAGAGCCCGTGACGATGTCGCCGCCGGCAAACACGCCTTCGCGCGAGGTCTGACCCGTCTCTTCATCTGCAACGATGTAGTTCCACTTGTTGGTTTTCAGGCCCGGGGTCGTGCTCTGCACCAGGGGGTTGGAGCCGGCTCCGATGGCGACCACCACGGTATCGACTTCCTTGATGAACTCGCTGCCCTTGATGGGGACCGGCCTGCGCCTTCCGGATTCGTCGGGCTCGCCCAGCTCCATCTGCAGGCATTCGATGCCCGTGACCCAGCCTTTGTCATTGCCGATATACCTGATGGGATTGGTGAGAAGATGCAGCTCGATCCCCTCTTCCTCGGCATGGTGGATCTCTTCGATCCTCGCCGGCATTTCCTGGCGCGACCTGCGGTAGACCAGGTATACATGATCCGCTCCGAGCCTCATTGCGGTGCGGGCGGAGTCCATGGCCACATTGCCTCCGCCGATGACGGCGACGTTCTTGCCGCGAACGATGGGGGTGTCGTACTCCGGGAACTTGTAGGCCTTCATGAGGTTGGACCTGGTGAGATATTCATTGGCGGAGTAAACGCCGTTGAGGTTCTCCCCGGGGATGTTCATGAACGAAGGAAGTCCTGCTCCCGTGCCCAGGAACACCGCATCGAATCCCTCTGCGAACAGCTCATCCACGGTGGCCACCTTGCCGATTACGTTCGACGTTTCGATCTTTACACCCAGTTTCTTCAGATAGTCAACCTCTGCCGCCACAATGGTCTTGGGCAGCCTGAACTCGGGGATTCCATACACCAGAACCCCTCCCGGGGCATGGAGGGCTTCGAAGATGGTCACGTCATGGCCCAGCTGCACCAGGTCGCCTGCCACGGTGAGGCCTGCGGGGCCCGATCCGACCACCGCAATTCTCTTTCCGGTCTTCTTCTCGATCTTCGGGATTGAGACCTCGCCTGCTGCGCGCTCATAGTCCGCCACGAAGCGCTCGAGTCTTCCGATGGCCACCGGCTCGGATTTCTTGCCGCGCACACACTTGACCTCGCACTGTACTTCCTGGGGGCATACCCTGCCGCAGACGGCCGGAAGGGCGTTGGTCGTCTTGATCTTCTTCGCCGCCTCGATGAACTTGCCTTCGGCCACCAGCGCAATGAAGCCGGGGATATCGACTTCAACAGGGCACCCTTCGACGCACTCTGGCTTCTTGCACTGGATGCACCGCAGCGCCTCTGTTTTTGCTGTTTCCGGTGTGTAGCCGAGGGGAACTTCGTCAAAGTTTCTCTTCCGCACCTGCGGGTCCTGCTCCGGCATCGGCTGGCGAGGGATTTTCAGTCTTTCTTTCATTTCCATGGTATCAGGCCCCCTTTCCCTGTTGTTTGCATGAGCAGTAATGATCGTAGCATTGCTTTTCGTCGTTGAGGTAGATGCGCTGCCTGTCTATAAGCTCCTTGAAATCCACCTGATGACCGTCGAACTCCGGTCCGTCCACGCAGACGAAGCGGGTCTTGCCGCCCACAGTGACCCTGCAGGCGCCGCACATTCCCGTGGCGTCCACCATGATGGAGTTCAGGGATACGACAGTGGGAACATTGTACTTCTTCGTCACATCGCACAGCGCTCTCATCATGGGAACCGGCCCGATGGCCACGACCAGGTCGATCTTCTTCGTGCCCGTCAGGAGATACTTTTCCTCGAGGGCCTGGCTGACGAAGCCGTGATAACCGTAGGATCCGTCATCCGTGGTCACGATGATCTCGTCCGATACGGACTTCATCTCGTCTTCCATGATGATCAGGTCCTTGTTCCGGGCGCCTATGATGGAGATGATGTAATTGCCTGCATTCTTCATGGCCTGGGTAATGGGAAAGACCGGGGCCACACCCACTCCTCCTCCGACGCATGCCACGGTGCCGATCTTCTCGACATGGGTCGGCTGCCCCAGGGGACCGACGAGATCGAGCAGGATATCTCCCTTACTGAGCTCCGAGAGATGTGCGGTGCTTTTCCCCACGACCTGGAAAATGATGGTGACTGTTCCCTTCACAGGGTCTGCATCAGCAATGGTGAGGGGAATCCGCTCTCCCTCTTCGTGGATCCTCAAGACCACGAATTGTCCGGCCTTTCTCTTTTTCGCGATCTTAGGAGCGTCTAAAACAAGTTTAAATACGTTCTCTGACAACTGTTGTTTTTCCAAGATCTTGGATGACATATTTCCTCCATTTTTTCGATCGGTATTTTGCAACTGCGGAAAACACCCCTGTAAGGATCCCCAGCGTAAAGAATGCACCCGGAGGGAGTATCATTACCAGAACCGGCTCGTAACCGCCGCCGAATACGGGGAAGCCGAAAAGCGAGCCGTTTCCGAGGAGCTCTCTGATGCTCCCGAGCATCACCAGCGCCAGCGTAAATCCTGCACCCATCCCGATAGCGTCGGCAATGGACAGAAAAACGGAATTCTTGGAGGCAAACGCCTCTGCCCGTCCGAGGATGATGCAGTTTACGACGATCAGAGGGATGAAGATGCCGAGGGCATGATACAGGCCCCTGAAAAAGCCGTTCATGGTGAGGTCGACCACCGTGACGAACGAGGCGATGAGCACGACGTACACCGGGATCCTCACCTGGTCGGGAACATACGAACGGACGAGAGCGATCGCGATGTTCGAGCAGATGAGGACGAAGGTGGTGGCAATACCCATACCGACCCCATTGATCACCGAGGTTGATACCGCAAGGGTCGGGCACATTCCCAAGACAAGGATAAATATCGGGTTTTCTTTCCAGATTCCTTTGATCAGTTCCTTATTGAACGACATCGCCGCCTCCGAGGATCTCCTGCTTGTTTTTCTCGTATGCCTCCAGCCCTGTCCGGACTGCAACGGTGACCGCACGGGGCGATATGGTGGCGCCGGATATCTGCTCGAAGTCTCCGCCGTCCTTCTTCACCGCCCACCTGGCATTATTCAGAGATTTTCCTTTGTACTGGTCGATGAACCAGTCTTCGGTGATCTTCGTTCCCAGCCCCGGAGTCTCCTTCTGCTCGAGGATCTTGATGGTGATGATCTCGCCCTCGGGCGTTATGCCCATCATCACGCGTATAGCGCCGCTGTAGCCCTTATCTGATGAGGTGGCGAAGGCGATGCCGTTGATTTTCCCGTCTTTTTTGGAGATATAATAGGTGACATCATCGATTATCACGGCATCAGAGTCGGGTTCGTTGTCATGCTCGGGGAGAACCATATTGAGCGAGCTCAGGAGCTCGAGTCTGTCCTGATAGGCACGCGCTTCCTCTGTAGCATCGCTGACATAGGACAGGGAAAGTCCCGCCAGCACACATACAACGGTGAGCACAACTGTTAGTCTGATCACTTCTTTCATCGCACAACTCCAAATTTCGTCGGCTTTGTGGCCCGGTTGATCAGGGGGACGAAGGCGTTCATGATCAGGATCGCGAACGACACCCCTTCGGGATATCCTCCCCACAGACGTATCACCACGGTGATCGCCCCGCAACCGACGGCGAAGATGATTTTGCCCATGTTCGTGATCGGTGAAGTCACCATGTCCGTGGCCATGAAGAAGGCGCCGAGCATGAGCCCGCCGGCAACGAGATGGAAGACCGGGTTGGCATAGCCTTCTGGATTGATGAGCCAGAGTATGCCGGTAAGCACGGCAACTGTGGCGATGTATACCACCGGGATATGCCAGGTGATGATTCTCCGTGCAATGAGATAAACCCCGCCCAGGATAAGGGCAAGGGCCGAGATCTCACCCAGAGACCCGCCCACGTTTCCGAGGAAGGGATCCATGAGGTTCATCTCCGGGGCTGCTCCGATTGTGCCGTGCTCGAAGATCGCGGTTTTCAGGGCGCCCAGAGGGGTCGCCCCGGTCGTGGCGTCAGCGGTCTGGGTGAAGAATGACCGCGGCTCGGGCCAGGTCGTCATGGCTACAGGGAATGAGATCAGGAGGAACACCCGTCCTACCAGAGCCGGATTGAAGGGGTTGTTCCCGATGCCGCCGAAGATCTGTTTCGCGATGATGATCGCCACGAACGACCCGATGACCACCAGCCACCAGGGAGCTCCGGAAGGGAGGTTCATGGCAAGGAGAAGCCCGGTCAGAGCCGCGGAGCCGTCGTTTATGGTGATGGGGCTTCCGGTGAGCTTCTGCCAGAGGGCCTCCATCGCGACGCATGACGCCACCGCTACGGCGATCACCTTGATGGCCGGGATGCCGAAGAAATACACCCCCACCAGGGCTCCGGGAATCAGTGCATACACGACCTGGCGCATGATCCACGGCACATCCTCGGGTGTATGGACGTGGGGCGAGCTCGAGACATAGACGCTGAGTTTGGCCGTCTGGTCCTTTTCAGGATCCTGCGCAGGGTTCGAAGCAGGTACGTTCTTCATTTCATGCCCCTTTACTCTTGGCACTGGCTGCACGACTGAGTGCCTTCAGATGTTTTACAAAATGAACAATGGGTCTGTTCGCCGGGCATACATAGGTACAGCTCCCGCACTCCACACAATCCAGCAGGTTGTTCTCAACGGCCTTCTCCCACATCCCCTTCTCCCCGAGCTTGCTCAGGACCGAAGGGATCAGCCCCATGGGGCACGCCTCCACACATCTGCCGCAGGATATGCATGCGGAATAGAGGGTGATGTTGGTATCCTCTTCTCTCAGGACCAAGACGCCCGAAGTGCCTTTCATGATAGGAATCTCCTGGGTGAACTGGGCGATTCCCATCATGGGACCTCCGAATATGATCTTGGCGGCTTCATTGAGACCGCCGCAGAATTCGATGACCTCTCGGACGAGAGTACCCACACGCACCCGGATGTTCTTCGGCTGGACGACCCCTCTGCCGGTCACCGAGGTGATCCGCTCGATGAGGGGTATGCCGCGTGCGCAGGCGTCCCAGACAGCGGCGCAGGTGCCGGCGTTCTGAACGACCGCGCCCACGTCCATGGGCAGGCCGCCGGAAGGAACTTCCCGCTTCGTAAGCGCATTGATGAGTTGTTTCTCGGCGCCCTGCGGATACTTGACCTTCAGGGCCTCGATCTGGATATCGGCTGGCGCCTTTTCCCGCAGGAGCCTGATGGCATCCGGCTTGTTCGCCTCCACGGCGATGGTCGCCCTGTCGAGTCCCAGGATCCTCATGGCGACCCGTGTCCCCTGGAGTATCCGGTCGGGCTGTTCGAGCATGAGCCGGTGGTCCGAAGAAAGATATGGCTCGCACTCTGCACCGTTTACGATAAAGGTGTCGATGGGCTTGTCCTTGGGGGGAGAGAGCTTCACATGGGTGGGGAACGTCGCTCCGCCCATGCCCACGATCCCGGCCGACTTGATGGCGTTGAGGAGCTCCTCTCTGCTCATGGAGAACGGATCGCGCTCCAGCGGCAATCCGTCCGCCCATTCATCCTTGCCGTCCGCATCGATGACGATGCAGGGAGCCAGGAGCCCGGTTACGGGGTGAACCATCCTGCCGATCTCTTTCACCTTGCCCGAGGTAGGCGCATGAACGGGCACAGACACAAACCCCAGAGGCTCCGAGAGAACCTGGCCCTTCCTGACCTCGTCTCCGGCGCTGACAATCGGCTTTGCCGGGGCGCCCAGATGCTGCTGGACCAGCACATAGAATCGGGAGATCAAGGGAAAATCGACAATGGGATTGTCCTTGACGAGTTTCTTCTCTTCAGGTGGATGAATGCCGCCCTTGAACGTTTTCATGAAATGATCCTCTCTATGGCATCCGCCGGACATTTCTCGATGCACAGCCCGCAGCCTATGCACTTGCCTTCATTCACCAGATACGGCTCCTTGACTTTGCCCGAGATCGCCTCTACCGGGCACACCTGCTCGCATATGCTGCACCCCTTGCACTTCTCGGGGCTTATGCGGACCTTCCCCGGCATCCTGACCGCTGCGATGATCCCGGTGGGGCACACGCTCACGCAGAGACCGCACCTGTTGCACTTACTCTGTTCGATGACAGCCGATGCATCCTTGGAGACCGTGATCGCCTCGAACGGACATATGTCCGCGCAGATGCCGCACTTGATGCATCCGACCTTGCACAGCGGCTTCATGTCCTTTGCGATGTCCTTGGAGATACAGCCCACATAATAATTTCCGGAGCGGGGGATGAGCTGGATGATACTCCGGGGACAAGCATCGATGCATTTGCCGCACCCGGTGCACAGCGATTCGATCACATGGGGGAGCCCGTCCTCACCCATCATGATAGCGGCGAACGGACAGACGGCTTCACAGGTGCCCAGCCCCAGACAGCCGTACCGGCATCCCTTCGATCCGCCGGCGACGAGCTGTGCGGCCCGGCAATCCTTCGGCCCCACGTATTCATACCGGTTGACTGTCTGTTCGGGGACGCCCTTGCAGCGAACACAGGCGATGAGAGGAGCACTGCCTCCCAGAGTCCTCCCCAGCACCTCGGATATCGCCTGAAGCGCCTCTTCGTTGACCGCAGGGCAGGCCATCTCGGCCTCCGCATTCGTCGTGATCTCGTGGGCGAATGCGGCACAGCCCGCGTACCCGCAGGCGCCGCAGTTCGCGCCCGGAAGATGTTCCAGAACCGCCTGCTCCCGCGGGTCCATTTTCACGGCAAAGGTTACCGCGGACACCCCCAGAATGAGGGCGGCCAGAAAACCTATTCCACCCAGCAGCAATATTGAACTGATCATCTTATTTCACCAATCCTGAAAATCCCATGAAAGCGAGGGAGAGTATGCCGGCTGTAATGAGGGCGATGGGGGTTCCTCGAAAGGCCTCGGGTATGTTGTTGAGCTCGAAGCCCTCCCTCATGCCGGCGAAGATCACCAGAGCCAGACCGAAGCCGAGAGCTGCGCCCGCTGCGAAGATGCATGCATCGAGCAGGTTGTATCCCAGCTGGATATTGAGAATGGCCACACCTAAGACCGCGCAGTTCGTCGTGATCAGGGGAAGATAGATCCCCAGCGCCTGGTACAGAGGCGGGCTGACCCGCTGGATGATCATCTCCACGAGTTGAACCAGCGCCGCTATTACCAGGATGAACGCAATGGTCTGCAGATACTGCAGCTCGAAGGGAACGAGCAGATAGAAGTTGATCAGCCACGTGACGAACGAAGCCAGAGTCATGACGAAAATAACCGCCATGCTCATTCCGACGGACGTGTCGATACTTTTGGAAACTCCCATGAAGGGGCAGATTCCAAGGAAGCGAGCCAGGACGAAATTGTTTACCAGAGCCGCACCCACGATCAATAATATGTAGTACATGTGCCTGCCTCCTGTGCGATTCGAGCCAGTTGAACTTAATCAGAAGTTCGTAAACATGTCAACACTATCTTCAGGTCAGCTTTTATAGCATATTGTATTTATTGGCTATTATATTACTCATGAATGAGCACTCATTTTATTGCCCGTATATCACACGGGTTTTTATATAGAAACTGTGTGTGACATATTCGGATAACGGAATAACTCTGGAAGGATTTTTGTTCACCCTGTGCACCCTCTTTCGCCAGGACAACAGAGCTGAGGCAAAACAGGGAGGACAACGGCTTTGAAGAACGGCAGCCGTTGTTCTCCCCGGATACTTCTATTGCGCTTGATATGCGCTCATGTACTAGTCTTCGTCATCCTGCAGAGGCGTATCGGAGTCCTTGCTCGCCTTCTGGATGGACCGATA
The DNA here is from genome assembly GCA_002316295.1 of Syntrophaceae bacterium UBA1062. Taxonomy (GTDB): domain Bacteria; phylum Desulfobacterota; class Desulfomonilia; order UBA1062; family UBA1062; genus Phosphitivorax. The sequence goes on along the minus strand of DCDF01000112.1, from coordinate 44,992 downwards.
GAGACCGCGCGCAAGGATCAACGCGATGATGAAGAGAAGAATGAGCGATACGAAGACGACCACGATGCTGGACTTCTGCCATCTCTCCACCTTTGCCTGAATCTCCTGCACCTTCTGCTGGCTCAGATTGTGATACTTGTCGATATCGACGATCATCCCCACCCAGCCGAAGCCCTGCGGCTTGCTGAACCCGCCTCCATAATACGGAATCGGCGCATACGCCACGAAGACCCGGGAATCTTCCTTGGTATAGGTAAGCGACCCCGCCTTGCCTTCGGAGGCAAGGGCGTGGAGCTTGGGAAGGTTCTCGTCGAGGAATCCCATGCTGAGGACATTCATCCCACCCTCGCCGGTCTGGGAGAGCTGAGCGTAGTTCGTCTCATCCCAAACAGGAGCGGGCTGGTTGTTTGCATCGTACCCCCAGATAACATAGTCGGCCGGATGGGAAATGATCATCCCGTCGCGGTACACCATGAAGGCGAAATTCTTGTCCTCCACCTGTACATCGGCGAATACCATGCCGGGCTCCGTCGGAATGATGTGGTCGGTGAACTCCGCAAGGTGCACCGCATTCAGCGAGAGCTCGACGACTCCTGCAAATCCGCTGGAATCGAACACGGGCGATGCCAGGCGGATGGTGCCCTCGAAACGCTTGCCCTCTTCATATTCCGCCCTGCTCACATCGGCCCCCACCACAGGCCCCATGTAGAACTCTCCGGGGGCCAACCCCTTCGCCCGCTGGAAAAAATCCTCCTGTGCGTATGAGCCGTCCCCGGCAACGGCCGTGCCGTCGGCTGTAACCTTCAGGACCACCCTGCCCTCCCTGTTCAGAAAGGCGATCTCGTCATACACGGGTACGGGAACTCTCACCACACCCATTTGTGAGGGCTGCACTACCCCCCTCGTGTTCGACTTGAGGAAGGTGGCATACGATTTCTCATCCCGGGGAAGGATCGAAGCTATCCGGATATCCTTTTCCACATCCGAAAGGAACTGGGCGACAGCATCCGCCACAGCCTGAGCCCTAGCGCCTATCGACAGCTTCTGACTATCGTCGAGTACGCGTAGGTTTGCCTGCGTCGCCTCCTCCCCCACCCTGACAACCCCCTTGCTGATGATAACTCCCGTGATGGTAAGGGGAAGCACGATGAGGATAAAGAAGCTCACGGCAATACTGGCAAAACTGAAACTGGTCTTGGCTTCCTGATCCATATCAATCTCCTGCACGTCTGAAAACAATCAGATTACGAACCGACGACACGGCCGGGGCCGCTGTACCGTCCCGGGAAGACGGTTCTCCGATCTCCCCGGGCGCCTCCAGAAGGCGTTGATGCCTCGGCCAGCCATCAGCGTAGGATGGCGGCCCGCTTCTCGTCGGCTCCTGAAGAATCATCGATTCAGTTCCCCCTAACCCAGTATAATGGCTTTGAAGGGGTTTGCATAGAGAATGATCAGGGTTACAACAAGGGCGTAAATCGCGATGGATTCGGTCATTGCAAGACCGACCATAAGGGTGAGCATGATCTTTCCCTGAGCATTGGGGTTGCGGCCGACCGCTTCGGTTGCCCCGGACGTCGCGTTACCCATGCCGGCACCGGCACCAATGGCGCCGAGTCCCATACAGAGTCCTGCTGCCAGCAGAGATGCTGCTACGAAGATGATTTTAGCCCAGTCTACATATCCTGCGGTAACTCCATCTGTGGCAAAAGCAACGCTGGAAACGGCGAATAACATAAAGGCAACGAATACAAAGGTCTTAGATCTGCTCATCGCACACTCCTCGAAGTTTTTATTTATGAATTCAGAGTATTATTCTGAATCATGGTTCATTAAATACACTATTGAAATCACCGATGCAAGCAAAATGTTCGATGAATGAGCGCTCGTTTCTGACGAGAGGCGGTGGGAATCGCTACACTTAACGCTCCAGATAGATCCTCAGAACGTCCTGATTGATCCAGGGCTCCTCCAGGACCGCATCCCCGGTGAGCAGCCCGTTTCTGATTGCCCGCGCGAGGCTCTCCTCCATCGGGAAATACTCCCCTTTCAGGGACGTGGCCTGGCCTTTGATATAATAGATCTTGTCATCTCTGATAAATTTCTGGACCCGGGGCGTTCCCAGGAGGTGCTCCCATATGAGCATCCTCTTCTTCGAGCTCCTGGACCAGATGAGACGCTGGGCGAAGGCGGCGAGCAGCGAGCGCGAGAAAAGCGCCTTCATGTAATCATCCGAGAGGGTTGATATCAACTGCTCGATGGCGCTGAACACGTCGACGGCATTGAGCCCGATGATCACCAGAATGCCCTTCTGTGCCGCAAGAATCGCGGTCTCGACCATAAAGGCGTCTTTGATGTCGGAAATCACGAGCACATCGGGATCATGGTTGTTGACGCGGTCGAAAATCTCGGAGAAATCACGGCCCGTGTCTTTTCCCAGCTCCCGCTGGTTGACGTTTGAAGACTTGTGGTGATGAATATATTCAATTGGGTCCTCAAAGGTGATGATATTGCAGCATCTCGTGGAGTTGATACGATCGACCAGGGCGGCGATAGTCGTGTCCTTGCCCTGCCCCCGGGCGGAGCTCACCACGAGCAGCCCCTTTTTCCCGAGCTGAGCGGTCAGAGAGTCCGGCAGCCCCAGCGACGCCAGGGAGGGAATGTCCTCCACCAGCTTCTTCACCGCCACGGTGACCTCCCCGCCCTTCTGATAATACATGTTGATGCGGTATCTCCCGACGCCGGGCCTGAGATAGGTGAATTCCACCTCCTTCTTCTCTTCCAGCTCCCGCCTCTCTTCTTCTCTCATCACTTCCCTGAGGAAATCTTTCATGATGCCCGGTGTTACGATCGGCATGCGGCAGCGCTTGAAGATGCCCCCGGTGCGTACGGCCGGGGCCGTTCCCAGGGAGAGGTGAAGATCCGTGCTCTCCGGATCGTCGAGCAGCCTCAGTATGTTGGAAGGGCTCATCTCCTCGATGGTGATCGATGAGATGCTCCTTTTGACCGATGAGAGCGAGAGATTCTTTTTCCCGTACCCTGTCCTCTCCAGATGCTCCAGTATGTCCTCCACCTGAGCCTCGGATGCCAGGACGGGTACGACATCCCGGTTCAGGAGAAACTTGACGTTTTCAACCGCCACATAGTTCAGAGGATCCGCAAAGGCGACCACCGCCTGCCTGTCGCGTATCTCCATGGGGATGACCTTCAGCTCTCTCATCCTGTCGGGCGGCAGGACTGTCTGGGCGGCTTTGCCGATCACGCCGTTCTTCATGTCGATCGCGGGAACCCCTGCAAGGTTTTTGAGAATCCCCAACACCTGGTCTTCACTGAGATAGGCCAGACGGATGAGAGTTTCGCCGAGCTTCCTGTGTTTTTTCTTGGCAATTTCCAGTGCATGCCTGAGCCGGTGCTCATCGATCAGGCCGAGCTCGACAAGAATTTCGCCCATCAACCTCTTTTCCGCCATGAAGCCTCCTTGCGATGATGTGGTTTCTTGTGAGAAATATCGGAAATCGTTGTCGGTAACCTTAGCCCTTTATCTCCCGATCGGGCCGAACATGGCCCTGCATGCGGACGATCCCGATTCCGCTCAGGAGACCTTTGATTCATTGCGAGGAATATTGTAAAGAGGAGATGGATACAATTGTGCAACTACGAATCGACGCCGGCAATGATGTCTCGCGTATCGCGACATACCGCGGCCGGCCGACAAAGAAGGAGTGAACATGCCGAAGGTACTCATCGCTGATGATCATCCCATAGTCAGAACCGGGCTGAAGCAGATCATCGCTGAAGAACCTGATATCAAGATTATCGGTGAGGCGAGCGACGGAAACGAGGTGCTCGAATTCCTCAGAAAAGAGCCCTGCGATCTGGTGCTGCTGGACCTTGCAATGCCCAAACGATCCGGGCTCGAGATCATAAGCGAGATCCGGCAGATCCGGCCGAATACCGCGATTCTCGTCCTGAGCATCTATCCCGAAGACCAGTATGCCGTGCGGGCGCTGAGGGCGGGGGCATCGGGATACCTCACCAAGGCGAGCGCCCCGAACGAGCTTATCAAGGCGATGCGCAAGGTATTGAGCGGAGGCAAGTATATCAGCATGTCGCTGGCCGAGATCCTTGCATCGGAAATCGATCAGCACACACAGCAGCAGCCTCACGAGCGGCTTTCCGACCGCGAATACCAGGTCATGCTCATGCTCGCGGCCGGCAAGACCGTCACCGAGGTGAGCCGCGAGCTGAATCTGAGCGTCAAGACGATCAGCACCTACCGGGCCAGGATACTGGAAAAGATGAACATGAAGAACAACGCGCAGATGACGTTCTACGCGGTTGAGAACCATCTGCTGGATTAGCCGTGCCACAGGTGTGAAGCCGGGCATTGCCCAGTGTGCCCGTCCAGGGATCTCCTGAGAGAGAATCCGAGCCGCAGCGGCGGCCTTCGTTTCCCTCATCTCAGATAAGATCGTCCATGATCCGCTCGAGCTGCCTGATGGTGCTGCACTCGTACACCTCGTGGCAGTGCCGCGAGTAGAGGCCCATGATGTTGTCCCGGGTGTTCCACTCTCCCCTCGGCTGCGGGTTGAGCCAGACCACCCTCCTGACATGGCCGCAGATCTTCTCGAATGACTTGCCGTACTCGGGAAAGTGGTTGTTGCGGGCGTCGCCCAGCACGATGATCGTGCTCCGGGGAGAGATGGTGGGCAGGTAGGTGCGGGCGAAGAGCTCGAAGACCCTGCCGTAGTCGGAGAAGACCCCGCTCGAGTACTTCCCGCGGTCGAGGGCGTCCTTCACGGCCTGGTCGACGTTGCGGGTCCTGAAGTACGGGGTGATCTCGTCGATGAGGTCCACGAACAAAAACGAGCGCACATAGGAAAAACGGAACTGGATGGCATAGACGAGCTGCAGCATGAAGTGGCTGAAGGCGGCGACCGACTCGGATACGTCGCACAGGAGCACGATCTCGGGCCTGGAGATGATACGCTTGCGCCGTTTGAGCTCCACCGGGACCCCGCCTGTGGATACGAAGGCGCGCCGGATGGTGCCTCTGAGGTCGACGCCGCCGTGCTTGGCCCTCTTGTAGCGCAGGGAGTACCTGCTGGAAAGCTTCCGGGCGAGTTGGGAAACGGCCCGCCTCATCTGCTCAACCTCCAGGAAATCGAGCTCATCCACGTTCAGGTGGTACATATTCATCTCGGCGGGATCGGTACTGTCGAGGACCTCCTGCGTCTTGTCCTGAGCCTGGAGGTTGTCGTCCAGGAGCTCCGCCACGAGCTTGATGATCGTATCTTCGACATACTTGAAGCGCTTGTAATACTCCGGAAACATGGAGGCACGGTTCGGTTCTTCGTGCTCTCCTCCCTGCCCCTCACACTTTTTACAGCCCATGTCCGCTCCTTGAAAAACCGGCGTGTTTCTGATCCTGCTCCCTAGAAGAACATAGCACGGCTCGACAATACGCCTTCGAAGACCTCATCGATGGCCCTCTCCCATCCGATGGAGTCCTGCGCCCGCTTCACCAGCTGCCGTGCGTCCTCGATCCCGTACTTCCGGTTGTCCTTGATGTTCTTCACTGCATGGTGGGCGAGCTCCTGCAGCATGTCGTAATCGCCTTCCTTGACTGCCTTGATGAGCAGAAGATAGGGCTCGCCCTCGATCCGGGACTTCATCCGCTGCTCGGTCACTACACCCGGGGTCTTTCCCGCCTCCACACGACCGCTCTCCCTGCCGTCGTATCCCTCGCTGTCCGCATCCTCGAAAGGATCGCCGGCGTCTTCCTCGGGCGGCTTTGCCGGCTTCACGTTGAAATAGATGCGGAAGAGGCTGTGAAAAAGCGGCCGGTCGGTCTTCTCCTTGATCAGGGTGCATGCCAGCGCCGCATAGAAATCGTCGTATTCGAGCCCGACCAGAGAGACCGCCCTGAGGGCGTCCGCGATCTCGGAATGTGTCACACTGATGCCGAACCTGCGCAGACGGTGACAGAAATCAACGATTCTCTCTTCAAGTGGCTTCATCGGCTCCCCCTCAAGACTGCTGGAGGTGCGGCCCCTGGGCGGCGACCTGCTCGATGTCGCTCCTGTACTTGAGGAGAACGCCCGCGGTGCTCTGAAACACCTCGCTGTCGAGCTCGGTGACCTTCAGCTCGAGGAGCGCTTCGGCCCAGTTGAGGGTCTCGGCGATGCTCGGCGCCTTCTTGAGCTTGATCCGGCGGACTTCCTGGACGAATGCAACGATCTTCTCCGCCAGTTCCTCCTGTATTCCTGGAACCTTGAGCCGGACGATCTTCAGCTCCTGCTCGAAATCGGGGTAGTCCAGATACAGGTGAATGCATCTTCTCTTGAGCGCATCGCCGAACTCCCTGAAATTGTTGCTGGTGAGGACCACGATCGGGATGTGCTTGGCCGAGATGGTCTTCAGCTCGGGGATACTGATCTGGTAGTCCGAGAGGATCTCCAGGAGAAAGCTCTCGAACTCCTCATCGCTTTTGTCCACCTCGTCGATGAGGAGCACGGTCTCGTTTCCGGCGTTGAGAGCCCTGAGCAGCGGACGCTCCAGGAGAAACTCCTCGGTGTAGATGGTCTGGCGGATCTCTTCCCAGCTCCTGCACTGGCTCTGGTCCGTGTAGATTCTCAGCAGCTGCTTCTGGTAGTTCCACTCGTACAGAGACTTGCTCTCGTCGAGCCCCTCGTAGCACTGCAGCCGTATGAGCTCCCGGCCGGAAACCAGGGCCAGGACCCGGGCAAGCTCGGTCTTGCCGACCCCTGCAGGTCCTTCCACCAGCAGAGGCCTGCCGAGCCTGACCGCCAGATACACCACCGTGCTCACGGAACGGTCTACGATGAAATTGTGTTTGGCAAAGCTGGTTCGGATTTCTTCGGGTGAAGATAACATGATCGATCTCCTTTTCGTTGCCTCGAGACTCCTCCGGAGTTTGAAATTCCCGCAAGCCCACCTACAGTATCACAAAGTGCGCTAGTCCTCGATGGGAACATACACTTTCTCCAGCAAGGGGTCATCTTCGAGCGCGGGATCGTCTTTCTCCTCATCCTGGGCGCCGACGAACGAGATCAGGGCCCCGGCGAGCAGATAGAACCCGCCCAGGTAACTGAACACGATGGTGAAGTTGCCGCCGGTGACATCCAGGATTATGCCGCCCAGCCACGGCCCCAAAGGGCCCGCGAAAAACCCGTAGGCTGTGAAGATGAGCCCATAGATGGCGCCGAAGTGCTTCAGCCCGAAGCAGTCGGTGGCCATGGCAGCGGACACGGCGAAAAGCGTTCCGAAGGCATAGGCCACGCAGGCCGCCATCAGGGCCCACAGGATCAGGCCGCCTGCATGGGGCATGAGGATATAGGCGCATCCTCCGATGGCAAAGGCAGAGACCATGGTGAGCTTGCGCCCGATGTGGTCGGAGAGGTAGCCGCTGATGATCCGGCTTAGACCGTTCATCAGGCCGTAGGCCGCCAGGATGAGCACGGCCTGCTCCATGGACAGGCCCATTTTGAGCCCGAACAGGGTGGAGAGCGTTACCATGGCAAACCCGGCTCCGCCCGCCAGGGCCCAGCTGAGCCACATGAACCAGAAGTTCCTGGTCCGGACGGCCTCGGACACGGTCAGGGACCTGCCCAGGGTCGAGGGCCCGATTTTTGCCCCTGCCGCCGGGGCCTGGTCTTCCTCGGGCACGCGCATGAAAGGCGAAACCGCAAGCCCGGTCGCCAGGGCCAGGACGCCGATGATCACGGTCGTGGACACCGGGCCCATGGACGAGAGCATCTTGTTGAACACCGGCGACATGGGCGAGGCCGAGAGCCCGAACACCAAGTTCACGAGTCCGGTGACCAGCCCCCTTCGGTGCGGGTACCACCGCTGCACCACAGTCAGCGAGGGTATATAGAGGAAGGTGGAGGCCACACCCATGGTGAAAGACCAGAAGTACACCCACTCGATGGACTCGTAGCGGCCCAGCGCCATGGTACTCAAACCCATGACCATCGCGCCGATTGCGGCCATGCGGGAGTGGCCGATCTTCTCCTGCCACTTGCCCGAGGCGTACATGAACACGCCCAGGGCCAGCATGACCCACAGCGGCATCTGGCTCACCGCGCCGCGGCCAACGCCGAAGGTCTCCTGCCAGTAAGGGGCCATGACACCGGGCAGGCCGAAGACGAGCGTCCCGATCCAGAACATGGCCGCGCAGCTCCCGATCAGAGCTGCAAGACGCCGGTTGTTTTCGTTCATATTTCTTCCTCCAGCTTATTTTTTTGGTTCCATCCCCCGATGGATGTGAACCAGCACATGTGTTTTCTTGTCTTGCAGGTTGAAAGGCATAGACGTCGCCGTCGACAGCTCCGCTGGCGCGGCTTCCCCGCATCAGGGCACCCGTCTCCTGGCAGTGTCAGCCATAGGGATGTGCGTGGCCGCGATGATGCAGAATGTGCAGGAATGGCTGTGCACGAAGGCCCTGTTTCGAAAAAAGCACGGGACAGCACGAGATCAAGAGTTGCAGTTCGCCGGCCTCCTCCATTCATGTCGTTCGCCGCCTGTCGCAGATGTCCTCTTGGGGGATGCCGCCCTGCACCCCCATGCTTAATAAGAACGGGGGCATTCTCATCTCTGACAATGCCCCCGTTTGCCAGTTCAACCTTTTCCGGCGAACCGATGTTTTCCGTCTCAGATCTATCCTTCCGACTGTCGAAGGCTGACGACGGGTTCTACACCGAGTCACCCTCGTGCCATGATGCCTGCATTCCCACGATCTCAGGTGGTGGAGGCGGGGTGAGCAGGCAGACGGCTATCGCCACGATCCCCGATATGGGAAGCGCAATGATCGTCTCTCCGGTAGGGAAGAGCTTGAAGGCATACACGAGCCCATAGACCGCGAAGCCGATGATTCCGCTCCATACGGCCGCCAGGGTGTTCATGCGCTTCCACCAGATTCCCAGCACGATCGGGAAGAAGAAGGAGGAGGCCAGGAACCCGGTTGCCGTGGTCACGATGAGCGTCATGATCTTGGTCTCGCTCATAGCCACCCCGAAGGCCACCACGGCCACGACCACCACGAAGAACCGTCCGAGTCCCACCAGGGCTTTCTCGGAGGCCTGCGTGTTGATGAGTTTGTTGTACAGGTCGTTGACGATGCTTGCAGAGCAGGCCAGGAGCTGGGCCGCTGTGGTGGACATGACTGCGGCCATGACCCCTGCCAGGGTCAGCCCGACCAGGAAGGGGCTGAAGTACCGGTTGATCACGCTCACCCATGCCTGGTCAGTGTCCGCCATGCCGATGAAGAAGGCGCCCTCCGCCAGGCTCACCGCAAGGATGTAGAGGCTGGCGAAAAAGCCCGTGAGCACGGCTCCGATCAGGATGCCCTTGCGTGCCACTGTGCCGTTCTTTGCAGAGAGCGTTCTCATGACGAAGTGCGGGGACACGATGCCCATGGTGAACCAAGTGATGAAGAGTCCGACCAGAGCGAGGTAGGGGAAGTCGGGGTTGAGCCCGCCGTAGAAGGGAACGTTCTCGATGGTCTTGCTGTAGAGCTCTCCGAACCCGCCTTCCTTGATCATGATAGTCAGTGCCAGAAAGGCCATGACCATGAGCATGAGCACGGCCTGGATCGCCTCGGTGAGCGTTACCGACTTCATGCCACCGATGGCGACATAGAGCACGAATACCACGGTCATTGCCGCAGCCGCCTTGCCGAAGCTGATATTGAAGAGGAAAGCGCCGATCATGCCGCCCGCCTTGATCTGCACCGCGATATAGAACAGGAAGGCCACCACCACCACAATCGAGCTTAAACCCGTGAGGACCTTCGATCCATAGCGCTCCTCGAGCAGGTCCACCACGGTGTACTTGCCCATCTTTCTCAACTGAGAGGCTACCAGGGTCACTGCAAGCATGTAGCTTACGGTGATGGCCGAAATCATGGTGATGATGCCGGCCAGGCCGGCCTTCAGGGCGAAGCCGGGGTTGCTTATCATGAGCGATCCGCTCGCTCCGGCCGAGAAAAAGCACAGTCCGACCATCCACGAGCCCACATCCCGTGATGAAACCCAGAACCCGCTCTGGGTCCTGGTGCTCCTGTTCGCCCAGACGCCGATTCCAATCATTGCAGCAAAGTACAGTATGACGATGATGAGTTCGGTCAATCGTATCTCCACGGCCTACCCCTCCTTCCCTTCATCCGCGCAGGCGGTTTTCCGGGACCCTGTGTACCGGGTGTCCCATTTCGGCTGCAGTATGATGAACAGTCCGCCGATGAGAATGGGCACCCCGATGCACATGAAGAAGGACAGCCAGGTCATGACTGCGAATGGACCGAGGTAAACGGTTGATAGTGATTTGATGAGGCTGATAAAAAACAGGACCACCAAGACTATTGAAAGATAGATCGAAGGATTTCTCAAGCTGAGGTAGCCGATAGCGTGACGCGAACGACTACAGTGATTCTGGTTCATACATACCCCTTTCTGCTCAGGGTAGGCTGAATATGCACCACAGTGATTCAGTCACTCTGGCCTGTTGTATGGTGTGCTCGTGTGGTGAGGGAAGGGCATTGCCGGGTTTTCGGCAATGCCCTTTCTGGTTATTGCTGATCAGTAGCCTTCGTCGTCGGAGACCCAGTCCGCGATGGTTCCGCGGCCGTCCCAGATCTCTTCGCCGGTCTCGGCCTTGACCATCTTGACCGCCCACTGCGGGCAGTGGCCTACGCACCAGCCGCATCCGTAGCAGATGTTCCGGTCAAAGGTCGGCTTGTCGGTGGACTTGTCCACCGTGATCGCGCCGTAGGGGCACAGGTCTTCGCAGATGCCGCACATGTTGCACTTCTCCGCGTCGAACTGGGGCACGACCGGGGTGATTTCCTGCATGTAGGGCCCTTCGCGTTTCCAGTCTCTCAGGTACATGAACTTGTCCGTGATGACCGGGATGTCTTTGATCGTCTTGTAGCCCTTCCGGTCCATGAACTCCTCTACGCCTTTGATGATCTTCGGGATCACCGCGATGCCGCGCGAGTAGATCGAGGAGCACAGGCCCACGAGGTCACAGCCGCCCATGATGTGACGGATCACGTCGTCATAGGTGAACACGCCGCCGCCGCCCAGGAAGGGCATCTCGGGGATCGTGGCCGTGGTTTCGAGAATCTTGGCAAGCGAGAAGATCTGCCAGGGGCGACCCATGAGTCCGCCCATGGAGCCGGGCACGCCGTAGAACTCGGCCTTCTCGTGGTCGATCCACGCGCCGTAGAACGCGTTGTTGCCGGAAATGGCATGTCCGCCGGCCTTCTGGATGGCGAGCGCCAGGGCAGCCGCGTTCACGCACTGCGGGGTGGTTTTGAAGATGATCGGGACCTTCGCGATGTCAACACAGGCCTTGGTGACCTTGTAGGCAGTGTCGGGGTCCAGAGCCAGCGGTGCTCCGCAGTCCTTGTGCGCGTCGACCGCACCGAAGGTCGCGTGTGGGCCGCCCGTGTCGAGCTCGATGATCTGAACACCACGCTCCTGCAGGTCCTGGATGAAAGGCACCCAGGTCTCGGCCACCGGGCCGATGCCGGAGACGGAGCCGATGTAGAGCACATCGTGTTCCTTGGCGGCCTTCAGGGATTTGGGCAGCTCTTCGTCCAGCCACTTCTCATAGGGCATGTTGTGGAACATCTGCGAGCAGATCCAGACGTCCTTCATATCATTGCCGAAATGGCGCAGGGAATAGAAGAAGGGCCGGGGCCAGCGATGGACGCCGTCGATCTTGTGGACCGTCTTACCGATGATCCAGCCGATACCGGCCTTGCTGTATCTCTCGATCAGCTTTGCCGTCCCGCCGAAGTCGCAGGAAGTGATGCCGACCGGATTCTTTACCGGTAATCCGCAAAACGTAGTTGATAAATCAGCCATGGTTCCTCCTTGTTGTGGTGGTTATTTTATCATTCCTATGCTCAACCGCTACATCATCCGTCCGACTGTGACCTTCAGGCCGTGTCCCTTGACGATATCCCTGGCTTTGAGCACGTCCTGCTTCTCGAGGGCTCCGATCGTCTCATACGGGGAAGTCAATCCCAGGCAGGTGTACTTGTCGGTTCCGAGTCTGTGCAGCGGATTTATGTCAATGTGGTCCACTCCCAGCGATAGTGCGAACTTCGCCGTTTCTGACAGGTTCTTTTCACTGTCGTTGTAGCCGGGGATCAGCGGTAACGATATCCTCACCGCGGTCATCGAGGCCATGAGCCCGGCATTCTCCAGGATCAGCCTGTTGTCAACCCCTGTTCCCTGCCGGTGCAGCTCGGGATCCATATGCTTGATATCGAGCAGGACCATGTCCGTGAAACCCATCACTTCACGGACAATGCCCGGTGATGCGCACCCGGATGTATCCAGCACGGTGGTGATCCCCAGGTCCTTGCTTTTCCGGAAGATCTCGAGGGTGAATCCGGGCTGGTACAGAGGCTCGCCCCCGCTCAGGGTGACTCCTCCGTCCTTGCCGTAAAAAGGAATGTCCTTCTCTATCTCCCGCATCATATCCGGGAGGCTTATGATCTCGCCGATTTGCCGGAAAGCGCCGTTTGGACATTCGGGTATGCACTTCATGCACAATGTGCACTTGTTGCGGTCGACCTTGGCGACGGTGTCCATGCTCACGGCCTTTTCAGGACAGGCATCGACACATCCCCCGTAGCTCTTGCAGCGCTTGGGCAGAAAGTAGAGCTGGGCATGCGGTGCTATGGTCTCGGGGTTCGAGCACCACCTGCAGCGCAGGGGGCAGCCCTTGAGAAAAACCGTGGTTCTGATGCCGGGTCCGTCGTGAGTAGCAAACTTCTTGACCTCGGTGATCATTCCCTGGTCGACCGGCACAATACTCATGAATAGAGATCCTTTCCGCACGCAGCGTTTTTCGGAGCTGTACGGGCACTTCCTACGTTCATGAACGAATCATTCCCTTTCCTGGTGAAGAAGCCTGCTCAGGATGCAGTATCAGGATGCATAACGGGGATTGAATACATCCTGAGCAGGCAAGAGGCTATTCTGCGTATATAAGTTTAGCCGGTACTTCTTTTGCCATGACGTTGATCATCTCCTCGCTGATGCCCTGTGCGAGGCAGTACTTGATGAACATCTTCCAGCCGGCGACCGGCTTGTTGCCCGGCTGACCCGCGTCGGTGATGAGCACGAGGTGGTCCGGACCCTTCTCCTTGATGAGCTCCTTCATGAGGCTGAAGGAGTAGTCGTATGCCACGATCCAGTCAGCCATTCCCGGCCACGGGATGCAGGAGCACTCCGCGAACTCGAGGTAGCCGCCCAAGTCTATCATTTCCTTGGCCTCGCTCGGGGTCAGGATGGTCATCTCCTGGGTCACGTGGTCGAGCAGAACCTTGACGTTCATGCCCTTCTTCTTGATATACTTCAGAATCGCGACCTTCTCCTCGTTGGACACGTGGCAGGCAGACAGCACGGTGACGTCACCCTTGGTGTTGTTGTTGAAGTCGGCCATTACGTCCAAGACCTCGATCATCTCGTCGGTTAGGTCCTCGCTGGCGCCGATGCCGCCCTTGGTCACGCAGATACCCTTCTTCTCCCACTCTTCCTTGGGCCAGCCCTGGGCCTGCCGCTGGTGCATGGCGTCCAGGGAGGGCAGCCACACCTCTTTGCAGCGGCCGTAGCCGAGGGCCACCTTCACCGCGTGGGCGTTCATGCCGCCGACCGTATGATTGAGGGTGATGCCGCCGTAGACCTCGACCGGGGTGAACTCGATGCCTTCCTTGGCCTTTTCTTTCGCCATCCTGCCCAGGAAATCCTGGATGATGGCGGCGCAGTTGTTGACCATGGTGTTGTGGTCCTTGAACACCAGGGCCCGCATGCCGGCCTCGCTCGCCTCGATGCAGGTCTCGACCATGGTGGGCCTGCCGGGCAGCCAGCCGCCGAGCGGCGCGCCGTGGATGTGCACGTCAATGCAGCCTTTGAGTATCTCGTCAACCTTCTCCGGATCGACCGGCTTGCCGGGGTTGAAGTAGTTGTAGGGCCACGCCGGATGAGTTCTCTTGTGGAGCTCGTCTGCGGTGATGGCTCTTCCGAAGGGCATCTTGGCCCAATCGTCCATCGCTTTGCTCATAAGGTTACTCCTTTCGTGGATTTAAACCAGAAGCTTGTTTCACCCATTAAACTGCTATGCAAGGGGCCGGTATGGTTTCCCGAGCGGAATCACCTGCCTGCCCCAGAAATTGTTCAGAACGGTGCCGCCGACCAGCCAGATGATCGAAATGACGACCAGCGGAAGGTCCCAGCCTGCAATGAGCCAGAAAATCTTCTGCCCGGTGAGGAAGAACAGGCCTGCGGGCACGAAGAACAGGTCGGTGAACACCATGAACCAGAACGCCACCTTGGGAGCCGCCAGGTGCGGATGGGTGAAGATGACCATGAGGATGCCCATGATGAGGAAGACCCATCCGTCGACCATCGCGGTGTTGGGCGGAATCCATCCGAGAACTTTCCCCAGATGCTCGATGCATCCCAGCCACATGAAGGCGCTGAATGCACACAGGATATTGCCGTTGAGAATCTCACCCTTGTGCAGCGCTATGACACCAGCTACGATCTGGGTGATCGCGCCTGCGAAGCCGAGGGCGATAAGGACGGTACCCTGGTCGTGTGAGGCCATTCCGGTAGCCACCGGCCACAGACAGCCCAGGTAGAACGCGAGAACCATCAAACCGGCCGGGCCGGGATTTGCAAACTTGCTGCCGTTATCGTGTGCCATACTCTCTCTCCTCTTCGTATAGTTGTGATGTTTTCCGTGCTTTTCTTAAGCAATATTTACAACTTTCCGACGAATCGCCGCAGGGCCTGTACGAGGCCGGCGGCGATTCGTTGGAGAGCCTACTTCAGGATAGCGTAAACCCGTTCCAATCCTTTGCCCGGCTTCGCGTCGAGAGAGCTCAGCCCCAGCAGTTGCCCCAGCTTTCTGGCCTGCCAGGGATAAGGAGAATCGAGCTCAGCGATCTTCGGCCAGTTCTCGATAAACTCATGCAGATCTTCGCCTCGCCACATACAGCCCATCAGAAGTCCGGCGTAGTCGGCCATTTTGCCTATGGCCTGCCCGCCGATGATCTTCCCTTCCTTGAGCAGCAGCCGCAGATATCCGTTGATCGTGCTGCGTTCGAGAACCTCCACCTGATCCAGTGTGCATATTCTCTCGGCCCCCTTCATGGTCTTGCCGAAGGTTACCGCGTGGGTGTCGAAATAGTGCGCCCGAGCGAAGGGATAGGCGCCCCGGTACTGCGCCTTCTCGCCGAGGATGTTTCTGGCCACGATCCTTGCCTGCTCGATGGCGTTGTGCTTGAGCTGATACATGCAGCCTTCACCGGTACAGGCGTCGTATGTCTGCACACAGTCTCCGCAGGCATAGATATCATCGACATTGGTAAGCATCTGATCGTTGACCAGAACACCGCGGTCACAGGCGACTCCAGCCGTTTCCGCGAGCGGTCTTCCGGGGACCACGCCTGTTGCGATCACGACGGTGTCGCAGGGGATGACGCGCTTGTCTGTCTTCACCGACTCCACCGAGCCGTCGCCTTGGATGCTGAGCACCTTTTCCGAGGTGTAGACCTCGATGCCGTATCCACGCATCTCGTCTTCGAGAAACCGGGCTGCTCCTTCGCAGAACAGGGTGGGCATGATCCAGTCGAGCAGCTCGATGATGGTGACCTGGTAGCCCTTGAGCTTCAAGGCCTCGGCGGCTTCGATGCCGATCGCGCCCGATCCGATGACCACGGCCTTGGTGCCCTTGTGCCTGGCCAGCTTATCCGCCTCGGCCAGGACCTTGCAGCTGAGGACTCCATCGAGATTCACCCCGGGAATCGGGGGGATGAACAGAGAACCTCCGTGCGCCAGGACAAGGCTGTCATAAGGGAACACATCCCCTTTTTCGGTCGTCACCTTCTTGGCATTCGAATCGATGGAAACCGCCTTGTTGTCGAGGACCAGATTAATCCTGTTTTTCTTGTAATGATCGAGACTCTTTCTGAAGACCACATTCCGGTCCACTTCCCCGCCCACAAAGTACGGAAGCGAACAGGGATCGTACTCCGGGAACTTCTCGGCCGACAGTATAGTGATGTCGATATCTTTGTCTTTTCCGTGCTCCCTCAAGTACGAGGCGACTTCGTTACCTGCTATTCCGTTTCCAACAATTACTACCTTCACGGAGATCGCTCCTTCGTCATTATCTTCAGAGCGGCCCCGACGCTACGCCGGGGCCGCCCGTTTGTATGATGCGCAAATCCCTACTTTCTGAACTCCTTGGGAATGAACACCGGGGTTGTGGGTTTTTTGCCGCTCTTGAGCCACTTGATGCAGATCTCTTTTCCCTTCTCCATGTCCGGGATTATCTCTTCGAGATTCAGCTCCTTGGCCTTTTCAGGGGTGATAAACCCATATTTGTCCCAGCCGTGGCACTTGTAGTATTCCTGCTGCGCCCAGGCCCACTTGTCTCTGTCGATCTTCTTTCCCTTGTACGGACCGTCGACGACACCCTCATCAAAGAAGCGGTCGACGTGTGTGTCGTCCTGGATGCCACTGCCGTTTCTCAGCCACACGGCGCGCTCGGTATTGATGACGCGCTCGGCGACCTTGAAGAGATCTTCCTCTGTCATCTCGGTGCCGGTGATCAGCTTGAACAGCGGATAGTAAGCCTCTTTCCAGCTGCCCGCTCCGCCCCAGGAACCGATCGCCTGGCAGCAGCAGCTCACCAGGTCGGCCACGCACTTGTTCTTTTCAGACCAGGTGCAGAGCACGGGCTTGGTGTCGAGCTCGGTCATCTCTTTGGGGAAGTCCTCCCAGAACTTCTTTGCGCCTTCCGGGCCGAAGATCTCGTCGATCTGGTAGGCACGGCTTCTGGCGCAGCCCGGGAACTCCAGACAGGAGTAGTTCTTGAGGTGGTCGGAGCCGCGGGTGGACATGGCGTATCCGAGGCTGAATCCCATGGTGATTCTGGGATCCACGCTGATGTGCTCGAGGCCACGGCAGTGGGGCACGCAGTCGAGTCCCTTGCCCAGCTTGTTCGCCACGCGCACGTTACCTTCCGCCAGGATGTCGCCGAAGCCCTGCCTGTGAGCGATCATGTCGACGACCTTGAGCGATGTCTCTATGTCTGCCCACTCGAGCTTGATGCCGCCGGTGTCTGCCTCGGTGAGGTATCCCTTCTCGAAGCACTCCATGGTCCAGGACAGTGCGGCGCCGGTGGAGATGCTGTCCATGCCGAGATCATTGACCACGCCGCAGAGCACGTTGACGCCGGCCAGGTCATAGGAGGCGATGCGGCAGCCCAGGTTACAGTTGCTCTCCATCTCGGGGCCTCCGCAGTGATAGCCGGCCCACTTGCCTTCCTTGATCAGGGTGTACCTGCCGCAGGAGACAGGACAGGACCAGCATCCCTTGCGTCTGAACAGGAACTTCTCGGCCCACTGCATGCCGCCGTAGACCTCTTCGATCCTGGGCATGAAGCCCGCGAATGCGTTCTTGTACGCGTTGATGCCGATTGCGTTGCCCACGTCGAACAGGTCCATGGACCCTTCGGCGCGGCGCCTGATTGCGGACGGGGAGTTGTGGATCCTCTCCCTCAGGTCCCAGGCCTGCTTCATGAACTTCTCTGGCTCTGCCACCGTAATCGGCTTGTCGCCGTAGACGGCGATGGCCTTGAGGTTCTTGGAGCCCATGACGCAGCCCATGCCGGTCCTTCCGCCGGCGGCACTCATGTTGTTGATCACGCATGCAAACTTGACAAGGTTCTCGCCTGCGGGACCGATGCATGCAACCCTGACATCCGGGTCGCCGAGCTCTTCGAGTATCTTGACTGTGGTCTTCTTGGCTCCGAGGCCCCAGAGGTGGCTCGCATCGCGGAACTCCACCTTGTCGCCGTAAATGACCACCCAGGTCGGCTTCGCGGCCTTTCCTTTGACGATGATCTGGTCATAGCCTGCATACTTCATGGCCGGGCCGAATGCGCCGCCCATGTTGGTATCGCCGTGGCCGTGCACATCCAAGCCCATGACCGAGCTGGTCATAGGAGACAGTGCGCTGATCGTGGTACGACCGGAAAGCGGCGCAAACGTTCCTGCAAGCGGTCCGCTTCCGAAGCACAGCGGGTTTGCGGGATCGAGCGGATCCATACCCTGCCAGGTCTCGTGATACACCACGTCCGAATTCATGCCCCGGCCACCGACCCACTTCTTGTAATACTCCATGGGGAGCTTTTCGATTTCATATGTTAAGTTGGTCATGTCGAGTCTGAGTCTTTGACCTCTCCAACCGTGAAAATCAGCCATTTCTTCCTCCTTGCGCTAATTTGTGTGCGTACACTTCTCAGTTGCTGATCCTGCCTGCGATCACACGCTGAAGCTGAACCCGAAATCGCCCTCTTCCTGCTTGGGCGGCATGTAATCCTCGGCGAGCAGCTTGGCCATGTCTCTGCCCTTTGCCCTGGCGGCATCCTGCGCGCGGACAAACTTGATCGCCTGCTGCATCGTGCAGGCCTTGACGCACCACGGGCCGATAGGATCATCCATGCAGAGGTCGCAGCTCATGGTCTTGCCGTTATCCGGATTGATGACCGGTGCACCGAACGGGCATGAGTAGATGCATGCACGGCAGCCGATGCATTTGTCTTCATCGGTCACGACAGCGCCGCTTTCCAGCCTGACGCGTGCGTTCATCGGACATACCTTCAAGCACGGTGCGTCTTCACATGCCTGGCAGGTTACGGGGATAAAGGTGTTCACATCCCGGAACTCCTGGATCCTGATGCGCGAAAAGTACGAATGGCACTTGCCGAAGTGCTTGATCGAGCATGCCATCTCGCAGCTATGGCAACCGGTGCACTTGTCAGGATCGATTACGAGAACCTTTTCTTCTTTCAAAGCCATGACGTATTCTTCCTCCCACTGTTTTTTTGTAAGACATTCGTCTTGGTCAGGAGTCTTGGTAAGCCTGTTCACTCACCGCCTTTTGCCTCTGGTTCTCTAGACTTCAGAGAACTGTGTCCGCTCAATAACCTGCCTCTGGACCTCGGGGCCGAGATCGATGAAGCGCGCCGTGAACCCGGCGACCCGGACCATGAGATCGGAGTACTTCTCAGGATGCTTCTGGGCATCGATGAGCATGTTGCGGTCAACGATGTTGTACTGGACCTGATACCCGCCCAGATTGAAGTATGCGTCATTGAGTCGTATGAACTTCTCAGCCCCTGCCCTGCCCTCAATGGCCGAAGGATTGAACTTCATGTTGAACAGGGTGGACTGGAGATTGCAGGCGTCGACCTTGGTGGCTGATTTGATGAGGCTTGTCGGTCCGTTCACATCGGTTCCGGGGAATGCCGAGAGTGCGCCGTCGGCAACGAAATCGCCCGCAAGCCTTCCATCGGGGGTCGCACCGCAGGCCTTGCCGTGAAGCACCTGGGTGGTGACCGACAGGGTGCTCGGTCTCCACGGCTCGCCGACCCAGTTCTTTACGCTCTGGGCCGAATCCGACCATGCATCGTAGAGCTCTGCCAGGATAAGATCGACATAATCGTCATCATTGCCGTACTTGGGCGCGTCGAGCAGCATCTTTCTCAGCTTCTCATGCCCCTTGAAGTTGTCTTTCAGGGCATCGAGCAGCTCGGCCATGCTGACCTTCTTATCCTCGAAGACGACCTTTTTGATGGCCGCCAGAGAATTGGCGACGCTCACCACGCCGCAGGAGATGACATAGGCCGGGTCGTTATACCGGCACCCGCCCTCATAGGCGTCCATGCCCTTGTCGATGCAGTCGTCCAGGAGCGCGGTCATGATGGGGTGCACCAGACCGAGGTCGTTGTGCACGAGCATGATGGTGTTCCAGTACTCCTCCTCGCGCTTGATGATGATATCCTGCACCCGGTTGTATTCTTCGACGATCTGCTCGTACGTCGCGGTGTTCACGTCGATCTTGACGTCCAGGAGCTTGTCGCCGGTGACCGGGTTTACCCCGTGATTGAGCACGAGCTCGAAGATCTTCAGATTGTTGGTATGGGGCACGGCGTACATGGGCATGCGCTTGCCGCAGATCTGCATGTCCACACAGCCGCACGGAGCCCAGTCGCGTGCGTCCTCGAGGTTGGCGCCGGTCACCTTGATGAATCGCTCGGTGGCGAGCGTGTCGTTGAAGAGCGCCGGATAACCCGAACCGGCCTTGATGCACTCGATGGCCTTGTGCTTGAACTCCTCGTTCATATCGTCGCGCCAGCGCACCGAGAGAGTCGGCTGCCAGGTCTTCACATTGATGCCGGCCTGCAGCACCAGGCTCGAGAGCTCGTTGTCGCAGGGATTGCCGTAGCGGTCCACACCGCCCAGGGTGACGTTCTGATACACGCTGCCGCCCAGATAGGATTCGGTGAAAGTGGCGTGAGCACGGCTTATCTCACCGCACTTGATGCGCATGAGCTCAAGCAGCTCCAGCGCTTCCTGCTCGGTAAGGTTGCCGGCGTCGCGGTCGGCCTTGAACGTCCGGTACATGTACTGGTCGAAGCGTCCCGGGGAGATTCCGCGACCGTTGAGCTCGATGAAGAGCACCACGTGTGTGAACCAGAAGGACTGCATCGCCTCGCGGAAGGTGTCGGCGGGCTTTCTCGGAACCTTGCGGCAGATCCGGGCGATCTCGAGCAGCTCTTTCTTCCGGGTGGGACTCTTGCACTCGGCCGCGAGACGCTCGGCCTCCTCCGCGTGGTTTTCCGCATAGGCGACCAGGCCTTCTAGGGCCATCTTCACTCCCTGGTAGAAGTTGTACTTGTCGAACAACTCCTTGGAGCTGAGGTCTCCAAGCCCGGCGATCTTGCCGTCGATTCGCTTGATGAGACCCTCGACCCCCTCGTCGATAATCTTCTGATAATCGACGATCAGCCGCCCCTCGGGAACGTCGAACATGAACCGCAGGAACACGAGTTGCTGCATCCACTTCTCGACCATATCGAAATCGTTCTTGGTCTCGCGCAGATACTTCTCGGCCAGCGTTCTCCAGTCTTTGCCCTCCCAGAACTTGGCGACCTCGAGGATCTGCTCCTTGTCTTCTGGGTAGATCAGATAGATCCCGAGACGATCGCCCTTTCTTTCCTGCAGGGTGCCTTCCATATAGCGCTCTTCTTCGCGCTTGATCTTCTTGAACCCCTCCATCATCCAGCATTCATACTCAGGATACACTTGGGTTCCCTTGAAATACCGCGAGCAGTTGCCCACGATGAGCTCGTCGTCCCAGATCTTTGCGGTGAGGTTGGAGAGCACATGCTTCAAGGCCCCGCCGGCCCTGAGATATCGGGGCTCGGTCCAGTGCTGCTTCATGTACTCCGTAAAAAGAACCGCCCTTTCGGAATCGATGCACGGCTCATGATCAAGGAGCTCCTGATAGCGTTTTTCAACCCGTGGAGTGGACGGCGCACCATTGACTTCCCTCTGTTCTATGGCTGCTGATGCTTTCGACATACGGTTTCCCCCCGGTTTACATTCTCTTTTGGTTGATCATAACCATGGAAACACACTGGCGAGCTATCGGTGCACTCCTGAATCTTCTTTCAGAGCTGGGCCTTGTAACATGTCAGAAACCGCGGGAAGAGGATAAGACAAATTCCTATCGCTCTGTAGGCGCGATCCGTCCGGCTGCCGTGCGGGCCGCTCACAGCCGAGACGGGCGTTCGGCCGGGTGTCACTGGGGATCTGATCCTTTCAGGGGGATGCGGACCCTGAGAACAGAGCCCTTTCCCTTTCTTCCTACAATGTTCATTTTTCCACCGAGGAGATTGGCCCGCTCCCGGATGCCGAGAATGCCGAAGGAATTCGATTTCTTGATATCCATTTTTGAGATGCCGACGCCGTTGTCGCTCACCTTCAGCTCAACCTGGTCGCCCAGAGTTCTCAACACGATCTCTGCGCGAGTCGCCTGTGAATGCCGGGTGATGTTCGTGAGCGCCTCCTGGCAGATGCGGAAGAGCGCCGTGGAGATCTTTTCATCGGTGATGAGCCGCTCCGGCGTGGGCTCGAGAATCGCCTCACAGATGATCCCGGTGCGGTTCTGAAACTCCTCGGCCAGCCATTCGACAGCCGATGTCAGTCCGAGATCGTCCAGTACCGCGGGTCTGAGCGTCACGAGGATACGCTCGACGGTCCTGATCGTGGAATCGATGAGCTGCGTCATGGATTCAATCTTCTCCTGAACGCTCCCGCTCCCTTCCGGCACCTTTCTGCTCAGCCAGAAGAGGTCCATCTTGAGCGCGGACAGAATCTGCCCCAGCTCGTCGTGGATTTCCCGGGCGATCTCGGTGCGTTCGCCTTCGAGCAGGGTGTGGAGATGGTCGGCATGGATGCTCAGCTGCTTTCTGGAGTGCTCCAGCTGCTCTTCCGCATGCTTTCGCTCGGTAACATCGACGATAAACCCTTCCAGTGCGATGAGGTTGCCTTTTTCCGAGATTATCCCGAGCCCCCGCTCCCAGACCCACCGCACCTTCTTCGATGCCGTGATGATGCGATAGATCAGCTGGAAGTGCTCCCGGTTCCTGAGAGACTTCTTGATCGTCGCCCGCACCATATTCCGGTCGTGCGGGTGGATGAGCTGTGCATAGGAAACCCTGCTGTTGCCCATGAGCTCCGCCGGGCGGTAGCCGGTCAGGTCGAAGCAGCCCTCGCTGACGAACTCCATGGTCCAGTGTCTGTCGTTGAGGCACCGATACGCCATGCCTGGAAGATTGCCCATCAGGGTGGACAGGGTCCGCTGACTCTCCCTGAGATGTTCTTCGGCCATCTTCTTCTCGGTTATATCCGTATGGGTGGCCACGATCCGGGTGTCGGCCGGTGTGCCGCCGATCCGTGAAACACTGGTCAGACAGATGACATCGCGACCGTCCTTGCGGCGATAGGTGAACTCCAGGGAATGGGTGCGCTTTTTCTTCAGCGTGGAGTAGAATTTCTTTCCCTCCCTGTCATACTCCTCCTTCGAGCGGAAAAGGACCTGCATGCTTTTTCCGATGAGCTCCTCGGCGTCCCACCCGAACACGGGCTGAGCCGCGTGGTTCGCGAACATGATCTTTCTGTTGTCCAGGCCGATGACAGCATGCGGGATCGCCTCCAGCATCGAGGACTGCAGCGCGGTGATCTCGTCGATCTTCTCCCTGGCCTGCTTGAGCTCGGAAAAGTCGATGAAATTGAACAGGGCCGCCTGCTTCTGCCGGTAAAAAATCGAGGTCGCGGTCGCCATCACCCATGTAATGTCGCCGTCCTTCCTCAGAATGCGAAGCTCTATGGGCTTTCCCGCCAGATCAATATGGGGGATGCGGTCGATGAGGTCAGCGATCAGGCTCCGGTCGTCCGGATGTATCAGGGCATACGGGTCGAGATCCATGAGTTCGGCGTCGCTGTATCCCGTGTACTCCTGGAGCTTTGGGTTCGTGAACTTGAACACCCCGTCCTGAACGAGGCACAGTCCCACAGGAGAGCTCTTCACCAGGCTCTGATTCAGGGCCTCGGCCGAATCCCTCTCCGTAAAGTCCTCCAAGTGAGTGATCACGAGGTTGGGGGGAACGAACACATAGGTGAGCTCGGCGATGATTTCCTGGCCGGTCGAGAACAGAGTGTAGATCGTCTTTCTCCGCAGAATCGACCGGTCCTCATAACAACGGGTGATATCCAGAATAATGTCCGGCCTGTCTGCATAGAGCTCGTGGATCGATCTTCCGATATAATTCTGGATCCGGTTTTGCGTGGCGGTTATCGCCCGCTCGTCAAACCCGATGAGCACAAAGGTGTCGCCCAGCCGCTCCCATGTGAGACTCAGTATCGGGACACCCTGAGTCGACCAGGGAATCTGCTCCTTCCATTTATGGTGGAGATAGTGCTTGCGCCAGTAGTGTTCGGACACATCGCGGACGAACGTCAGAACACGCTTTTCTCCATTGATGGTGATGACCTGATTGCTGTACTGGACGGGAAAGATGGTCCCGTTTTTCTTCCTGCTGCTGATCCAGACGAACACTCCATCCGTCGTGCTGCCTTCATCGATCATGTCGGGAAATATGTCCGCAGCCTGTTCGTGGATCAGGTCCTTTGCGGTCAGGCCGAGCATCTCCTCCTTCGTGTAGCCGAACATGCTCAGCGCCTTTTCGTTACACTCGATGATGCTCCCGTCCATGGCCTCGAGGAATACCGCATCGGGGAATAGATTGAAAAGACACCGGTAGAGATGTGTTTTCCGAGGGCGATGATCTGTCATGTTTGGCCTGTCTCTGATAGGGCCTTCCCAGGTCCCGCTGCTTTCCGTTTTCCCCGGGTGCTTGTCGCCTGAGAGAAACGGTCTCTAATGATGGTTGTCCTCATCCAAACATTGTTTCCTGCACCCTGTTAGGGTAAGAAAACAAGTATGCCTTGTCAAGCTCGATGAACAGATGCCTGATAAGGCCCGGATTATCTGCCGGTTGCATCATCCTATCCAGTGCGGAACGCCGTGGTCTCGAAGAATGCGGCCTTGAAACTGTGCACGAAAAAGTTTACGAGACACCACGATGAAGGACATCACTGCAGGAAGATAAGTCATGACGGAAGAAAAGACAGTGTTGACGGAGCGGGCGGAAACGATCGTAAGGGAAATAACCGCGCTGATGGAAGAGCGGAGGGATTTTTCTGATGCAGGCGCCCTGGTATCCAGGCTCTTCGATTACGTGGCGGAGGGAGACCGGGATCTCTGCAGGGACATCTATATCCAGAGATTCGTCTTCGATGCGGCGCAGACGATCGCCACGAAGCCCTGGGAGAAAGAGAGCGACATCTTTGAGAAGCTCCCGCCCTACGGATTCCGCGGGGACGAAGAAACGTTGCGGTGGGCTCACTGGTTCGGCAGCCACAGAAAGAGGACGCTTTCCGTCAACAGGTTTCTGATCGAGGTGCAGGCTACACAGATAAGGCAGAGCGTCCATGATATGATGTTCGAGACATTCCGCTACGAGCAGAAATCAGTTGCGGCGAAGGTGATCGGGTATCTCAAGGACGACGCGAACTGGCGGTAGAATTTCTCGCAGCTCCGCTGGGGACTCGATCGCTATTCCCAGAAGACCGTGCCGCGCCGGGACTGGTTGCGGATTGCCGGCGACTCAGGGCGCTTTTGGTTCTGTGTAAGCCGATATCCGATAGCAAAATGAGAATTTGTCTTGTTTACCCCTTACGAATCGCCATGGTAAGCTGATATCAAGCATATGTGCACGCCGGGGCTGTCTCCATGGCGAATACACGTACAGGAGAACCTTCTTACATGAAGATTCAGGCAAAATCATTCTTTACCGTGCTTTCCGGAGGGAGGCCCACGATCAAGGTCTTCGATATGCCGGAAGGGACGACTGCGGAAGAGGTCATCAGGGAAATGAAGATCGACATGTCCGACGGCGCGATCATCCTTATCAACGGTCGCCCATCCAATGAGAAAAGCGTGCTCAGAGAAGGTGACGACTTCGCGGTCATGCCGCCGGTATCTGCAGCGTAGGGGCCGGACTGCCCCAGAGGAAAGAGAATGATCGCCCGAGACGATATCTTTGTCAGGAACATAGCTTTCTGGGGCAGCGAGCAGCAGGACATCCTCGCCGGAAAATCTGTTTTCATCGCCGGGGTAGGCGCCTTAGGGTGCGTTGTGGCCGAAATACTCGTGCGGTGCGGGATAGGCAGAGTCGTGGTTGCGGACAGGGGCGTCATCGATCCTCCGGATCTGAACAGGCAGGCGCTCTATACTGTCGGCGACCTGGGCGAGCCCAAGGCATATATCGCGGCGGACCGGCTGAACGCATTGACCGGCCTGACAGAGGTCGTTGCGATGAACGTATCGATCGGTGAAGACGATATTGCCGGAGCGCTCTCCGGATGCGACGGCGTCGCCGACTGCCTCGACAACTTCCCCAGCCGGTTCGCTCTCGAGGACGCCCTGCCGGAAAAAATATTCATGGTCACCGGTGCTCTGCGAGGCGACTACGGTCAGCTGACCTCCATTATCCCGGGCCGAACCGTACGGCTTAGGGAGCTCTTCGCCGGGTTCGGCAAGACCGAAAAGATTGTCCCGGTCATTCCGACCATCGTCTTTGCCGCCGGCAGTCTCATGGCGCAGGAAATTCTCAACAATCTCCTCTGCAAACCCCAGCTCGCCGGCCGGATCCTTGTCGTCGGCATGGCGGGGTTTTATCTCGAGCACGTCCCGGTCAAACCCGCCTGATAACGCCCGAAGCGTCCGTTCCCGGGGTCTGTATGCGTAAAGCGACCGCCGGCTTCTCCAGCCGCACGGCACAGGGCTTCGGAGCCCTCCCTCCCGACAGTTCAGTCAACATACTACACGCCCTGTAGTCCTTTTCCCTCCGTCCTATCAGATTTTGGCCTATCGGCTCAGGTTTTTTCTCTCAAAAATATACGCGCTCTGCACCGACATATTTCACATTTCTCCCGTGCTAAGCTCATGCCCGAAGTGAGACAGGGATGACGAGGCTGAAACCACTGTTCCTTTCCGTTGAAAAGATCGGGGATTTTTTGAAATGCCACTCCGGATAATCTCAGCGAGCGTCGCAAAACATGGCCGGCGGCACCACGCCGGCGGCCATGGTCAAACAAATAAACAGCTTAGAGGGGGAACATGCGCATGAAAAAGATGTGGACTTTGGCACTGGCGGCACTTCTGGTAGCCGGGCTGGCTTTCTCCGCCACGGCGGCGACCTTCAAAATCGGCGACGCCGATTTCGGCATCGCGGGGCAGGTAAGGCTGAACGCCGGATACCAGGTTACGGACAAGGGCGATGTAGCACCCGGAGTCAGTGATTCCGAGACCGATTTCGCCCTGAAGCACCCGGGCAATTCCCGGCTGAGCGTCTGGTCCAAGTACGACAACGTCACCGGCTTCATCGAGATGGGTTTCAAAGAGGGCAATGTGCTGGAAACGCGGCACGCCTTCCTGACCTATGACATGGGCGGCGGCAACAGTCTTCTGATCGGTCAGACCTACTCCGCTCTTGCAAACCATTTCGCGGAGCAGGAGATGAACGGCTCCCTGTCTCTGTTCGGGTTCGGAAACCTCTATTCCGGCAGGGTTCCCATGATCCGCTACATCAAGAAGGGCGACAACTACACCTTGAACCTCGAGATCGAGAACACGGATTCGGCGGATTTGGACATCGATCCTGCACCGGGGAATGAGTTCATTACCGACGAGATCACCCCGGCTCTGGTGGGAAGCCTCGAATACCGCACCGGCGGGCTCTCGCTCACCCCGAGCTTCCTCGTACAGCAGTACGAGCTCAAGGCCAACGCCGCGGGCTATGACGACGAGCGGGTCTTCGCCTATGCAGTGGCCCTCGACGCCGTCTATAAGTTCGACAGCGGCATCCAGCTCGACGGCGAGGTGTGGTACGGCGAGAACACGGCCATCTTCGCGGATGCCTTCGATATGGTGAGAGGCTCTTCCTTCGGCGCACCCGAGTACGAGGCGGACGGCAGCGTGAATGACATCGCCAGCTACGGCGGATGGCTCCAGGTATCAGTCCCGATCGACCCGGGCGTTGTCCACGTGGGCGGCGGATACCAGGAAGCCGACGTCGATAATCGCGGCTCGGCCAGCAGCATGGAGCGCTACAGCGCATTCGTCAGCTACTCCTACTGGGTGACCTCACAGTTCCTGGTCCAGCCCGAAGTCCTCTACCTGGACTACGGCGACTCTGCGAACGAGGCCGACTACGGGAGCGACACCTTCTACGGCGTGCACTTCCGTTACTGCTTCTAGAATACTAGTTACCCTCCTTCTTCAGGGACACACCTCTTTTGTGGGGTGTGTCCTTAATTTTTCCCTTCGAAGGCCTGCCCTCTCTCCGGAAATGGCGATCCGCCAGCAGTCTGCTTCTCTTTTGCATCCACCCCGGCCGACAAGCGCAGAGGAACAGGCCGGCGAGGAACTATTGACTCAGGGAGAACCATGCATTAGAGAGCATAAAGCATGAAAGGTACACAATACATTTGAGGAGCAGGCATGCAGAAGACGCTCACGCAGAAGATCATCGACGCCCACATTGTCGACCGGAACGAGAAGGAGTGCTCGATCACGATCGATCAGACACTGACCCAGGACGCCACCGGCACCATGGCGTATCTGGAATTCGAGGCCATCGGGCTCGAAAAGGTCAGGACCGAGCTCTCGGTGAGCTATGTGGATCACAACACCCTGCAGTCCGGGTTCGAGAATGCCGACGACCACCGGTTTCTCCAGGACATAGCCCGAAAATATGGAGTGTATTTCTCCCGTCCCGGCAACGGCATCTGCCATCAGGTCCATCTTGAACGGTTCGGCATTCCGGGCAAGACCCTGCTCGGTTCAGACAGCCACACCCCGACCGCCGGAGGCATCGCAATGCTGGCCATCGGGGCCGGAGGGCTCGATGTGGCGTCGGCCATGGCCGGCATGCCGTTTTCGATCCCGAAGCCGAAAGTGGTCGGGGTGATCCTCACTTCGCGCCTGAGCCCCTGGGTCAGCGCCAAAGACATCATCCTGGAAATCCTGAGGCGCCTCACGGTCAAGGGCGGCGTGGGCAAGATCTTCGAATATGCAGGCGACGGCGTGGCGACATTGAGCGTCCCGGAGCGCGCCACCATCACCAACATGGGCGCCGAGCTGGGGGCGACCACCTCTATCTTCCCGAGCGACGAGATCACGAGGGCGTTTCTGGCCTCTCAGGGCAGAGAGAGTGTCTGGAGACCGCTCGCCGCAGACGACGGGGCGCAGTATGACGAGATCGTCGAGGTCGACCTCTCGAAGATCGAGCCTCTGGCGGCCTGCCCTCACAGCCCGGACAAGGTGGTGCCTGTCAGAGAGCTCGCCGGGAAAAAGGTCGATCAGGTGCTCGTCGGATCATGCACGAACTCCTCGCTCAAAGATCTCATGATGACCGCCCGCGTCCTGAGAGGAAAGACCGTCCACACCGACACCAGCCTGGCGATCGCCCCAGGATCCCGTCAGGTGCT
This sequence comes from Syntrophaceae bacterium UBA1062, assembly GCA_002316295.1. GTDB lineage: Bacteria > Desulfobacterota > Desulfomonilia > UBA1062 > UBA1062 > Phosphitivorax. The sequence goes on along the minus strand of DCDF01000112.1, from coordinate 15,981 downwards.
TGCCATGCTCGCGGGCAACGGGGCCCTTGCGGACATCATCTCTTCGGGCGCACGGATCCTGGAGAGCGCGTGCGGCCCATGCATCGGCATGGGCCAGGCGCCAAGGACCGGCGGGGTGTCGGTGCGGACCTTCAACCGCAACTTCCCCGGCAGATCGGGCACCAAAGACGCGCAGGTGTATCTGACCTCTCCCGAGGTCGCTGTGGCGTGCGCGCTGAAGGGCTGCTTCACAGACCCCAGAGACCTTGGCCCATATCCCGATATCGTCCTGCCGGAACAATTTCTCATCGACGATTCGATGATTATACCTCCGGCCGAGACGCCCGCGTCCGTGGAGATCGCAAGAGGCCCCAACATCAGGCCTCTTCCGAAGCGAGGGCGCATGGAAGACTCTCTCGAGCTCGAAGTTCTCCTGAAGCTGGGAGACAACATCACCACCGACGATATCATGCCTGCAGGCGCGAAGATCCTGCCCTTGAGATCGAACATCGATGCCATCTCCGAGTATGTGTTCTCCGGGATCGATCCCGATTTCGCATCCCGGGCGAAGCGCTCGGGCGCCGGCTGCATCCTCGCGCGGGAGAACTACGGCCAGGGATCCTCGCGCGAACATGCCGCGCTGGCCCCGATGTACCTCGGCATCAAGGCCGTGTTCGCGCAGTCGTTCGCCCGGATCCACCGTTCGAACCTGATCAACTTCGGAATCCTTCCCGTCATCGTGGAGGAGGGCGTCTATGACCGCATCGAGCAGGGCGCCCGCGTCAGGGTTTCGAATATCACGGCCGCTCTCGAAGGCGGGGAGCCACTCGAAGTCGAGGAGGCGGACACAGGCGAGAGGCTCCAGTGCTCGATCCAGGTCTCCGTGCGGGAGCGGGAGATTCTGAGAGAGGGAGGCCTGCTCAACTACATCAAATCCCAGGTGCGAGGTTAGCATGATGAAAGACGGAACGGTACGGACACGGTTCGCCCCTTCCCCCACCGGATACCTCCATATCGGCGGCGCTCGGACGGCTCTGTTTTCCTGGCTCCACGCCCGGCATGAAGGAGGCGCGTTTATCCTGCGGGTGGAGGACACCGACGCTCAGCGCTCCACCAAGGAATCGAGCCTCCAGATACTCAAGGCCATGGAGTGGCTGGGGCTGGAATGGGACGAGGGTCCGATTTACCAGTCGCAACGCCTGGATATCTACCGCTCGTATGTCCAGAAGCTCCTGGACGAAGGCAAGGCCTACTGGTGCGAGTGCACCCCCGAAGAGCTGGAGGCGAAGCGAAAAACGGCGCTGGAGAAGGGCGAGAAGCCGAAGTACGATCTGACCTGCAGAAGCAAGGGGCTCGGCCCCGGACCGGGCCGGGTGGTTCGCATGGCGCTGCCCTCTTCCGGCTTCACATCGTTCGACGACATGATCAAGGGCAGGATCTCGGTTGACAACGCCGAGCTCGACGACTTCATCCTGCTGCGATCTGACGGCATGCCCACCTACAACCTGGTGGTGGTCATCGACGACGCGCTGATGAACATCACACACGTGATCAGAGGCGACGACCATGTGAACAACACCCCGAGACAGGTCCTGATCTACGAGGCTCTTCAGTTCGATCTGCCCTGTTTCGCCCATGTACCCATGATTCTGGGCTCGGACAAGACCAGGCTCTCCAAGAGGCACGGCGCCACATCCGTGACCGCGTATAAAGACATGGGCTATCTCCCTGAGGCCCTGGTCAACTACCTCGTGAGGCTTTCCTGGTCTCACGGCGACCAGGAGATCTTCTCTCGGCAGGAGCTCATCGATCTGTTCGACATCCGTGATGTGGGCAAGAGCGCGGCCGTGTTCAACCCGGAAAAGCTTCTGTGGCTCAACCACCACTACATCAAGACCGGCGATCCGGACAGGCTCGCCCGTCTCCTCCCCGATTTTCTCACGGCCAGAGGGTACCCGGTACCCGATCATTCGTATATCAGGCGGGTGATTGTGGATGTCCGGGAACGGACAAAGACACTGGAAGAAATCGTGGACTTCGGCGACTTCTACTTCATCGACCGCGAGCCTCCGGCGGAGCTGAAGGAATCGTTCTTCAAGCCCGAGCTCCTGCAGCCCTTCCGGATGCTGATCGAACGGATCGAGAACCTCGATCTCTCCGAAAAGACGGCTGTCGAGGGAGCCGTGAAGTCGCTCCTGGATGAAACGGGCATAAAATTCAAGGTGCTGGCTCAGCCCATGCGGGTGGCTCTGACCGGCAAGACCGTCTCCCCGGGAATATTCGAGGTCCTGGCCACGCTCGGGACGGAAAGGGCCGTCGGCCGGCTGAAAAGGGCTTTAGCGTATATGGAGCAGAAGAGTGAGAATACGTGAGTTCGCGCTTCTCGCACTTTTCATCGCACTTGTTGCCGTAGCCACCATGATCGTCCGGATACCCATTCCCCAGACCAACGGCTACATGAACCTCGGCGACAGCATGGTCCTTCTGGCCGCCGTCTTCTTCGGGCCTGTGGGCGGCTTCATCGCAGGCGGCATCGGGTCGGCCCTTGCCGACATTTTGGGAGGATATCCCCAGTGGGCGCTGTGGACCCTGGTCATCAAGGGGACCGAGGCCCTCATCGCAGCCGGCATGGTCGCTGTCCTCAGAGTGAGCAAGGACCGAATCAGCTTTTCCCAGGTCATCAGCTTTGCACTGGCCGCGGCATGGATGGTGCTCGGCTACTTCGTTGCCGAGACTATCATGTACGACCAGAAGGCGGCGCTGGCGGAGGTGCCGGCCAACATCCTCCAGGCGCTTGGCAGTGTCGTGCTGGCAACACTGCTCATGCCGCTCTTTCGGAAGATCATCTCCACCGCCGGGGCATGAGGGCCGCCTCCGATGCTGAACATCAAACAGATCGCCAGCGAGTCCTTTGCCCTGCTGAGCTATGTCCTCACCGACCCAGTGACTCAAGAAAGCGTCGTCATCGACCCGCCGGCCGGCATGGGCGACCATATCGACCTGAAGGCTCTGCGTGTCAAGACAGTCGTGAACACCCATATCCACCCGGACCACACCATGGGAAACCATCTCTTCGCCGACAGGACGCCCATCCTCGCCCATTCCGGAGACAGCGGGTTTTTCCACCGGATGGCGAGCTCTTCCCTGTCAGCCCTCTTCACCGCGCGCATCCCCCCGAAGATATCCTTCACCCTCAGCGAAGGGACCATGCTCTCCCTCGGCCGGACAACCATCCGGGTGATGCACACGCCCGGACATTCCCCCGGCTCCATCTGCCTCTTCTGGCCGGGGAACCTCATCACCGGCGACACAATCTTCGTCGAGGGGATCGGACGTACTGACATTCCGGGCGGGAGCCTCTCCGACATCAGACAGAGCATCGAGAGGATCCTCGCGCTGCCGGAAGACACCCGCATCTGGCCCGGGCATTACTATGGGGGCAGATACACCGCAACGCTGAAGGAGATCGGCCCCTCGCTCAGACGCATTGCGGAATCCATTCGATAAGCGGGCCCGTCCATTCTGTCGGGGAGTGAGCATAACAAGCAGGCGTCCCCGGGAGGAGAAGCATGCACATCATACTGGAACATGTTGCTGTCGGCGAGTACGAGGAGGCCCTGAGCCCTTCTCCGGGCATCTCGGCGCTTTTGTGCGTGGCGCGGGAGCGGAATCTGACCTCTCCCAAGCTCCCCTATCATAAGGTGCCCATCGTCGATGCTGCCGTCGTGCCGCCCGAGCAGCTGGCCGATGCCGTGGAATGGATCCACCGTACGGCTGAAGCCGGCGCGGGAAAGGTCCTGGTCTTTGCCGGACAGGGAATCAGCCGCCCCCCGTCGGTCGTCATCGCATATCTCTGCTTGAGGTTGGGCTACCCTTTCGAGCAGGCGGTAGAGACAGTAGCCCGCAGGATATCCCCCATATCACTCTTGCCCGGCCTGGCAGCGGCCGTCGAAGAGGCCAGGCGGAAAGGTTTGTGAGCAGGGGCATCTCCAAAGGCTTCCGGCTGCAGCCGCGATCCTTCCGGTCATTGCGGTATCCATGGAAACACACATTCCTTTTTCCGGGAAAATGAGCTAATACAGGTGCGACAAAATCGCAACAGCGCGCGAGCGCCGGCTGCAGGGCTGCCGCGCCCCGATTCCAACAGCGAAAGGTGGTATCTTCGCCCATGAACCTGCGGACAGCGAAATCGGATGTGCTGCTCTTCATCACAGCGCTGATCTGGGGCTTTGCCTTTGTTGCCCAGCGTGTGGGGATGGATTATGTGGGCCCCTTCACATTCAACGGCGTCCGCTTCGCCCTCGGCGCCCTGTTTCTGCTCCCCCTGATCGTATACCGGAAGCTCGGGGCGGCAAGGCCCGCCGTGCCGGCCACCAGGAAAGAGACCCTCTTGGGCGGTCTGCTTGCAGGGCTGGTGCTCTTCGCCGGCTCCTCGCTCCAGCAGGCGGGGCTCGTACACACGACGGCCGGAAACGCCGGCTTCATCACCGGACTCTATGTAGTCATCGTCCCGATCCTGGGAATCATCCTCGGGCAGCGGACCGACCGGGGCACCTGGATAGGCGCCGTGCTGGCCGTGGCCGGTCTCTACCTTCTCAGTGTCACCAGCGGACTCGTAATCTCGCCGGGCGACCTCCTGGTTCTTGTCGGCTCGCTCTTCTGGGCGGCTCACGTGCTCATCATCGGATGGTGCTCGCCGAAAATGGATTCCTTCCGCCTCGCCTTCTTCCAGTATGTCGCCTGCGCCGGCTCAAGTCTCGCAGTCGCAGGCGTCATCGAGGTGATCGCGCTGGAATCCATCATCGATGGGATAATCCCCATTCTCTATGGCGGGATCCTGTCCGTCGGAGTCGCGTATACCCTTCAGGTGGTGGGCCAGAAGGATGCCCCCAGTTCCCACGCCGCGATCCTCATGAGTCTCGAAGCGGTCTTCGCCGCGCTGGGAGGATGGCTGCTTCTGGACGAGCATCTCACCCCGCGCCAGTTCCTCGGCTGCACGCTCATGCTGCTTGGCATGCTCGTATCCCAGCTGTGGAGGCTGCGCTTCGGGACCAGGCCCGGACAGGTGGAAAACCAGGCCGGAGAAGAAATTCTCACGGTTCCCGACCGGGGATAGACAGGCGCGGAGCAGCGCCATCAATCGGGGCCCGAGCCGATTTTTCATGAGCCGGATCACACCCGCGTTAATTTTGTCCGGGGCACCGGCCGATAGATACCACAGCGACCTGTACGAACGAAATCATCGATAGACGACTGAGAGGACGGCATGGATGTAAAACTGGTGAATCCGTTTATTGAGGCGACTCTTCATGTGCTCTCGAGCATGGCGTTTACAAAGGCCACCGCAGGAAAGCCCTTTCTCAAGAAAGACAACATCGCCCGGGGCGATGTGACCGGCATCGTCGGCCTGATCGGAGAAGCGCGGGGAACGATATCGGTGAGCTTCACCGAGGACAGCATCCTCTCCATTGTGAGCAGCATGTTCGGCGAACAAGTCACCGAGATCAACGAGGAGGTCAGGGATGCCGTTGGAGAGATCCTCAATATCATTTCCGGCCAGGCCAGACAGAAGCTCGAAACCCAGGGGCGGGTGCTCAAGGGGGCCATTCCCACCGTGATTGCCGGGAAGAACCATACCATCACCCATATCACCAGGCAGCCCATCATCGCCGTTCCTTTCGAGACAGACAGCGGCCAGTTCACCATCGAGATCTGCATCGAGGACCAGTAGCGCCCCGCCGTCGCTGCTCGTTCCCACGATCCGTTTGCCCGGACGCTTTTCTCTGTGGTAATTCAGTACCCGTGAAGGAACATGTCCGGCATGTCATCAGAGAGTGCACCGATGCGTCGTGCATGATGCGATTCCCTGTGGTCGCACGACGCGGCGATGAGCCCCGGTGCCCGCTGTGCGGCTCTCCCACGCGGAGGGCCACACGTGAGTATGAGGAACGCGGGGTGCCGACCGCTCCGGCGGCCGGCGGCAGCACCCGCATTGAGGCGATGCTGGACAACATCAGGAGCATCTACAATGTGGGCTCCATGTTCAGGTCTTCCGACGGAGCGGGAATAGGCCGCCTCTATCTCTGCGGCATGACGCCCACGCCCGAAAACCCCCGGCTCGCAAAGACCGCACTGGGTGCGCAGGACGCAGTAGAATGGAGCCGATGGAGAAACGGCCTCGAGGCCGCGATATTTCTCAGAAAGTCTGGCAGGCGGCTGTGGGCCCTGGAGGGTGGGCCGGGTTCGGTGCCCCTGTCGGACACGGTTTCCGACGTCCCCGGGCCTCCTCTGGTGCTCGTTGTGGGAAATGAGGTGTCCGGAGTGGATCCGGCTGTTCTGGAGCTGTGCGAGCGCATCATCCATATCCCTATGGCGGGATCCAAATCCTGTCTCAACGCCGCGGTCGCGTTCGGCATCGCTGCGTATGCCCTGTGTGTACCGGGGCTGACCGGCCAGACCCGGAGCTTTTCACCCTCTTGCCGATAAGCATCGAATGTGTTTCATTTTTTTCTCAACACCCGCCTTGCGTTTGCCGATAGCGCACACTGAATAATAAACTGCAGATGCTCTGCAGAGAAGAAAGCATGGACGTAGAACTGGTAAATCCATTCATCGATGCAACAATCAACGTACTGGCGTCCCTTGCCTTCACCGAGGCTCACGTAGGAACGCCGTATCTGAAAAAAAGCCCCGTGGCCCAGGGGGACGTCTCCGGTGTAGTCGGCCTGAGCGGCGACACCAAGGGGACGATTTCGGTGACATTCACCAAGAGATGCATACTGACGATTGTCTCCAAGATGTTCGGAGAAGAACTCACCGAGATCAATGAGGATGTCAAGGATGCTGTCGGAGAGATTTTGAACATCGTCTCCGGAAACGGCAGGCAGAGACTCGCGGCCATGGGCAGAATGATGTCCGGGGCCATCCCTTCCGTGATCACCGGGAAAAACCATGTCATTACTCACATGACCTCCCATCCGGTCATCGCCGTCCCCTTTCATACGGAAAACGGTGATTTCACTTTTGAAGTCTGTTTCGAATAAGAAAATGAGCGCACCCCTGATCAGGGGTTTGGGGGATATCGAAAGAAAAGCGCTTTTTCTAAAAAACCGGATGCGGTGCATGGCCGGAAAGGAAACGCCCCTTCCGGCCATGCGCCGTACGATGATCGCTAGCAGCTGGTACAGCCGCCGCAGTCGCCTTTTTTGGTCAGGCTCGAGGTGATGATGAAACCCTCGCCCATCGCGTTTGAAACATAGTCTATACGGATAGGCTGGGCCTGCTCCAGCAGTTTCTTTTCAATGATGTAGGTAAAACCGCCTGTCTCGATAACTTCGTCGGTTTCTGTCGGCCCATCCAGAGCCAGCCCCAGTGTGGGGCCGCTTCAACCGACTCCCGCGACCACGACCCGCAGCGGTTCTATCTCCTTGCGGGTTTCGAAAAATTCTTTGAACTTCAGCAAAGCCTTCTCGGTTACTTCGAGCATCCATTTTCTCCTTCCGTGTTGGCAATCCTCTCGGCAGTTGCAGCACGAATGTATTTTCTCTCTCTCATACTGAATAGGGAGCAAGGAATCAACCGGAAAGACCGGATCTTCACGGCGGATCGAGGATGATATATGAGAAAATAATCTTTCAAATCCTCCTCATAGCGAACCTGCGACGAGACGGATTTGCGGAAATATTTTTTGAAGGATTATCCGGCAACCACCCTGCCGGTTCTGCGTTATGCGTGCGCCGTGCATACGATAGAGACCATATTCGAGGCGAACGGGAACAGACTGTTTTCCTCCCTGATGCGCATGGCAGGGGATGCGGACCCTGCGTATGATATCCTGCAGGAGAGCGTCACCCGATACATGGAGCGCTATCATTCGCACGAATTGTCTCTTGCGCTCCTGTTCACTGTCGCCCGTAACGCCTTCACCGACCCCGCCATCCCCGCCCGCGAAAGGGATGATTTCGGCGGTGAGAACTCCATTCCTGCGGCAGGGGCCTCATCATGAAACAGGGTTCCGTGCTGCTTCTTCTGGGCCTTTTCCGGGCCGGCTGCGCCGGACATTACCCGCGCTCGTTTCGTCCGTTTACCAGCCGGTACGAATGAAGGAGAAGGCTTATGAAGAGATTGCTCGTTTTCATCGGTATGCCGATGCCGTGCTCGTCACCGGCATCCGGTGACGAGGTGGATGAAGGGCTGCCCCGGGAACGTGCCCGAGCAGATGAAGCACAACGCCCGGGAAGAGATCCCCACGAAAGACCGCGGGCATCAACCGGATGCCCGCGGTCTTTTGCCTATTGATTCCGTATCCTCTCATCGAGTACACTCCAGTGAAAATCCATTCGAGGTATACTCGTGGCAGCGAGGAAGCGTAAGGCGGATCGGGACACGGAAAAAGGGTACCCGGCCGGCCGTTTTGCAGACAAACTCCGCAGGCTGGCCGACTGCATCGAGCAGGGGAAAAAATTCCGCATCCAGATAGCTGGCGAACGCGTGTCCGTACCTCCGGACGCGGTGTTCACAATCGAGCACGAGCGGGAAGACGGGAAGGAGGAAGTCGAGTTTCAGCTGAAGTGGACCGTTTCCTGAAGATTTCTCCAGCTCTGCCTTTATTGCGCGCGCCCTTCTTCCCGGTAAAGGGCCCGGCTCTATCCGGCATGCTCCTTCATTCCTGAACCATGCAGAAACCCCTCTCTGCCCGTATCTGTCACGGCGTGAGAAGGACACGACGTTTATGACGAGTGTGTTTCTGCTCTTCATTCTTGGCCTGGCGCTGCTCATCAGCGGCGCAGAACTGCTCGTGCGGGGGGCGTCACGGCTCGCGGCCCTTGCAGGGGTCGCTCCTCTTGTCATCGGGCTTACCGTTGTCGCTTTCGGTACCAGCGCGCCCGAACTGGCGGTCAGCGTACACTCGGCGCTCCTTTCTTCAGCCGATATCGCGCTCGGCAATGTGGTGGGCAGCAATATTTTCAATGTCCTGTTCATCCTCGGGCTCTCCGCGATAGTCGCCCCTCTGAGCGTCTCGGTACGGCTGGTGCGCTTCGACGTGCCCATTATGATCGGAGTCTCCGCTCTCGTGCCGGTCATGGCGTTCGACGGGAACATAAGCCGCACGGACGGTTTCCTCCTCTTTGCCGGCATCCTGGCATACACTGTCTTTACCGTCCGTCAGGGGAGCAAGGCCGGCGTCAGCGGTGATAACAACCTTGTCGACACCGGCCGTCAGGGGATGCTCCTGAGCCTGATATTCATCGTCTCCGGCCTGGGGATGCTGGTAATCGGCTCCCGCTGGCTGGTGGACGGTGCGACTGCGGCGGCGAAGAGCTTCGGCGTGAGCGAGCTGGTTATCGGGCTGACCATCGTGGCGGCCGGCACTTCCCTGCCGGAGGCAGCGACCTCTGTTATGGCGAGCGTGAAGGGAGAGCGCGACATTGCTGTGGGCAATGTGGTGGGGAGCAACATATTCAATATCCTCTCCGTCCTGGGACTCAGCGCCCTCGCAGGCCCCGACGGGGTCCGGGTATCTTCGGCCGCACTGAGGTTCGACATACCGGTGATGGTTGCGGTTGCAGTCGCGTGCGCGCCCGTCTTCTTCACCGGGTTCCGCATATCACGGGGGGAAGGTCTGCTCTTTATCGCCTACTACGTTCTCTACACCGTCTACCTTGTCCTGGCGGCCGCTCATTACAAGTCCCTGCCCTTCCTGACGAACATCGTTCTCCTCTTCGTTCTGCCGCTCACAGCGGTCACGATCTTGGTCCCGCTGTACATTCGGATGAAAAAAAAGGAGGCGTCTCATGGCTCATCACATTGATATCGTGCTGCTGCTTTTCATCGGCCTCGCTGCCGGCGGAGCCGCCGGGCTGTTCGGCATCGGCGGAGGAGTGATCATCGTCCCCGCCCTGGTTTACGTCCTCGGATTTTCCCTGCACAACGCGATCGGGACCAGCCTGGCGATTCTCCTTCCGCCGGTGGGGCTGGCCGCCGTGATCGAGTACTACCGGCACGGCAATGTTGACCTGAGGTCCGCGATTATCGTGGCAGCAGGTCTCTTCCTCGGCGCCTGGATCAGCGCCTACTTTGCGAACAGGGTTTCTTCGACATCGCTCCGCGTCGCATTCGGGGCATTCATCATATTCATGGGCGCCTATATGATCTTCGGGGCGCTCAGGAAGACGCCGCTGTGAGGAAGATCATGACTCCCGGGAACGGCGGCCGCGCGGGAACAGGCGCCTGACCGGTCTCGAACCGGCGGGGCCTCGGCTCGTCTCAGGCCTGATCTAGCCCCAGCTGCCCGCCCGGGTTCATGATGTTGTTGGGGTCGAAGTGACGCTTCAGTGACTTGAGCACCTCCATCTGCTCTTTGCCCAGATACCCTTCCAGGTAAGGCGCCATCATTCTGCCGATCCCATGATGGTGGCTCAGAGAGCCCCCGCTCTTCACGATGGCCTCTATGACACCGCGCTGGAACGTCCGGAATTCGTCCACATCCGAGGTCCTCATGATGAATATGAAGTACAGGTTCGTGCCCTGGGGATAGAAATGAGACGCATGGGTCATGCACATGGTCCGGGGCCTGCTCTTGATATACGCCCTTACCCCCTGGTGGACCGCATGGATGTTGTCCCAGGTCACGCTCGCTTCCAGCGTGTCGATCTGGATGCCGAAATCCTGCAGGTCCTCGCGCATGTACGGCTCGGTGAAGCGCGTCTTCTCCCACTTCCTGGACGCGTAGCCGGTGAGGCACATGGCGCCGTGATCCTTGCAGATCTTCCGGATCTTTTTCAGAACGAGACGGGTGTAGTCGCCGTCCCCCTCCACGGTGCCCAGGCACAGACACCGCTCCATGGGCCTGTAGCCTCTCCTGACCAGGAACGCGTCCACGAAGGAGGGTATACCGTAGAGCTTGAGCCCGCGATCGGTCTCCTCAGGGTCTGAGATCCTGTAGACCGCAGGCCTACCGAACTCGCCCTGCATGATCTCCCTGCTGGCGTCCACCGCAGCCTCCCAGGAAGAGAACATGAAGCTGAAGTATTTCCGGTTCTCGGGCATGAAGCGGAAGATCTTCATGGTCACCTCGACGAGAATCCCGAAGGCGCCTTCGGAGCCTTTCATGATATCGTGCACCTTGGGGCCGGTCGCCTCGGCAGGAAATTCCCTGGTCCTGAAGGTTCCGGCCGGAGTGACGTACTCCTGGCTGATGACGATGTCGCACGCATCGCCGTAATAGGTGGAGGCCTGGCCCGAGCCCAGGGTCACCACCCAGCCTCCCACCGTGGAATATTCGAAGGACTGCGGGAAATGCCCGCAGGTGTAGCGCCTTGACGTTCCGAAGCGCTCCGGAGCGTTATTGAGAGCGTCTTCGTAGGCGGGGCCGAACATGCCGGGCTGGACGCGGGCGGTCTGGTTGGCCTCGTTGATCTCCAGCAGCTTGTTCATATGGGTGCCGAGCGCCAGGGTGACGCCTCCACGCGCAGGCCGCACTCCGAAGTTCACCGACGACCCCGCCGCGAACACCGTGACGGGGATCACGTGCTCGTTGCAGTAGGCCACGATCCGGGCCACGTCCGCTTTGTCTCTGGGATGGACGACCACGTCCGCGGCTTCTTTGATGATCCCCGTGCGGAGCTCCATAAGCTCTTCGGTGGTCTTGCCGTATGCGTATCTGATCCTGCTGTAGTCGTCGGTGACGACGTTGTGCTCCCCCGCAATATCCTTCAGACGCTCGACATGCCGCGCATCCAGGCTCACCGGTCTGTCGAGCACGGCCTTCTGCCTTCCCTCGTCCTGTTTCCGGCTGAAGTCGGCGGCCGTCATGCCGAACTCCTCCATCATCATGGAAACCCATCCATCGCTCGGATGCTTGAATGCGCAGGGACTGCCGTACTTGACAATGGATCTGATCGTGCCAGCTTCGGGTGCGGTTTCCGTCCAGTCAGGCCTGAACTTCTTCTTCCTTAACATGACGACCTCCCTCTCATATCACGGGAACATTCAGGTTTCCCGTATCACGCTTCTCTGCCGGGAATTTTCAGCAATTCCATCGTGCTCCGATATTCTTCCTCGGTCTTCCTGTCATCCCAGTTCAGCTCGCGAGCGGCTATTGCCGCGACTTTTCTCATAATCTCCTCCCCCGGGTTGCCCAAGGTCGCGATACCCGTCCTCCTGAGCACGATATCGCTCAGGCGCCTGGCCATCTCGTGCCTGACCGCGAACACCGCCTCGGCCAGAATCTCGCCGTCATCGCTCACGACCTCGGTATATTCCCCGTCCTGCTCGGCAATATGCAGGACCTGCTCGAACTCCGTGCCGTAGTGCCTCCCCAGGTACTCGATCGTATCCCGCCCGAACCCGGGATACCTCTTCCGGAGCGATTCGATGAATGCGGGGACATCACGGATGCCGCAGCCGAAGAGATAGCGGCGGTCGGTGATGGTCGGCCCCATGGGCATCTCCGTTTTTTCCCTAACCAGGTCCATGACCTTCTCGGCAAGGTTGCGGCTCGTGGTATACTTGCCCCCCTCGACCGTGATGAGGCCCTGGAGCCCGTCGGAAGCATTGTCGTAGATCTCGTACTTCCGTGAGGATTCGTACGTGCCTTCGGTCTGTTCCTCAACCAGGGGCCTCAGGCCTCCATAGGCGTGGAGAACATCCTCGAACTTCACGAACCCGCTTCCGAAGGTCGCGTTCACCTCGTCAATGAGCTCGTCGATGCTCTGCCTGGTCACCCGGTAATCATCGGGGCTGCCGACGTATTCCTTGTCCGTGGTGCCGATAAGGGTGTGCCTTCGCCAGGGTATCAGGAAGAAATGCCTGCCCCGGGGCGTCATGGTCGCCACCACACTGCCCTCGTTGATCTTCTTGCCGGTGATGATGTGGATGCCTTCCGAGCGTCTGAGAGTCTCGCTCACCTCGCCTTTTTTCGCCAGTCCCAGAATGATGTCGGCCCAGGGCCCGCCGCAGTTGATGGTGATGTGACCGCGGATCTCGTGGCGGGCGCCGTTCAGGAGATCGATCGCGTTCACTCCCGCGACCCTTCCTGCGCGGTCCACAACGAACCCGTCGACCTTGGCGTAATTCGCCACCTCGGCGCCGAACGCCACGGCGGACTTGATAAAGGCGAGCGTCAGGCGCTCCGGGAAAATGCTCATGCAGTCGTAAAACACCGAGGCTCCCGTGAGTCCCTGCTCCTTCAGGCACGGCTGCATCTCCAACGCCTTTTTGGTGGAAATGGTCTTGTGCAGGGGTATCTTCTTGCTCTCGTCCCACGTTTTTCCGCGGTCGTAGGAGAGTATGTCGTACAGGGTGAGACCCGCCTTGATGAACCATTTGCTGTTCTTCAGCGACGACTTGTAATGGGTCATGAGCATGGGAACCGGGTAGACGAAGTTCGGCGCGATGTCTTCGAGGATCTTGCGCTCCTTGAGCGACTCCCTCACCAGGGAGAACTCCATGTTCGCCAGATATCTCAGGCCGCCGTGAATGAGCTTGGACGTGGCTGCTGACGTGGCCCCGGAAAAGTCGTTCTTTTCGAGCAGCGCCACCCTGAGCCCCCTGCTCGCGGCATCGTAGGCGACCGAGGCCCCTGTGATCCCGCCTCCGATGACGACTACGTCGTACATCCTGCCTTGATAATGTTCGATAAATCTCTGCATGACTCTTACCTCCTGTTACTCTTCTTCCCGATCTGCAATGTGTCGACCACCACATTCTGGGCGTACAGGAGAACGTCTTTCATGATCTTCCGGGCGAGCCCGGCGTTTCTGTCCCTGATGGCGTGGTAGATTTCCTCATGAAAGCGCTGTGAGCGCTTCACGTTTTCCTGGTCGTTGAAATAGAGATATCCGTACTCGACAACGAACTTGTTGAAGAAATTGAGCAGGGTGAGGTACAGAACATTGGCCCCTGCCAGAGCGATGATGTGATGCACCCGGATGTCCTTTTCCAGGATGGAGAGATCCTCATTTTTCCAGATGACCTCTTCCAGCGAGACGAGATGCTCCTCCGTCCGGTTTTCGGCCGCGCGAAAGGCCATCTCGGGACCGATGATCGTCCTGAACTCCAGCAGCGCCGCGATGATGTCGTCCCGCTGCCTGTCGTCCAGACGGATCATGGCTCTGATGAGCTCGAGATTCCCGCTCTCGAGGTAATTCTTCACATAGACTCCGTCGCCGTGGCGTATTTCCACCAGATCGAGAGACTCGAGCCTTCCGAGCGCTTCCCTGACTGTCGACCGGTTGACCACGAGATCGCGGGCGAGCTCTCTTTCGGTGGGGAGCTTTTCTCCAACGGCGAGCTGACCTTTGATAATGCCCTTGAGCAGGATGTTCTCGATCTCGCCTGAAAGCCTGCTCCGCAGAAGCGGTCGCGTGAGCATCAATGCTGTCATGTATTCCCCCTGTCATTGGTCCGGTGGTCCGACCAATAAATCATTCTACTGATAACTCCCCATATGTCAAGGGATTTGCGAATGATGGTGCGAAACGAGCTTTTCAGCAGAGAGGCCTTCCGCCGGGCGATAGAGCGGTCGGGGCGAAACCCCGCCCTGTCAGGCGCGAGTTTTCGGACACACGTTTCCCTCGAAGAGATAGCTCAGAGAATCAAGGGAGTCTTCGATATGCTCGGGAAGGGCTCTTGCAAATGTATCCAGCATGACCATGGCGTCGAGAGTGGACTCCGTCTGTGTGGCGTCCTTGAGTCGTCCGGTGAAGGCGACGTTCACGAGATGGATATCCTGATAGATTCGGGTGAGACCGGCGAGATCAAGGTCCGCAGAATGGCCGCCCTTCTTCATGAAGTATTGAGCAAGAAGATACATGGAGGTTGCACGGTACGTGGTTTCTTCACCGGTGGCCAGGGGAAGATGAAATCGGGCCATGGGCCTCAGCACAGCGGTAAGCGGGCAGCCGCAGGTTGCGCTGATGAGCCCCATGAGAGAGCTGATCGCATTCTGGAGGGTGGTCGGCTGCGAGAAGATCCGCTCCGGAGTAATGACGTTCAGATGGATCTCATGAAAAGACAACTTCCCCTGAAATTTGCTCACCGTACTCACCAGATGCACCGCCAGGGGGCAGTGCGGAGCCGTATCGGGGGTCAGGGGGCAATTGGGGCACTGGTGAAATCCCAGGGTTGTCCAGGACGGCAGATATCCCGGCGGATCGTTGATCAGCTCGAGTGTCCTGGCGTGGAGCTCGAGATTGACGATTTCCTGGGTCCTGTCACTGAAGGTGAAGCAATACCGTATGGGGATGCTCTTCATGCTGCTCTCTCCTGCCGCTCACGCATCGAACAAACCTTCTTCGTGATGTATGCCGGTCCCCCGCATCTCTTACGGCCGCTCTACCGGCCATCGGTAAAGTCTCCCCACCCATTCGACATTCCGCCGCTGAATCTTGATGCTCAGACTCAGCCGCCACCTGACGTGACGGCCGTGCGTTTGTATGACACGGATCCTGTGAGCAGCGGCATTCTTGACAAACATGCTTTATATCCAGTATGATACGCACCATTCTCGATGACTGTCTTCATGAGGATGACCGGGGATCAAGTCTATCTCGGAAGCCGCGCCCTCATCGGAAGGCGGGGCGGCTTGAACCTGATCTCTCTTGAGTTTGGCGTCAGGACAGGGGGCCCGGTGATGGGTTCAAGGACTTCTAACCGTTGATCAATTTTTAGAGGGAGGAGATATGAGGAGACTTTTCATCGGTCTGATGTCGTTTCTGGTCGTTTTTCTGATGACGGATGCCGGCTTCGCCCAGCAGAAGACCTTTACCATCGAAGTCCTGCAGGTCACAAAGATAGAGCCATTCGACAATGCATACCAGGGCTTCATGCAGGAGCTCTCGGCCGCCGGGCTCGTTGAGGGCCAAAACCTGAAGGTGAACCGGAGAATCATCGATTTCGATGTTGAGAAGGGCGGCTTGTGGAAAAAGGTCGGCGTTCTCTTTGAAATAAAGAGCGCCGCCTCCAAGATCGTGGAGGCCCGGCCCGACCTCGTGCTGACCG
>DCDF01000019.1 GCA_002316295.1 Syntrophaceae bacterium UBA1062 | reverse complement strand
CCCTGGCCATGAGGGAGGACGGCACGTTCTGGGCGTGGGGTACAGCAATTACGGGCGGCTCGGCGACGGCGCCCAAGAAGAACGGCACACGCCGGTGACAGCTCACTGGGTTCGGGCCGGCTGAAAACCTGTACGTGTTTCCTCCTGATCTCGTTTGCGCAAGACCTGCCCATGTTTACCGGCTCAGCCGTTCGGGCATTTCAGAGACAAGGACGGCACTGTTGATTCAGGCGGCTGGTCGGGAGAGGTTCCTGAGAGAAACTCGCAGCCCTTTTTACGAAAACGTTCCGGTGAACGGGGTGCCCCCTGCATCTCTCCTCCCGCGATGCTGTTTCTCGGTGTCGCCCGGCTCTGAACTCGGGTCTTGCGTAGTGTCCGGCTCCTCCGTAATACACTCCGTCTGTTCCCTGCACCTGCGGCACATGGAGCTTCGTCCTTGCCATTTCCTGCGGCAAGGCTTAGAATGAATGCGTCAAGGCAGGAATTTCCTGCACCGGGCGTCATCATGAAGGCGTCTTCGAGAAGGGCGGTTCATGGCACGGAAGAAGCCTGCGCATCAGAGAGAGAAAGCCCCGACAAGACACGCGCATGAAGTCCTGAGGAAGAGCGGGCAGTATTTCCGCGAACTTGTGGAGCATTCCCTTACTGGCATTTCCATCCTCCAGGACGGCAAGGTGATCTATCGCAATCCGGAGCAGCAGCGCATGTTCGGACCGCTGCCTCAAGGCGGCGAGCCCGGCCTCTACGACAATATCCATCCCGACGACATAGCCGCCGTCAAGAAGCTCTATGCAGACCTCACCGCCGGGAGAGTCGAGCATCCGGGCATGGTGGTGAGGTTCTTGCCGAGAGGCTCTCCCGATGGAGGAGAGCGCGATGTGCGATGGCTCCACTGCAGGGCGAGCATCATCAAATACGAAGGCAGCGACGCTGTCCTGCTCAACATGATGGACGTGACTGTGGCCAGGGAGCTGGAACACGTGCTCGCCATTCAGGACCGCATGACCTCGCTCGGCCATGTGGCCGCGGGCATAGCCCACGAGATCAGAAACCCGCTCTCGGGAATCACCATCTATCTTCACGCACTCAGGAAAATCATCGCGGAAAACCGGGACGCTCAACAGGCGTTCGCTGTCATCGACAAGATGTGCGATGCATCGCGACGCATCGAGGCCGTCATCAAGCGCGTCATGGATTTTTCCCGCCCCGGAGAGCCGAAGTTCGCCTTCATCGATATCCGCATACCTATCGAAGAGGCCCTGTCCTTATCGGAAGTGACCCTGCGAAAGTCCGGCATCCTCGTGCAAACCGATATCCCGGACGAGATCCCCCCCTGCCGTGCGGATTCCCAGCTCATTGAGCAGGTGATGCTCAATCTCATAACCAACGCGGCCGAGGCCATGAAGGACTCGGACAGGCCGAAGAAGATATCCATTTCCCTGTCTCTGGACGGAAACCGGCTCAAGATAAGCGTCGGCGATTCCGGCCCCGGCGTTGCGCCTGCCAGGAGAGACAAGATCTTCGACCCCTTCTACACGACAAAGTCGCGAAGCACCGGCATCGGCCTGAGCCTGAGCCACCGGATCATCATGGACCACGGAGGCGGACTGACCGTCGGTACGAGCCCCCTGGGAGGCGCGGAGTTCGCCATCTTCCTCCCCATGCAGCAAGGAGCGCGCGAGTCATGATCACCTACACGATATATGTCATCGACGATGAGCGGATCATCCGCGACGGGATCTCCACGAGTCTCTCCCCGCCCTACCGGGTACTGAGCTTCAGCACCGCCGAGGATGCCCTTGTCTCCATGAGCGAAACGCCGCCCGACCTGGTTTTGCTGGATATCGGGCTTCCGGGTATGAGCGGGATACAGGCGCTCGAGGAAATCCGCCGCATTCACCCCGACACCCTGGTGATCATGATCACTGCGTACGAAGACGCACAGACGGTGATCCAGGCCATGAAGCTCGGCGCCTATGACTACGTGATCAAGCCCATCATCATGGACGCGCTGGAAATGAACATTGCCCACGCACTGGAGTCCATCAGGCTCAGAAAAGAGGTCCGACAGCTCCAGCAGCAGTATCTTCAGGAGAACCTCCCCTGCTTCGTGGCCGAGAGCAACGCGATTCAGGATGTCATGGAATTCATCTCCCGCGTGGCCAAGAGCCCTGACACACCGATCCTCATCCTCGGAGAAACAGGCACGGGCAAGGAGCTCATCGCAGGCGCCATCCATTACCGGAGTCCCAATTTCATGGGTCCCTTCGTCACAGTGAACTGCGCGGCCATCCCCAGAGACCTTATCGAGAGCGAGCTCTTCGGCTACGAAAAAGGGGCGTTCAGCGGGGCCAGCGCATTAGGCAAGCGGGGGCTCATCGAAGACGCGCAAGGAGGCACCCTGTTCCTGGACGAGGTGGGAGACCTGGGACCGGAGGCACAGGCAAAACTCCTGAGGTTTCTCGAAAACGGCGAGTTCCACCGCCTCGGCTCCACGAGGAGACAGCATGTCCGAACAAGGATCGTCTCAGCCACCAACAAGGATCTCTCTCTCCTCATGGACAACGGGTTGTTCCGCCGCGACCTCTATTTCCGTCTCGGGGTGATAAAGGTGAAAGTTCCCTCCCTGAACGAGCGCAAGGAGGATATCATCCCGCTTGCGCAGCACTTCCTCATGGAGTTCAACAGGAAATTCTCACGGGATTTCACCGGAATAAGCCCTCAGGCCGCTCAAGCCCTTTCATCACACCACTGGACCGGCAATGTCCGGGAGCTGAAAAACCTCATCGAGCGTGCGGTGCTCATCGGCCGGGGCCCTCGGATCGAGGCCGATGACCTGGGCATACCGGAGCCTTCGAGCAGTGACCGCCCGGATTCATCCTTCTCCTCCATCCCCGCCGCCGGGGTTGATTTTCCCGCGCTCGAACGTGCATTCGAACGCCATTACATCGAGCAGGCCCTCATACTCTCAGGCGGGAACGAAAGCGAGGCCGCCAGGCTCCTCAATATCAACCACCATACCTTCCGCTACCGAAGGCGGCGGCTCGAAAGGGAATAGTCAGCCCTGTCCCGCATCGACTCGGTCCCAGTCTCATTCCCGATGTTCCCGCTTGAGACTCACTCCCCATTGAGGAACATGCGGCGCTAGCTATTAATAATGATATCGCATTCAGGAGAAATCATATGGACAAGAAGGAATACGAACAGAAGATGGAGAAACGGCTTCACGACATGGATGTCGAGATCGGCAGGATGAATGCAAAGGCGGATGCGGCCGGTGCCGACGTCCGGGCGGGATATCAGAAGGAGATACGCTACCTCAGAGAGCGAAGACAGGCGCTGAAGGCAAAGCTCAACGAGCTCAGAAGCTCGGGGACGGATGCCTGGCAGGATATCAAGCTCGGAACCGAACAGGCATGGAACGATCTCAGCCGTGCCGTGAAATCGGCGTGGTCGAAGTTCCGATAATTCAAAATCAGGCGTTTTCTCCAGGATGCACGCCACGATGCCTGCCGATATCCCACCGTCTATTCTCATAACGGATAATCATGAAAGGAGATGATAATGAATCCCGCGAGACTGGTAGCTTTGGCGCTTGGCGCTCTTTCCGCGGTCCTGCTGGTCATCCTGCCGGTTGCATTCATGAGGCGGGCGACTGTCGACAGATCTGCACGGCGACTCAAAAAACAGTTCGGGAAGACCGCAGAAGCGCTCAAGGACTATTCTTCCGAACAAAGAGACAAGGCTCTTGAAAAGGCGAAGAAATCCCTGGACGAGCTTGACTCCCAGATATCCGCCATGGAAGACGATCTCTACGAGAAATGGGATCAGATGGATCAGGAGTCGCGGAATACCTATCGCAGCAATCTCAACGAATTCAGGAAACAGCGGAGCCAGGTGGCCGAATGGTTCGGCGCAATGAGCCACAGCGCGGAGAATGCATGGGAAGATATGAAAGAGGGGTTCATCAACAGCTTCCGCGATCTCCAGACCTCTTTTGAGAAGGCGCGGAGCGGGTTCTGAGTTCACACCGGAGAAGCTTCTCCGAGAAGAATCTCCACACACCTGCTGCACGTATCCCCGCAAGAACCCGGCATACGGGGAAAGGTCCTGGTTTTTTCATGATAAACTCATGCGGGAAAGGAATGACAGATGAATGACCATGGTTCGTCAGTCATCATGCTCACAGCCATTGTCGTGTTTCTGTGTATCGCCATGCCCGTCTCCTGCGCGGGCAACAACAATCCCGAAAAGCCGTCCGGGGAAGTGACGCGGGAGGTGGAGGAGGCAGCCGAAGCCATACGGGATTATTCGATCGAACAGCGGGATGAAGCCATCCGGCAGGGCCGCAGAGCCCTGGAGGATATCGATGTCCGTATGAGGGCGTTGCGTCAGAGGATGAATGAACACTGGGATGAAATGGAACCCGAGGTGCGGTCCCGGGCGCAGGACACCCTGGAGTCTCTGAGAGTCCGGCGAAATGAGACCGCTCGATGGCTGGACGAGATTCGGACCAGCTCCGAGGATGTATGGGATAAGGTGAAACAGGGGTTTGTGCGCAGCTATGAAGACTTGCGTGCATCGTTCGAAAGAGCCGACAAGCGCTACTGAAAGCCGGATCGGTGCATCAGGCGGGCGCTAATGCCTGTATCGTTCCGCAGCCGGGCTTCTCTTAACGTATGTACATTCCGGTGATTCTCACAAAGCCGTATGCTCCCGGAATGAAAATATGCAGCCCGCCCGGGTGTGCATGCGGTTGACAAACTCAAGTTCCGATCCTATACATTTGAATGTATTCTTGTATATTTTGCTGTACAATGTTTTCGCACATGCACGGGCTTGCCGTTTTCGGAACACGTTTCCAATAGACGGGAGGTTTTCCGGTTGAACATCACGAAGTCCGTGGCTCTCTTCTCAGAAGCCGCCTTTTCTCGAAAGGCGCTCACCATATGCATGGACCTGTAGAAAGAAGCGATATGCAGCCTCTTCATGCAGGGGCCTGTCCGGCTTGCTCGCAGGGTCGTGCTTGCTGATGCCATGCGAGGTCTTATCAGATTCGCCTGAAAGAATCTTCGGGCTCCCGGTCCTGTGAGAAACGGGCGACTGGCGGATCGCTCAGGTCACAAAGTGTGCTGTCGCCGACATTTACCGCTTTTTTGGGGAATCTGCATTCCCGGAGGAAGATGAAACGATGGAGCGGGAGAAGGAAGAACAGTCCCCGGCCTTGCGCCTGCGCACCCGGGCGGAGGCGCTCGTGTCCGGAAAGTGGTCTTCCCGGAAGAGCGCCCGGGAAGAAATGAGCACTATCATACGGGAGCTCTTGTCCCATCAGGCCGAGCTCGAGGTCCAGAATAAAAAGCTCTGCCGGGCGCAGAGAGAGCTTGAGTCGGCCAGAAACAGACACTTCTCGCTGTCGGGCACCGCGACGGTGCCTTATCTGACCATGGACGAAGACGGCCTCATCGTCGACGCAAATGATAGGGCGTCCGCCATGCTCGGAGCCGGACAGCGGGGTCTGGCGGGAAATGCTTTCGCACAGTTTGTCTTCGAAGATGACAAGCCCGTATACCGTGCCCATATCGAACAGATGGTGAGCTCCTGCGCCATAACCTCTTGCGAGCTTCGCCTGACAAAGACAGACGGGGAGATCCTGAGCGCGTATCTGGAATGTATTCCCCGGGAAGATGCGGAGGGCCGCGTCACCGGCTTCAGCGCAGCGGTATTCGAAATCACTCATGACAATACCGTACAGGCACAGCCTCTCGATGAGGTGAACCATTTCAGGGCGCTCGCCGAGAACGCACCTGATTTCATCGCATACTTCGACAGGGATCTGCGCTACCTCTACGTGAACCCCTCGGTGGAAGCCATCAGCGGACGGTCCCGCCGGGATTTCATCGGCAGGACGAGCCGGGAGATGGGCATCCCTGAAGCAATCCGCACCGTACTGGATAAAGCGCTGCGCGAAACATTCTCCCGGGGCGCGAGCACATCTCTGGAGTTCGAAGCACTGTCTGCCAGAGGACCCAGAACATATCACGTACAGATCTTTCCCGGGATCTCACGGACGGGGGCCATCGGATACGTCATGTGCATCGGCCGGGACATCTCCGAGCACAAGCAGATGGAAGAAGCCCTCAAAAAAGTGAACGAGCAGCTGGAAACACGGGTCCGGGAGAGGACTCTGCAGCTGATGCGATCCAACGAGATGCTCAAGCGAAAAAATCTCGACCAGAGCCGTGCGAAAGAAGAACTGCGCGTACAGGGAGAGCTCCTGAGGACCATCATCGACAACATCCCGGCCATGATCTGCCTCGACGACCCGCACGGCCGCACCAGGATGATCAACCGGTCTCTGGAATATATCACCGGGTGGAATCTGGAAGACGCCCGGCAGGATGATTTCCTCGCCCGGTTGTATACTGATGGGGATCTCCTGCGCAGGGCGGTGGAGCAATGGGATCGTGAGGGGCCGCACTGGGTGGATCTGAGGATTCGGACAAAAGACGGGAGAGACCTGCCCAGCGCATGGTCCAGGGTGCGCCTTTCGAATAACGACATGATCTTCATCGGCATCGACCTGACCGAGCGCGTACGGGAAGAGCAGGAAAGGGTTCTCCTCGCCGCGGCCATCGAGCAGTCCATGGATGCCATGGCCATAGCTGATGTGAATGGAAAAATTCAGTACGTGAACCCTGCCTTCGAGTCTCTCAATTCCTGCTCACGGGAGAAGGTCATGGGTGTGGATATCGCCTCTGTTCTCGCCTCTGACCGGCGCCAGAAATGGGTGAAAGGAGAGATTCACGGCGCAATCGCCGGAGGCGGCCAGTGGAAAGGACTTCTGCAGCGGAAAGGGGGAGAGGGAAAAATCGAACTCGACACCACGATTACGCCTCTGAGAGATTCACGGGGCGCCATTGCCGACTACCTGATCATCGAACGGGACGTGACACGGGAGCGAGAGCTTGAACGGCATCTAGCCGCGAGCCGGAAGATGGAAATCATCGGCACTCTGGCAGGAGGCATCGCCCACGATCTGAACAATATCCTCAACCCTGTTCTTATAAGCGCGGAGGCGGTTATGGCCGAGATTCCCGAGGATTCTCCCCTGAGGCCGGATATCCGGATCATTCTCGAGGCAGGGATCCGAGGGAAGGACCTGGTCCGCCAGATCCTGTCCTTTGCCTCCGGGCAGGAGGGGAGGCGAAGGGCTATCCGGCTGGGCTCCCTTGTAAGAGAACCGCTGAGCCTCCTGAGATCGACACTGCCAGCAGCCATCGAGGTCCGCACCGTCATCCCAGATATGGATGACACGGTCGTTGTCGATCCCACTCAGATCCAGCAGGTGATGATGAATCTCTACAGCAATGCAGCCCAGGCAATAGGCGGCAGGGGCGGGGTTATCGAGATCAGGATGGATCATAAAGATATCGATGCAGCGGATGCGGGGCGTATTACGGATCTGAAGCCCGGCCGCTATTTCCGCATCACCGTACGCGACACTGGGACGGGTATGTCGAAAAAGGTTCTGGACAATCTCTTCACTCCCTTCTTCACCACCAAGAAACAGGGTGAAGGAACTGGGCTCGGGCTGTCCTTCTCGCGCCGGATCATACGAAACCACGGCGGCACCATCACCGTAGCAAGCAAACCAGGAGAGGGCTCTTCCTTCCAGGTGTATCTCCCCCGGGCGCACCTGGAAGATCAGGGAGCCGGGCGGTAGAGATACTCCAGGCCGCTATCCGCACCGAAACATCGCGCTCGGAAATCCCTCCACAGGAGGTGCACGTAAGAGATCTCGGAGGCATCCCTTACGCCTGCTTTCCAATCGCCTTCCGGATGGCGGCATCCAAATCTTTGGTAGTGGCGGGCTTCATAAGCAGTTCGCTCACGCCCATGGCCTTTGCCTCCTGCTCGCTGATCGTCTCGCTGAAGCCCGTCGAGAGGATGACCGGGATATCCGGCCGGATGTGAAGCAGTTCCTCGGCCAGCTCCGCTCCGGTCATCTTGGGCATGGTCTGATCGGTGATGACCACGTCGAATGTCTCCGGAGCCTCGCAGAAGAGTTCCAGGGCATCCTTGCCGTCCTTCACCGCATCCACTTCATACCCCAGACGCTCAAGGGCGCGCCGCACACTCATGAGGACGAGATTCTCATCGTCCACCAGCAGAACCCTCCACTTCTTTTTCCGGTACTTACCGCCCTGCCGCTCTCCGGAGCCCTGGGTGTTCCCCTGTGAGTTCTTTTCGGCCACCGGAAGGTAGACGGTAAACCGGGACCCTTTGTTCTGTTTGCTTTCCACAGTAATGGCCCCTCCGTGACTTTTGACTATCCCGTGTACGACCGCCAGGCCCATGCCGGTGCTCTTATCCTTGGTCGTGAAGAACGGCTCGAAGATCCGCTCAACCACGTCATCCGGCATACCGGTGCCTGTATCCTTCACCGTGAGCTTGAGGTACTGCCCCGATCGCATATCCGGGCGAAGCCGGTCCTTCTCCAGCCGGGTGTTCATGAGGCTCACCTCGATAGTGCCCGGTTTCGACCCCAGCGCCTCTGCGGCATTGGTGCCCAGGTTCATGACGACCTGGTGGATCTGGGTGGGGTCCCCCAGAACCGTATCGCATCCCACGTGGATGTTCTCCCGAAGCTCGATCGTGCTGGGCAGCGAGGCCTCCAGGAAATGCAGCGCCTCGCGCACGACGGGAGCGACCCGGAGAAGACTGCGCTGCTGTTCGTTTCTCCGGCTGAAGGCGAGTATCTGCTTCACCAGATCCTTCTGTCGATAGGCCGCCTTGAGCACCTGGTTGAGCGGCTGGTACGAAGGGGATTCCGGCCCCGCTTCTTCCAGGAGCATCTCCGTATTGATGATAATGGGGTAGAGGATATTGTTCAGGTCATGGGCGATCCCGCCGGCCAGCCTTCCCAGGGCCTCTATCTTCTGCATCTGCCGGACCTGCTGCTCCAGCAGCGCCTCATGGGTCACGTCGTGCTCGACGACCACGTAATTGAGGACCCTGCCTGATTCGTCCCGAACAGCCGAGACCGTCGCATCGAACTCGCGCCTCTCCCCGTCCTTGCGAAAGTCGCTGCGCCGGCCCTTCCACACCCCGCCGTCGGCGAGTGAGAGATGGATGCCGCGGGCCATCCCGCCGTTTTCCCGGATGAAGTCCAGCGGCTTGCCTACCAGCTCCTGCTGCCCGAACCCGCTGATCCGCTCCACGGCGGAGTTCACATACTGGATCGTGCCCTCGCTGTCGGTGACGATGACCCCGTCTCCCGCGTACTCCACTGCCGTGACCAGCCGCTGGCGCTCTTTCTCGAGTATTTTATGGGCCGTCCTGTCCACCATGGTCAGGATCATCCCCTGCACCTCTCCGCCGGGGGCCTTCACCGGCTGGAGGTTCCAGTCCCAGTAGGCTGTTTTCGGCCGGTCCAGGGAGCAGGAAAAGGGCTGCTCCCAGGCGCTGTACGGCTCTCCGGTCTCCACGGCCTTGGAAAAGATGTTCCGGACAGCGGGGTCTGGATACAGATCGAAGTAATTCTTTCCTTCAAAGAATTCCTCCGGCCTGCCGCACACCAGGGAGAAGGCCCTGTTCACCCTGAGAAAATTGAACTGCCTGTCCAGGTACACGGTCAGGACATGGGTGTTGGCGAACATTCTCTCCAGCAGCTCGTTGGATTTCTTCAGGCTTTCCTGCACCTTCTTCTGCCGGGTCACGTCCGTTACCACCCCGAGAAAAACAGGGGCTCCATCAAGCTCGAGAGGTGAGAACGAGGCAAAGGCGTAGACATCCCTGTCGCCCGAGTTCCGGAATACGATCTCCGCCCTTGTGGTGCTGTTCAGGTCCTTTGAGATGAGCCTCCGCATGTCGGCGACGCTGGAGGGGCTCACATGATCGTACAGTGAAGTACCGATCAGCCTTTCCAGCGAAACGCCCAGCATGTTCGCCATCTGCCTGTTACAGTAGAGGATGATGCCGTCGTTGCTCACAGTCACCGTCCCCTCGCTCATCTCCTCGATGATGATTCGGTAGGGACGGTCGGCTTCCTTCAGGGTGAAAACCTGTTCGCCCCGGGCGCCCGAAACCACGATGGCATCGATCTCCCCCTGACGGATGGCGTTCAGGTTATCTTCCGCCTCACGGAGGCGCCATCTGAGGTCGTCGATTTCCTGAAGCAGCTCTTTTCTGGTTTTTTCACTCATGATTCCCGCTCGTCGCTGCACACTGTTTCATCACCCATACGATCAGCTCTTGGGTGTGATATTCATGCCCTTGATCACCTGGTCTGCGTCGGAGAGATCGCCGATGAACTTCCTCAAGGGGGGAGGGAGCTTTTTCACCAGGGTGGGCGTTGCGATGATGTCCGCCTCCTGGGCCAGCTCGGGTTGCTGATAAATATCGACCACTTCGAGCTCGTACTTCCCTTTCAGGTGCTCCTCGCAGATCCTTCGCAGATTCCTGATCGCCCGCGCCGACTTCGGTGTCGATCCGGTGACATACAGACGGAGGACATACCACTGTCCCTGCCCGCCCCGCAATACCTTCTCGAAAGCCTTGGTTGCGATCTCGCTGTCCTTCTTCTTTGCCATGTCCGTCTCTCTCGCTCGGCTGAAACAGGCTACACCCTGCGCACGTCCAGACCCACCAGCACCCGCTCCGTGTTGGAGAGGTCCCCGATGATCTTCTTGAGGGGAGGAGGGAGCTTCCGCACCAGCGTGGGCACGGCAAGAATCTGGTCGCCCTGTGCCAGCTGCGGGTTCTCCAGAAGATCGATCACCTCGATGCGGTACTTGCCGGCCAGATACTCTTCACAGATCTTCTTCAGATTCGCGAAGGCCTGCACCGACTTCGGGGTCTGTCCTGCAACGTAGAGCCTCAGTTCCCATATCTCGTCGTCATTTCCCTCTTTCATGTGCTCTCCCGAATCCTTCCCAGCCATCCGACAGTCAATGAATGTCTTGCCCTCCTCCCGGCCTTCTCACACCCTTCGCGCCCTCCGCAGGAGCAGAGGACCTTGTGAGAGGCCGCCGGATCCGTCACGTTTCCGCCTTTCGGCTGGTGCCCATTTCCTTCCTTTTCCGGAAGATGGTCTCCATTTTGAGCTTCTCCAGCCGGATCCTGCCTTCGAGCTCTTTCTCCGCGCTCTCGAACTCGGAGCGCAGGCGTGTTATCTGCTCCTCCAGAAGGGCCCGCCTCTTCTTCCTGTCCTCCTCCAGACGTTCGATCTCAAGCCTGAGAGCGGCCTCCTGCGCCCTCTCGTCGGCCTCCCGGGCAACCCGGGCGGACCCCGCCGGCACACCCTCGGGGCCTGTGTAAGTGTCCACCAGATCAATGCCCTGATCCGTGAGCAGAAACTCCCTTACCTGATTGGAGTGCGCCATGCCGCGGGACTTGAGGATTGATATGCCCCGGTTGCGCTCACCCCCCGCCTCCAGATTCTGCAGCTTCAGCCAGGAATCCGCCAGAGACGAGATGCCCACGTCGGTCAGCTCCGCGTCTGTGCCTCCCTGGGTCAGCGAGGTGAAGAGAATAGTGATGTTCCTCGCCTTGAGGTAGTCCACCAGGCGCGAGAGCATGAGCCTCACATCCCGCAGGGATCCCACCTGAGAGAGGTTGGTAACCGGGTCGACGACCACGGTTGTCGGCCTGAAGTCGTCGATCATGAACTGCATGGACAGGAGATGGTGCTCCAGACCATGTATGGTAGGGCGTTGACCGACAATCTTCAAGATGCCTTTTCCCGTCCACTGCTCTAGGTCCAGGCCGATGGATCTCATGTTGCGCACGACCTGCTGCGAGGATTCCTCGAAGGCGAAGTACATGGTCTTCTCGCCCCTGTGGCACGCGGCGTCAGCAAAGGACGCCGCAACGGCCGTCTTGCCTGTCCCTGCGGTGCCTGACACGAGGATGAGAGACCCCCGGTAGAAGCCTTTCCCCCCCAGCATGGCATCCAGCCGGGGGATACCGGAAGAGACACGCTCTTCTCCGACGGCATAGTCCAGCTTCATGGAGGTGATAGGCAGTACCATGAATCCGCGGTCGCTGATGAGGAACGGATATTCGTTGGTCCCGTGCTCCGAGCCCCGGTACTTCAAGACGCGCAGCCTCCGGGTGGAAATCTGATCGGTTACCCGGTGGTCGAGCAGTACCACACAGTCGGAGACATATTCTTCCAGTCCTTCACGGGTCAGAGATACAGCCCCGCGCTCTCCTGTGACGATCGTGCTTATGTTCTTGTCCTTGATCCAGCGGAAAAGCCTTCGAAGCTCCGCCCGCAGGATGGAGATGTTCGGCAGCCCGGAAAACAGCGTTTCAATGGTATCCAGCACCAATCGCCTGGCGCCCACGGAGTTGATGGCATGCGACAGGCGGATGAAAAGCCCCTCCAGGTCGTACTCGCCCGACTCTTCGATCTCTGAGCGCTCCACCCTCACATAGTCGATGTACAGGAGGTTCGCGTCGCATAGCTCGGGAAGGGAGAATCCCAGTGAGGCGGAGTTGGCGATCAGCTCGTCCGCGGTCTCTTCGAAGGAAACGAACACCCCGGGCTCTCCGAACTCGGTCGCGCCCTTCACGAGAAACTCCATTGCGAACATGGTCTTTCCCGTGCCCGGTCCGCCGGTCACCAGCGCGGTGCGCCCCTTGGGCAGACCGCCCTGCGTGATCTCGTCGAAGCCTCTGATTCCGGTAGGTGCTTTTTCCAGCCTGTGTTCCA
>DCDF01000203.1 GCA_002316295.1 Syntrophaceae bacterium UBA1062 | reverse complement strand
GCCAGCGCGTGCCTTTGAGGATCTTCTTTTCAAGTGGCCCTGTAGCTTCCCGATACAGATCCCTCCTCATTTCCGAGAGCTTGTCGTTATACATCTTGATGACATGGAAGTGATCGAACACGATCTCGGCACCAGGATGATTCTCCAGAACCGCTGCTATGTATGAGGGAGACATGTCTATTGCTATGGCCCTGAGCTTTACCTTATGCCTCTGTATCCTCTGCCAGAAAGGTTTCAAGGCGTCTGCTCCACGGCCGTCTCCCACATACACAATCGCTCCTGTCTTCAGATCCAGCACGACCGTAAGGTACTTATGATGCTTCCCGATCGAAATCTCATCTATGGCGACCAGCTCGAGCTTCCTGATATCAGGGTTACGAAAACGCCTGTGAAGACTGCGCTTCTGGATATCTTTGACCAATCCCCAGCTCACCCCGAGGTGTCTCGCAACATCGAGCATGGTCATGTGTCGACAAAGCTCAAGAACATATCGTTCAAATGCCCTGGTATATGTCCTGCGCTCGTCTGCAAACCCGATTCTCACCTGCCTGATCGCACCGCATTCCCCACATTCCACCCGCTGTACTGGCAGCTCAACAACCACAGGCTTGCGACCTATCGGCACGCACCGAAAGCGCCTGAGAGAAAATCCCTTCTTCGTCACCTCACGAGACCCGCACTGGGGACATCTCATCTTGTGCCGATCCTGCCTCAACCTGAAAACCATCTTGCCTCCAGAGTATTCAGCATGAACATACTGATACCCAACAATCCCAAACCCGTGATACAGTATACTCGTGGACATGCCCTGATCCCTTCCTGTTTTCTTTGGTCAGATTCAGAAAGGCAGGTATGTCCACTCCTTTCAACTCAAAAGTACGCTTCCGTGTGATGAACCAAAAATCTACTGGATGCAGACGTCATTGTCGGCGATGACATGCTGGGCATGGAAGTAAACACCGGTTTTGCGGCCGACCTGATGAGTGACGTTCTCGCCTTTGCCAAGGAAGGGTCCATTCTCCTGACCGGCCTCACCAATCCCCTGGTTGTCCGGACAGCGGAGACGCTGGACTTGAGAGCCATCATCTTCGTGCGGGGAAAGCGCCCTTCTTCCGATGCCGTAAAGCTGGCGCAGGAGAAGAACATTCCGCTGCTCGGAACCAAGTTCATTCTCTTCGAATCCTGCGGCAGGCTCTTCTCCGCAGGCATGAGAGGATCAATACAGAAAGTGGGCGAAGCCGCATAGGCTTCGCCCGCTTTCTCTTCATCATCCCTGCCCGCAGTCTTCTCCTTGAGAGCTGTCGGACGGCGTCCTGACCCTTGCCGGTTCCCCGGGACAGCTGCGGAGTTCATGCAAAAGTTGCGACGCTCTGTGCTTCGGCGGACTTCATCGTCTGATGTTGCAAATGCAAGCTTTAGTTGATATAAATTAAGGTCGATAGAACAGGTAAGAGGTGCGCAGATGCCTGGACCATCAGACATATCGGCGATACTTTCCCAGGGCGGGAGAATCGAGAAGATAAGCCAGAGCTCATTCGTCCAGCCCGACATAGCCAAGCAGATCCTCACCGAGGAAGAGGCGAAGGAGCGGCTCAAGAAGAGCAGGGAGGTCAACGAATCCCAGAAGGGCCGGGAGATCGCCGCCAAAGATCGCGACCAAAAGAACGCGAAGGGCGAGCAGAACGGGCAGGCCGGTGAAAAAAACGAGGGCGCACCTGAAGAAACCGAACGCGAAGGCGTGAGGAAGCACATCATCGACGTGGTGGTGTAACCTTGGACCCGACCGGACTCCTTCTCCTGATTCAGGTGATCGTGCTTGCGGTCCTGCTCGGAGTGGTCGTGTTTTTCATTCTCGCAGACAGGAAGAAGAAGCCCGTGCCGTCCGCACTCGACGACCTCAGGGACGTCATTCAGCAGACGCAGGACCTTTCCGGAAATTTCCAGGAGCAGATCCAGATCAAGGTTGAGCTCGTCAACCGGGTGCTGACCGAGCTCGATGACAAGATAAGAGAGGCCCGTCTTGTGATGGAGGGCCTCGAGAAGACGTACATCAGCGCCAGGCAGGCGAAGGACTACACATCATCGGACGTTCAGAAGCTCTTTAGCGGCGGATACGGGCCCGAGGACATCTCGCGGATCACCGGTATCCCGCTCGGCGAAGTGCAGCTCATGATCAAGATGAAGAATCAGGATAGCGTGTAGCCGGCGATGCAGATCCTTCCCGGGCATCTTCAGTCAGGCAGCATCGTACTCAATGAAAATATTCCCACCCTTTCCATCGGCAGAACACTGGTCGCCACGGTTCTGTCCGCTCCGAAATCGGGACAGGTGCTCGTCTCCATGTTCGGCAGGCGCATCATGGTGGAAACGACCATGGCCCTGCACAGGGGGCAAGTGCTCAATCTCAAGGTCCACGCACTGAGTCCCCGGATCGTCTTGAAGCTGGCGGATTCCGGAATCGAGGGCCAGAGTCCGAGCCTTCGAAACCTCGGGAACGCCTTGAGCCGCCTGGTAGGCAGCTTCGGAGACAAGCCGATAGAGTCCTTTCTCCTCCAGGAAATCGTCCGGCGCCTTCCCTCCCGGCCGGGAAACGATGCCGGGAAGGCTGAGATCGTCGCGGCGCTGGCCGAACAGTTGACCCAGCATCCCGAGGCCCTCGCTTTCCTGCTCATTCCTCTGGTGGATGAAGAATCGGGCGGCAGTGCGAAGGTATCGGTCGAACGGGACGGCGATGCATATGTTCTGCACTTCGGAATCGATACCGACCGTCTGGGAAGCCTCGAGTGCACGGCCCGGATGGATCGGGGGGTAGAGGTGGAGATCATGACACCTTCGGAAGACACGGCCGATTTCCTCAACGGGCACCTGCATGAGCTCGAGGCCGGCCTTGAGCCTTTCGGAGTACGATATGTCAGGGTTGCCCGCACGGCCTTGAAGGATCATCTGCTGAAGGGAGTGGACGTTCTGGTATGAAAAAGGAGCCGGACAAGGCTGTTGCGCTGAAATACGAACGGGGCAAGGACCCCGCGCCCAGGGTGACCGCCAAGGGGCGCGGCTCGATTGCAGAGAAAATACTGGCCATTGCCCGGGAGCACAACATCCCCGTCAAACAGGACAAGACTCTCCTCGATGCACTATATTGCCTTGATATCAATGAAGAAATTCCCGAAGATCTGTATCGGGTGGTGGCCGAGGTCCTCGCCTTCATTTATCGGATGAACCGCATGAAAGCCGACGGATGAGCCGCCGTTTTTTGTGAACGGCCGCAGAGGCCCCATGCTCCGGGCTCTCCCGTACAGAACTCGACCTCTCGGTTGTTTTCCCGCCTTCTTCCGTTATTCATTATCCTTAAAAGCTCAACAGAGCCGTAAATAAGGAGAAGTGTATGAAAAAGACACTGACGGGCCTGGCCTTCGCCGCCGTTTTCATGACAGGGTGTACCGGTACGTTCGCACTCACCAATGAGCTGTATCAGTTTCACAGAGATCAGGAGCGGTGGATAGATGAAGCGCTCTTTCTCGTTTTCGCCATAACCCCGATATACGGGACCGCGATCCTCGCAGACGCAGTGGTGCTCAATTCCATCGAGTTCTGGACTGGAGAGAACCTCATTCAGTCGACCAGGACGTCGACGGCCTCAGACAAGAATGAAAAAATCGTAAGAGACGGGGTGAACAGCCTTTCCATGCGATATGATCCTGCCAGCGGAACAGTCGAGGTGAAATCGGACACAGACCCCGGAAAGACGTTTTCCCTCTCCCGGACAGACAATGGGGTGCTGATGGCGGATGAAAACGGAGACGTTCTGTATTCTTCCGTCAGAGATTCTCTCGGCGGGGTGATGGTCTACGATATGCAGAACCATACCGCCCGGTACTTTTCACCCGACGAGGTTCAGAAGGAGCGGGCCGAGCTGCTCCGTTGATGAGGGGAGAAGGTGCGGGCTTTCAACGGAAGTGGATGACCACCACGTCTTTGTCCCTCAGGACGAACTCCCTGCCCTCGATCAGAACCGCGCCCGACTCCTTCGCCCCGTGCATGCCCTGATGGGCGAGGAAATCGGATAGGCTCACCACATCGGCCTTGATGAACCCTTCCTGGATGTCGGTATGGATGAGCCCTGCCGCATCGTGGAGAGTGCTCCCTCTCTTCAGGGTCCATGCCTTGAGTTCCCTGCCAACCGGCGTGTAGAAGGTGATCAGGTCGAGGATCTCATAGCATGCGCTGATGAGAGCGTCTATCCCCGGCCGCTCGATTCCGACGGACGAGAGGAACTCCGCGCGGTCTTCCTCGTCGAGCTCGGATGCCTCCAGCTCGAATTTGGTGCAGATAGGGATGACCTTCCTTCCCCGCTCCCGTCCCCACCGGATGAGCCGCTCGAGCTTTTCCGAGCCGCCCGTCACATCGTCCTCTCCGATGTTCGCCACCACGAGATACGGCTTCGCCGTGAGGATGCCCCAGGATTTCATGAGCGACTGGTCCAGCTCCAGGCCGGTGTCGACCAGGCATTTCCCCTCCAGCAGCGCGCCCTCCACCGCGTCGATCATCTCGATTTCGGCTTTGGGAACATCCTTTTTCCCGACCCGCAGGCCCCTCGCCACTGAATCCTTGCGCTTCTCGATGATTTCGAGGTCGGCCATGACCAGCTCGGTGAGAATGACTTCCATGTCTCCCACGGGGTCGATCTCGCTGTATACATGTGAGACGTTGGCGTCCTCGAAGCACCGGACCATGTGGATGACGGCATCCACCCCCCTGATGTGCCCGAGAAACTGGTTGCCGAGGCCTTCTCCCTTGTATGCCCCTTTGACGAGCCCCGCGATGTCGTAGATCTTCAGAGTCGTCGGGGTGATCTTGTCCGGATGGGTGATCGCCGCGATTTCAGACAGGTTTCCGTCCGGGACGTTCACGATCCCGATATTGGGGTCGATGGTGCAGAACGGGTAGTTTTCCGCAGGCACCCCGGCTTTCGTGACCAGATTGAATAAGGTGGACTTTCCCGTATTCGGAAGGCCCACAATCCCGCAGGTGAATCCCATGCCGCATATTATACGGCATTCAGGTCTATCCGTGCAAGCAGAGCTCCGAGAAGCTCGCCGATAATCGAGCTGATGAGCATGTCTTCTTTGGAGAAGCCGCCGTCCGGCTTATCCGCGAGGTTGAGGACACCCTTGATATCGTCGGCGTGTTTGATGAGGATGCACATAAAGGACTTGGTGGTGTACTTGTCCTTGTTCTGAACGCCGATATCCTCTTCGATGTCTCTGATGATCAAGGAAGATCTGCGCGAAAGGACCAGATTCATGACGCTTTCCTGCTGCGAACCGACATTGATGAACGGGTCTTCTCCGATGTCGGTGTGGTTGTGCGCCTTGAGCTCGAGCTCGCCTGAAGAAGGGTTTCGGATAAAGAGCGAGCAATACCTGGCGCCGATCACCTTCGGGAGATGGGTGATCACCGCATCGAACATGGTGGGGATATCATCCGCGGTATTGAGCTCCTTTGCCAGAGCATAGAGCATGTCGAGGTGGGACTCGTTCATCGTTTCCTCCATCACGAGATATTATCTCTACCTATCGGTCGTTTGGTCGAGGATTTTTAAGCAATCTTCCTCTTTACCCCGAGAGTGTGAAAAAAAATTTCTGCCCGGTTTTCTGCAACAGGTCGTGAAATTTCCCATCACTAGAAGAACGGTGCGCGAAGCCGCTTCTTTGCTGGGAGAATAGGTTCTTGACTTGAGAGGGTAGAATAGATGTATAATCAACCAGCTGATAATAAGAGGTGATGTTGTTGGAAAAACTCGATATACTGGAGGAAAGAATTCTCGGCTTACTGGAGCTGGTAAAGACTCTCAAAAAGCACAATGGAGAGCTAGCCGTCAAGCTGAAAGAAAAGGAGGAAGAGGTAAACGGGTTAAAGCAGGAGATTGAGAATCTCTTGGGAGAAAAAGAACAGGTGAAGCAAAAGGTTGCACACCTTATCGCGTGTGTGGAAGCGTTTTGATATCTTGTGCAGGACACGATAACGATACAGATATTGGGGCAGGAATACAAGGTTAAGGCCAAGGGTAATGAGGAGCACGTACAGTCATTGTCACGGTACGTCAACGAGAAGGTTCTGGACATTCAGCAGAAAGGCTCCGCGGTTTCTACCATGGAGCTCGCAACCATGGTGATGCTGAATCTGGCTGATGATGTTGCACAGGCAAGATCGGAGTTGAGGAGCTACAAAGAGTCGGTTTCCCGAAAGGTCGATCAGCTCATAGACGATATCGATAATGGAATGAAATAGAGGCTTTCTCGTGAACGGGCCTTCACGGCCTCCTGATCCATGCGATGAGCGAACGCTTCCACAGCAACCGGGTGTAAGTATCTCCCCTGAGATGACAGCCTGATCCAGTCGCGCAGGGGCTGGCGTGATTGATATATCAGGGATTTGGAGAACAGAAGGCGGAGGCCGTTTTCTTTTGTGAAATTTTCGAGCCCGCCTGTTCATTTCTCTCCTGAAATGACCGCATGCCATACGGGAACATGGAGAGCAAAACCGCGATCAGAGCATCCATGCTGGTCTGCCGCCAGCGCATCGCCGGCGAAGATAAGATACGGTCGGAGTCACAAATCCTGACCCATATCCGCGCGCTGCCCCTGTACCGAAAAGCGCGCACCTTCGCGCTCTATTATCCGGTGCGCGGCGAGGCGGACCTGCTCCCTCTCCTGGGCGACGCCGGCAAGACCGCCCTGTTTCCCAGGGTACGCGACCATGAGCTGGATTTCTATCCGGTGAAGAGCCTCGATGAACTCGTTCCCGGACATTTCGGAATCCCCGAGCCGCAGAACGGCGCCCCCTTCCCATTGAATGACATCGATCTTCTGTTCGTTCCCGGTATCAGTTTCGACCGCATCGGTCACCGCATCGGGTACGGAAAGGGATACTACGACAGGCTGATGCAGGGCGGCACCAACATACCGGCCGTCGGCGTGTGCTTCGATGAATGCTTTTTAGAGCGACTCCCCGCTGATTCATGGGATATGCAGGTGGATTGTGTAGTGACTCAGACAGGTGTGTTTTTCAGATCAAAAAATGAGGTGCAATAATGGAAATGCTTTTGTTACTGATTGCCGTATTCATCGGTGCAGCCGGTGGGTACGTCGTAAATACCCACATCGGAAAGAAGAAGGGGAGGGATGCCGAAGAGACATCCCGCAGGATGATCGAAGAGTCCAAGAAAGAGGCGTCGAACATCATAGCCGACGCGCAGATCGAGGCCAAGGAAATCATTTTCACCGCCAAAAGCCAGAGCGATGCCGAGGCCAAGGATCGCCTCAAGGAGGTTTCCGCGATCGAGAAGCGGATCCACCAGCGGGAAGAACTCATCGACCACAAGCTGACGACGCTGGACAAGCGCGAGCAGGAGCTCAAGAAAAACGAACAGTCCCTGGCAGACAGGCAGCGCCATGTGGAGAACATGAAGGCGGACGTGGAGAATCTCCGTAAGCAGCAGATAGCAAAGCTGGAAGAGATCAGCGGCATGGATTCAAAGCAGGCGAAGAAGGAACTCATGCAGTCTCTGGAAAGCGAGGCCAGGCACGAGGCTGCAAAGCTGCTCAAGCAGATATCCGACGAGGCTGAGGCGGAGGCCGACAGAAAGGCCAAGAGCATCTTGGCAACCGCGATCCAGCGATACTCGGCGGATGTGGTGAGCTCGCGGACCGTCTCCGTGGTCAACCTGCCCAGCGAAGAGATGAAGGGCCGGATCATCGGCAGGGAAGGGCGCAACATCCGGTCGATCGAGGCGGTCACCGGGGTCGACCTCATCATCGACGATACGCCCGATGCGGTGATCGTATCGAGCTTCGATCCGATCAAGAGAGAGATCGCCAGACTCTCCCTGGAAACCCTGGTGATCGACGGCAGGATCCACCCCTCCCGGATCGAGGAGGTAGTGGAAAAGGTCACCAAGGAAATCAACGACGGCATCTGGGAGGCGGGCCAGCAGGCCACCTTTGACGTGGGGGTCCACGGGATCAGCCCCGAGCTCATCAAGCTGGTGGGTAAGCTCAAATACCGTACCAGCTTTTCCCAGAACGTCTATCAGCACTCTCTTGAGGTGGCGCATCTCTGTGGGATCATCGCTGCCGAGCTCGGCGTGAACCAGAAGGTGGCCAAACGGATCGGTCTGCTGCACGATATCGGCAAGGCCGT
Organism: Syntrophaceae bacterium UBA1062; assembly: GCA_002316295.1. Classification (GTDB taxonomy): domain Bacteria; phylum Desulfobacterota; class Desulfomonilia; order UBA1062; family UBA1062; genus Phosphitivorax. The sequence goes on along the minus strand of DCDF01000203.1, from coordinate 2,953 downwards.
GGATCACGAGGTCGAAGGATCACACGCAATCATCGGCGCCGAGATCGCCAAGCGCCACGGAGAGGCGGCCAAGGTGGTCGAGGCCATCGCCTCGCACCACAATGAGGCCCCGGTGAACTCGGTCTACGGATTTCTCGTGCAGGCCGCCGATTCGCTCTCCGCAGCACGGCCCGGTGCCAGGAGAGAGATGCTCGAGAATTATGTCAAGCGGCTTGCGGACCTCGAGAGCATCGCGAGCTCGTTCGACGGGGTGTCCAAAACGTTTGCGGTTCAGGCGGGCAGGGAGATCCGCGTCATGGTGGATGTCGACAAGATCAACGACGAAGAGGCCGACTTCCTGGCAAAACAGCTCACCAAGGATATCGAGGAGAAGCTGACCTACCCCGGGCAGATCCGCGTGGTGGTTATCAGAGAGACCCGTGCAGTACGGTATGCGAAGTGACGGGGGAGGGACCATGGGCATCGAAGACCAGCTGAGAGAACTCAAACGCGGGATCGTTGAAATCGTATCCGAGGAAGAGCTCGTAGCCAAACTGAAGAAGGGCAGGCCGCTCAAGGTCAAGGTCGGCTTCGACCCAACCGCCCCGGACATCCATCTGGGCCACACGGTGGTCCTGCAGAAGATGCGGCAATTTCAGGACGCGGGCCATGAAGTCATCTGCCTGATCGGCGACTTCACGGGCATGATCGGCGACCCGAGCGGCAGAAGCACCACGAGGCCCCCCCTGACCAGGCAGGAAGTCCTGGAGAACGCCAAGACCTACCAGGAGCAGGTGAAGAAGATCCTTGATCCCAAGAGGACCACCCTGGCCTACAACTCGCAGTGGATGGACAACATGGTCGTCTCGGACTTCATCAAGCTCACCTCGGTGCAGACCGTGGCCCGGATGCTGGAGCGCGACGATTTCAGGAAGAGATACCAGCAGCAGCATCCCATCAGCATCCACGAATTCCTCTACCCCTTCATCCAGGGGTACGACTCTGTGGCGCTTCAGGCCGATGTCGAGCTGGGCGGTACAGACCAGATCTTCAACCTGCTCATGGGAAGGGATGTCCAAAAGGCCTATGGTCAGGAGCAGCAGGTGGTGATGACGCTTCCTCTTCTGGAAGGCACCGACGGCGTTCAGAAGATGAGCAAGTCATACAACAACTATATCGGCGTGGACGACCCCCCGGCCGACATGTTCGGGAAGGTCATGTCCATATCCGACGAGCTCATGTGGAAGTACTATGAGCTGCTGAGCTCCCGGTCGCTCGACGAGATCCACGGGCTGCAGGACAGGGTGAGCCAGGGTGCGCTCCACCCCATGGAGGCCAAGATGGATCTGGCCGCCGAGATGGTCGAGCGGTTTCACGGGAAGCGGGACGCGGATCTGGCCAGGGAATCGTTCACCCGGGTGTTCAAGGAAAAGGCGCTGCCTGAAGATATGCCCGAGGTCGATATCCGGCTCGACAGACCGTGGATCTGCTCTGTGCTCAAGGAGGCGTCCATGGTGCAGAGCACGTCAGAGGCGAAGAGGCTCGTGGCTCAGGGAGCGGTAAGCATAGACGAACAGAAGGTCTCCGACCCCGAGCTGGTGCTCGCGCCGGGCGCCTATATAATAAAGGTAGGGAAGAGGCGGTTCGCCCGCGTCACCATCGGCTAGCCGTGCCGGCGTGTTTTCGCCGGCTTCCGGGAGAGAGGGTCGCCGCCGCATGCGTCGCTTTGCACATCCGACCGGCCGCAGAACGGGTGAAGGATGGATGTTCCGGTTCTTTTCAGGCCGGCGGGGTGAATCCTTTTTACCCGCTGATCCATCTAATATATTTGCTCTTGAAATAGGGGATGTAAGGAATAAAATTTTTTCGCAAGTTACCCCTTGACACGGAAAGTGATTTGACATAGAAAGGGCAAGCCTTCAGGGCAAGGGGGGACGAAAAAAAAGATTCAACATCCCCCTTGACAACGCAGTCGTTCTTTAATAGAAAGCAAACCGCGTTGAACACAGTAGCTCTTTGAACAAAAAATAGTTGACAGAAAATCTACAGGCGTGCTTATACATGGAGTTTGGCACGAGTAATAGATAGATCTTTGAAAACTGAATAGTGGAAGGCGAACGTAAGGTAAGTAATACGCTTCAATACAGCGTATACACGAGATTAAACACAAGAGTTTGATCCCGGCTCAGAATGAACGCTGGCGGCGTGCCTAACACATGCAAGTCGAGCGAGAAAGTCCCCTTCGGGGGGCGAGTAAAGCGGCGCACGGGTGAGTAACGCGTGGGTAACCTGCCCTTGAGTGGGGGATAACCAGCCGAAAGGCTGACTAATCCCGCATACGACCGGCAGACACAAGTCTGTCGGGGAAAGATGGCCTCTGCTTGCAAGCTATCGCTCTTGGATGGGCCCGCGTTGGATTAGCTAGTTGGTGGGGTAACGGCCTACCAAGGCTGCGATCCATAGCTGGTTTGAGAGGACGACCAGCCACACTGGAACTGAGACACGGTCCAGACTCCTACGGGAGGCAGCAGTGAGGAATATTGCGCAATGGGGGAAACCCTGACGCAGCGACGCCGTGTGAGCGATGAAGGCCTTCGGGTCGTAAAGCTCTGTCAGAGGGAAAGAAAGGGTCGGCGGAATAATACCCGCCGACATTGACGGTACCCTCGGAGGAAGCACCGGCTAACTCCGTGCCAGCAGCCGCGGTAATACGGAGGGTGCAAGTGTTATTCGGAATCACTGGGCGTAAAGAGCACGTAGGCGGATAGGCAAGTCAGGTGTGAAAGCCCGGAGCTCAACTCCGGAATTGCATTTGATACTGCTTGTCTTGAGTGAGGTAGAGGGGGGTGGAATTCCCGGTGTAGAGGTGAAATTCGTAGATATCGGGAGGAACACCAGAGGCGAAGGCGACCCCCTGGGCCTCTACTGACGCTGAGGTGCGAAAGCGTGGGGAGCAAACAGGATTAGATACCCT
>DCDF01000202.1 GCA_002316295.1 Syntrophaceae bacterium UBA1062 | reverse complement strand
GGCTTCAATGTTCTGAACATACGATCCTCCTTGCGATATTATGCTTCGCGGTACATATAATTACAGTTTCCGGTTCGTATCCATCAGTCCAGAAATGAATTGTTTGTAAGGTATGGGCAGCTGCTCCTGTCGGTTTTTCTCTGAGGCCGGGATTCTGCTTGCCCAATGTGAGTCCGGCGGACTCTACGGAAATGTTGATGATCCTCTTTTTTTATGTGCCCTTATGCATAATTAAGCATATCCCGGCGATTCTTATCCGGTATCGGAATATGTCCTATGCCGGTCTGTTCGAAATGCATATCAGGGCAGGCTCTTGGTGGTAGGAATTCAGCTCTTGAAATAATTGCCAGAATGTTGTGGAATCGATCTGCTATATGTGCTAGCTTTTGCATAATAATAGAAAAGCATATCCTGATAATCCACGATCCGGAGGAGGCATGCGGGAAAGGTGGGCTGTGGCGTATGAACCATGTGACATGGAGCGGGGGAAATATCTCTGGCTGCGGGATTCATGCGGAGAAATAGTCATTTTCGGATCCAAGCGGGAAGCAAGAAAGTGGGTGCTTGCCGAAATATCGTTCGGTATGGATCCGGACGATGTCATATACATAAGGCTCCCCCGTAAGAGTGCTTGAGCACAACCGTTCACTTTTCTTCCCGGGGGCTTACGACAAAGTGATAATGGGAAAACAGGAATAATCCATTGTGTCTATATTGACATAATTCGCTTGCTTGGGTATAGAGGTTTTCATGAAAGTGACACATACTGTGGCAGGCTACCCCCTCCCCAGCATGATACCTATATCTAAGGAGAGTTGAATGGACAGCTTCACGCTAACTTTGAACGGCAAACAGGTCGAGTTCGAGCCGGGGCAGACAATCCTCACCGTGGCCGAAAACAACGGGGTGCGCATTCCCACCCTGTGCCACCTGAAGGGATGTACTCCTACGGGCGCATGTCGCATCTGTCTGGTCGAGGTGGCGGGTGCGCGATCACTGGTGGCTTCGTGTTCCACTCCCGCCGAAAAGGGCATGGTGGTTGAAACGGAAACCGACAGGGTCCACAGAACGCGTAAGCTCACCACCGAGTTCCTGATGGCAAGCGGCAAGCACGACTGCATCACCTGCGAGCGGTCCGGTGCCTGCACGCTCCAGGACCTGGCGTACCGCTACGGGATCGACAAGGTCAGGTTCGAGACCGCGACAAGACCGTATGAAAATGAGGATGCGAACCCCTTCATCATCCGAGACTTCACCAGGTGCATCCTATGCGGCCGATGTGTCCAGGCATGTCAGGAAGTTCAGGTGAACAGGGCCATCAGCTTCGGATATCGAGGACCGCATGCCAAGATCATAGCCGGAGTAGACGTGCCGTACCATGAGAGCGACTGCGTGTTCTGCGGCCAGTGCCTGCAGGCCTGCCCGGTAGGCGCCCTCGTCGAGAAAAAGGCCCGGTTTGCGGGCCGCGAAAAGGACGTGGAGAAGGTTCGGACGACGTGTCCGTACTGTGGAGTAGGTTGTCAGTTGGATTTACATGTACGGGACAAGCGCATTGTCAAGGTTAGTGCGGTGGAGGATGCGGCGCCGAACAAGGGCAGGCTGTGCGTCAAGGGGCGCTTCGGCTATGACTTCATCTACTCGAAAGACCGGCTCACCACTCCGCTCATCAAGGAAAACGGCGAGTTCCGTGAGGCTTCCTGGGACGAGGCTCTCGACCTCGTTGCGGCAAAATTCAAAGAGATCATCGCCAAGCACGGCTCCGATGCCGTAGCGGGCGTGAGCTGCGCCAGGAGCATCAACGAGGATTCCTACCAGATGCAGAAGCTCTTCCGCGCAGTGTTCAAAAGCAACAACATCGATCACTGCGCGCGAACATGACACGCCCCCACCGTCGCCGGTCTGGCGACCTCCTTTGGTTCGGGCGCAATGACCAACTCCTTTGCCGAGTTCCAGAATGCCAAGATGTTCATGGTGATCGGATCCAACATGACCGAGGCCCATCCGGTTGCATCCACCTTCTTGAAGAACGCCGTCATGAACGGAGCCAAGCTCATCCTGGTCGACCCCAGGCGCCAGCCCCTGGCCGACTTCGCCGACCTCTTCGTCCAGATCAAGGTCGGCAGCGACATCGCCTTCTTGAACGCGCTGATGAACGTGCTCATCACCGAAGACCTCTACGACAAGAAGTTCGTTCAGTCCTGCACCACCGGCTTCGATGAGCTCAAGGCCAAAGTCATGGCCTATCCTCCGGAGAAAGTGAGCGATATCTGCGGGGTCAGCCCGGAGAAGATCCGCGAGACGGCCAGACTCCTGGCGTCGGTCAAACCCTGCATGCTCTGCTACACCTTGGGCATCACCGAGCACACCTGCGGCAAGAACAACGTCATGAGCACTGCAAACCTCCAGATGTTGCTGGGCAACATGGGCGTTGAGAGCGGCGGGGTCAATCCCTTGCGCGGCCAGAACAACGTGCAGGGCGCCTGCGACATGGGTGCTCTGCCGAACGTCTTCCCCGGCTACCAGCAGGTGGCCAACCCCGAGGCGCGCGCCAAGTTCGAAAAGGCCTGGGGCGTCACCGGCCTGCCGGACAAACCCGGCCTCATGATCCCCCAGATGATGGAAGGCCTCGCGAGCGGCAAGGTCAGGGCTCTTTGGATCTTCGGCGAGAACCTGGCCAATACCGAGCCGGACATCGCCAAGGTCGAGCACGAGCTCGCCTCCGCCGAGTTCCTGGTCTGTAACGACATCTTCCCCACCGAGACCACCCGGTTTGCCCATGTGATCTTCCCGGCGGCGGCCTGGAGCGAGGACGACGGAACCATCACCAGCAGCGAACGGCGCGTCAACCGCATCCGCAAGGTCAGCGACGCCCCGGGACAGGCTAAGCCCAACTGGTGGATCTTCAAACAGATCGCCAAGCGCTTCGGCCATGAGTGGACATCGAACAGCGGGCAGGAGATCTGGGACAACGAGGTCTCCGTGCTGGCTCCTTCCCTTGCCGGCATCAAATACCACCGCATCGAAAACGACGGCCTCCAGTGGCCCTGCCCCAACGAAGAACATCCCGGCACCGCCTTCCTGCACCGCGAAGGCAAGTTCACCTGCGGCCTGGGCGTCTTCAACGCCGTCGACTGGACCCCCCCTGCAGAAGTACCAGACGACCAGTACCCCTTCGTCCTCTCCACCGGCCGCAGACTCTACCACTACCATACCCGCACCCAGACGAGTCGGGCCGGGATGGATGTGATCCTTCCCGAAGAGACCGCCGACATCTCTCCCCATGACGCGAAAAGCCGCGATATCGCAGACGGAGATTACGTGAGGGTATGGTCCCGCAGGGGAGAGGTCGTCGTGAAAGCGCGCCTCACCGAGCAGGTGCCTCCGGGCATGGTGTGGATGGCGTTCCACTTCCGCGAAGGCAACGCCAACTGGCTCACAAACCCGGCATTCGACCCGGTCACGCAGACCGCGGAATACAAGGCCTGCGCGGTCAACCTCGAGAAGAAGGTATGACGTCGATCGATGTGTTGACGGTTCTCGGACACGACCTGAAGTCGCCCTTGAATGCGGTGGAATCGTATCTGGAAATCATGCAGAACCGGGTGCTGGGCGATTCCGTAGAACCCTATCTGCCGATACTGGAGAAGTCTGTCTCCCGGCTGCATCAGATGCGGGAGCTCATCACCGATGTCGTGGACTGGTCGAGAATCCGGACGCCCTCCCCGTCCCGTGCGCTCACCACACTTGACGTATCGAAAACGGCGCGCGCCATCCTGGGCGGGTTCCGGGAACCGGCTCGGGCCCGGAACATCACGATTGCGGCCGATATAAAGGACGGCCTCATCATGGAGGCCGGAACCGGGGAGATCGAGCTCGTCCTGCGGCATCTCATAGACAATGCCCTGAAATACAATAGAGTGGACGGATCTGTGACTGTAACCATAACGAAGGCGGGGGCCGGGATCACCGTCGAGGTGGCTGATACGGGGATCGGCATGACCGGCGAGGAGCAGTCGCGGCTTTTCCAGGAATTCGTACGCATCAAGAACGAAAATACCCGGGATATCTGGGGAACCGGCCTGGGGCTTGCGATCGTCAGGCAGATCGTCGGGCTCTATGGGGGAACGGTCTCGGTCAGGAGCGAACCCGACAGGGGCACCACCTTCTCGATCACCCTTCCCCTTCGATGGAGAGCCTCGCAGCCCGCTTCCGAAGACATAGTGTTGTAAGAGATCGTATTACACAATTTTCCTATCTCCTTCTATTGACCGGAAACGGCCTGCATTTTATTATGCATATTCGTGCATAATTTAGTATTTTGTGCCCTGCTGCCTCTCTGCTCAAGTACGGTTACAGGCACGGGAACGAATGACTCTCTTATCGTTCATAATTACCGTTGCAAGGAGGAAATATGAATACACGCGCGGCTGAAAAGATCGGTGCGACAAGAGGTCATGTGATGCTTGAGGTATTCAGTCCTGCTGACGGAAAAAAGATCGGAGAGGTCCCCTCATTCAGTGTGGATGAATCCCTGGCGGCGCTCCGGGAAACCCGGCAAGCACAGGCGAAATGGGCACAAATCCCTGTCGGCAGGCGTCTGGAGATCATAAAGTCCTTCGGAGAGATCCTTCACGAACGGGCGGACGAGGTTGCGAGGCTGTTGAGCGCGGAGAACGGCAAGCCCCTGTACGAGGCATATATTCATGAGGTGCTCCCGGTCATCCATCTCAGCGCATATTTCGTGAAAAGAGCGGAGAAGATCCTGGCGCCGAAACCCATCCCCATCTGGATGTTCAAAAACCGCAAGAGCTATATCCACTACCGGCCGCGCGGGGTGACGCTCATCATTTCGCCGTGGAATTTCCCTTTCACCATACCGGCGGGAGCAGTCATTATGAACCTCATTGCAGGCAACGGCGTCCTGCTGAAGCCGGCCTCGCTGACCCCGCTCATCGCCTACAAGATGCGGGAGATCTTCGATGCGGCGGGCCTCGATTCCAAGCTTTTCCAGATCGTTTCCGGCCCCGGAAGAATGGCGGAAGAGCTGATTGAAAAAGGGGCCCCTCACATCAATTTCGTCAACTTCACCGGATCCACAGAAATCGGGAAGGTGGTGGCCGCGCTCTGCGGGAAGCATCTCATCCCCTGCTCGATGGAGCTGGGCGGCAAGGACCCGGCCATTGTCTGCGAAGATGCCGATATCGCGCTGGCGGCACGGTCGGTCGTCAACGGCGCCTTCGGGAATTCGGGGCAGATATGCGCATCCGTGGAAAGGGCGTATGTCCACAAGAATGTATTCGATGTCTTCGTGAAAGAAGTGGTGAAGCTGACACGGGAGCTCATCCAGGACGATCCCGCTCGGAACAGCCGCGCGGACATCGGCGCCATGACCAGCAGGGAGCAGCTCGAGATCGTACGGAGACAGGTTGAAGATGCCGTAGGAAAGGGCGCCCGCGTCCTTACGGGCGGCAAGGTATCGGACAGAGGTGGCATGTTCTTCGAGCCGACGGTATTGACCGATGTCACCGACGATATGGCGGTGCTGCGGGAAGAGACCTTCGGCCCCATCCTCCCGGTCATGAGCGTGGAAGACGACCGGGAAGCGATCCGCAAGGCCAATGAAGGCATCTATGGGCTGAGCGCTTACGTTTTTACGAAGGAGACCAAGCATGGGAGGCGGATTGCTGAACAGATAGAAGCCGGAACCGTCATGCTCAACGAGACTCTGATCACCCATGTATTCCCCGAAACCCCCTGGCAGGGGTTCAAAGAGAGCGGAACGGGCAGGGCTCATTCGGATGACGGGCTCAGGGACTTGTGCCTGGCATGTCATGTGAATTACGACACCATGCCCATACCCCGTCCGCTCTGGAATAAATTCTGGATATGGCATCCCTACGATCCGAAAAAAATCAGACGCTTCCATTCACTGTACGGTCTGCTCTTCATCTCTTCAAGTTTTGTGAAAAAGCTCTCGCTGCTGAAGAATCTGCTGCTGCCGAAGCCGGTGACTTAAGGGCTCGCGCTCCCATCATTTGAAAAAGCCGCGGTGGAGACCCTCGATCGTCGTATCGAGGGCTCTACACTGGGTGACATGAGAGAAAAAAGGATGGGGGGTGCTGGTCTCAACCAGTCTTTCGGAATGCATATCGAATATTATTGCGGCAGGAGTCCCTCCAGAATGCTTTTTGCTGCGAGATGTCCATGCGAGCGGAAAAGGGCAGGCATCCTCCAGGAGCCGGTTCATATGCCCGGATCGGACAGCGCCCGGAGCGCCGCATCATACGGGAGCAGCACGCAGCGATGCCTGCTTCTGTGTGCGCGTACCGGTTCGAAAACATGAAGGCCGGGGGGGATTTTCGATCCGTTATCGGATGATCTCAGAAACCGCTCAAGGGCATCACGCAGGACTTTCAGCCGCGTGCGATCAAGCCCTGCTGCGATACGCGCCAACTCTGTACAGGATGCCCTGCAGAGCAGGCACCCGCGCACCTGGTAATACAGGCGCCTGATCTCGTCCCTGTCCATTTCGAGCTGGATAGAGACCCTGTCGCCGCACAGGACATTTGTCCCGGAGGCTTCCCGGTCAGGGCGTTCGATGGTGCGTACATATTCGGCATTGTCCGCCAAATCGAGAATCCGTTCGTGGTACAGGCTCGTTTTCATATCTCGGGACTCCTGCTGCATGCTGGTTTTTCAAGATGCCTGGTCGAACAGCGGCATCCCGGCGGAAACATCCCGCCTGCAAGGCCCGGCCACACCTGTCGGAAGGCCGGGCCTCTCCCGTCAAATCATCCCAGTATCCTGATACAGTCCTCCATACCGCTCAGGAGGACATCGATATCACCCCGGAGGGTATATGCCGCGAGGCTTGCGCGGCACGTTCCGTCGAGGCCGTAGAGGTCGTGCAGGGGTTTTGCGCAGTGATGTCCGCCTCGCAGCGCCACACCGTGGCGGTCGCTCATGATCTGGCAGATATCGTGGGGGTGAATACCCTCCACCGAGAAGGATACCAGCGGCAGGCGCGGCTCTCCCCACAGCGGTCCCAGGATCCGGATCTTCCTTCGGCGGCCGATATGCTCGAGCCCTTCCATCAGCTGATCCGTGAGCTGCTTCATATGCAGGCGAAGCCCTTCGAGATCCTGGGAGCTGAGCCATTTCAGGGCAGCGGCGAGCCCCACGGCCTGAGTGATGGGCGGCGTGCCGGCCTCAAAGCGGTGCGGGGGGGGCAGGTAGTCGCTCTTCTCCAGCGTGACATCCACGATCATCTCACCTCCGCCGAACGCCGGCTGCATGCTTTCCAGCAGCTCTTTTCGCCCCCACAGGACACCGACCCCGCTGGGGCCGTACACCTTGTGCCCGGAAAACACGTAATAATCCGCCCCGAGCGCCCCCATGTCCAGGGGTCCGTGAGCGGCCGTCTGCGCTCCGTCGAGCATGAGCCGCGCCCCCCTGTCGTGAACCAGCGCGGCTACCGCACCGGCGTCGGTGAGCGCACCGGTGACATTGGATCCGTGCGAGATCGCCACCAGCTTCGTGTTCCGGGTGACGAGGCGCTCAAGGCCGCTCAGGTCGATGCGGCCGTTTGGTGTGACAGGAAGAAATCTGAGTGTTACACCTCTACGCTGTCTGAGCATCTGCCAGGGAACGAGGTTGCTGTGGTGCTCCAGCTGGGAAAGCAGAATCTCGTCCCCCTGCGCCATCTCCTGTCCGAGACTGTTTGCCAGAAGATTGATCCCGTCCGTTGCCCCGCCGGTGAAGATCACCTCGCCCGGGTCGGCGGCGCCCAGGTACCGCGCCGCCTCGGCGCGCGCATTCTCATATGCCTCGTCCGCCTCTTCTGAGAGCCGGTGGACGCCTCTCTTCACGTTCGCCCGGCAGGTCCTGTCGTGCGCGGCCACGGCCTCGATCACGCAGTCAGGCATCTGTGAGGTGGCCGCACTGTCCAGGTAGTGAAGCGGCATGCCTCCCACCCGGCGCTTCAGTATGCCGAACTGCGCGGCCACCCGGTCCGGATCGAAAACCATTCGGGATGTTCTTTCCATCATCTGCTGCACACGCTGTCTCCAGTTGCCTGTAAAACAGCTCCTTGGGCCTTCCGCCGATTATCACCCCGGCGCCTGACCGATGTGATCTCAGCCATGATGGACAGGGCGATCTCCTCGGGGCTGACCGCGCCGATATCCAATCCCACGGGCCCATGTATCCGATCCAGCATCTCTTCGGAGAGGCCCGCCTTCCTGAACCTCTCGAGCCGGGCCGCATGGGTTTTCCGGCTGCCGAGCGCCCCGATATAGAACACATCGGAGTCGAGCGCGGCCTCCAGGGCCGGATCGTCCAGCTTGGGATCGTGGGTCAGGGTGACGACGGCTGTTCGTGAATGGAGTCCCATGCGCTTTATCGCCTCGTCCGGCCACTCTACACATATCTGCACATCGGGAAACCGCACGGTGTCCGCAAACGCCTCGCGTGGATCCACGACCGAGACCTCATAGCCGGCCACTCTGCCGATTCGCACCAGGGCCTGCGCGATATGGACCGCGCCTATGATCACGAGCCTGGGGGAGGGCTGAAAGCTGTGGAGAAAGAATTCCCGCCCTCCAGCGACTGCTGTGGTGTTGCGCTCCACGGACTTCATACCTTCGACCAGGTGCATCAGACCGGAGGCCCGCAAATCCGGCGACGGAGCCTCGTCGAGCGGGACCAGGACCTTCCCGCCGGTTTGAAGGTCCGTGATCAGACATGCAGGCCGGCAAGCCGCCCTGAGTTTCGAGAGCTCCTCGAGCACGGTGAGCCAGGTCACCTTTTCCACGAACACCTCCATTTCGCCGCCGCAGGCGAGCCCTACCTCCCACGCCCGCTCGCGGCTCACGCCGAAAAACAGCCGCCGGTGCTTTCCCTGCCGGATGACCTCCAGGGCCTCCTCGACAACCGCTCCCTCCACGCAGCCTCCGGAAACAGAGCCCTCGAACCGCCCGTCTCCGTCGATCACCATCTGGCTGCCCACGGGCCGCGGGGATGATCCCCAGGTCGCGATCACCGTGGCCAGGGCTACTTCCTTACCGTCTTCGATCCACTCCCATGCCTTCTCTATCATGCCGCATCCTCCATGCATTTTGTCACGAATTTTAGCCGTCGCCCGCCTGTCCGGCACGGGCATACTCCCATGGCCCAGCTGCCTGCGCCAGCAGGACACACCTCAGACTCGGGGCATAGATGCGGCCGGCCGGCCTTCTCGTTGTCGCCGTCATGAACTCACCTCGCTTCGCTCGCACGGATCCACGCCCGAAAAATCGATGCGCTCGGTCTCCCGGGCGTCTCCGCGGGCAGTCCCGATGAACACGGCGTGGAGCCTTCCGACCGCCCGATCGAGCAGCACCTCTGTGGTCTTCCTCCCGGTGCGCCTCGCAACCGGATCTTCGGCTTTGTTGAAGAACACATACCTGATCGCTCCGGCCGGGCAGCCCTTCATCATACCCTGCTCATGGAGGATCGCCAGGGCGGCCGATTCCTCGGTCACCCTCTCCCCTATCGCCAGCCCGGTAATCCGCGAGTACTGCTCCGGCCGGAACACCCTCCGCTCGTCCAGAGGCCTGCCGATGGCATCCAGACCGACCAGCACCACGAGCCACCGGGTGCAGTCCGGAATCACCGGCTCATGATCCGCAGGCGCCTTCAGGGACCGGTGGGCGGCTCCGTCCGCCTCCACCAGAATCCATCTGAAGAGCCCGGCATCACGGAGCTGACGGATGTCTTCGGGCTCAAATCCCGTGAGTTTGCCCTGCTCTTCGAGAAAGCCCGCCCCGGCGGTGACATGACGGGATGTCTCCAGTATACGGGCCGACCGGGCGAGCACCTCTTCAGCCGAGGCCGAAACAATCACCTGCGGCGAGTCATCCGGACCGGGACGGTAGATCTTTGTGGTGGTGGTCGTGAGCACCGGACCGTCGCTTACGGCAAGCTCACGGGCGAGCCGGAACATAAGCGTGGTCTTGCCGCCCGCCCCCACCAGGGTGATCACGCCGCCTCCGCGAAACCCCATGTGTTCGTACAGATCTCTCATCCCGGAGCCTCTCTCTGCTGTACGCGTCTCGTCGTCCATGGCCGCCGCGGTGTGCCTCGACTGCACCGCTTCACCTGCCGTAGGGGCAGACCGGGAAATGACAGACCTCGCACTCCATGCACAGCCCGCCGTGGCCCATCGCCGCGATCTCCGAGGCGCTCGGCGGCCTGCCTGCAAGCACGCGGGGCAGCATCAGGTCGTAGATCGTTCGAGGGCTGAAAAACACGCCCGCTGGCAACCCCATGATTGGCACATCTCCCAGACGGGCGTTGAGGAACATGGCACCCGGCAGCACGGGGCTGCCGTAGGAGACAATCTCCGCGCCCGAGGCCCGCACCCCCTCCCGTGTCACGTCGTCGGGGTCGACCGAGAGCCCGCCGCTGGTGAGGATCACCTCGCAGCCCTCGTCATACAGCTCGCGAACCGCCTCGGCGATCCGGCCGGCATCGTCCGGAACTATGATCTTGCGGACCAGCCTGGCGCCGTACTCACCGAGCTTGGAGGCAATGAACCGGTCGGACTCGTCCTTGACCAGGCCCTCATAGACCTCAGAGCCGGTCACCACCAGGCCGACCATGCGTCTGGTATAGGGCAGAATTCTCAAAACAGGCCCCCCGGCACCGGCGGAGAGACCCAGCTTTTCGATTTTTTCGCAGGAAATAACCAGCGGGATGATCCGGGTGCAGGCGACGACCTGGCCCTTTCTGCAGGGAAAATGCGTCTTGAGGGTCGAGACGACGACATCCCCCAAGGAATTGATGGCGAGCAGCGCCCCAACGTCGACCTCGAGCAATCCGTCGATGGTGGAGATGATCTTTGTCTTGCCTTCCCTGGGCTCGGTCCACCGGAGGTTGTCGCCGCAGATCAGCTCTGCGATGCGCAGCGCAGCCTCGTCCTCGTGCATCCGGTCCTCGTCCAGGTCCAGGACATAGAGGTGCTTCTTGCCGATTTTGAGCAACTCGGGGATGTCATCCTTCCGGATGATATGCCCTTTTCTGAACCCCACGCCCCTGAACACGCCGGGAATGATCCGCGTCACGTCATGGGCCAGCACGGTCCCGACCGCGTTTTCAACTCTGATTTTTTTCATGTGCATGTCTCTCCTTTATTTGTTTCGCCCGGATCGGCCCTCATGCCCCGTAGGGGCAGATCCGGTCGATCCCCATGAGCCCGCTGACCCCGGCGATGGTCACGCCGTAGAAGAGGTGCGGCTTCCGGTGCTTATCCAGCAGCTCCCAGATCATATCGAAGGACCCGTTGCCCAGCGTGGTGCCGGTGGCCAGCACCACATCAGACCGCTCGATGAGCTCTTCAGTCCGGGTTCGCCCGTCCCAGATCTCCACTGAATGCCTTTGGGCGCCGATATGCTTGCGATCCAGATCCGTGATCC
>DCDF01000188.1 GCA_002316295.1 Syntrophaceae bacterium UBA1062 | reverse complement strand
TGACCCCTCGCCTTTGACCCCCTCGCCCTTGTTGAGACCTGGTCATCCCTGGCCTCTGCCTCTGTCGGACACTGTTGATTCGCCTTGCACTTTTCCTCGGGAGCCGGTATTACTGGGATGAAAAGGTCAAGCCTGCTTGAGGACCGAATCTGAATATTCCCGATGTTCGCGGCAAGGAGGAGGAAAATGAAACAATTGGACCTCATGAAGGAGTTGCACGTATCTTCAGGCAAAAAGATCGTCATGCTCGTTTTCGACGGGCTCGGCGGGCTTCCCGGCCCCGGAGGCAAGACCGAGCTGCAGACCGCCCGCACTCCAAACCTGGACAAGCTCTGCAAAGATTCGATCGTAGGCCTCTCCACCCCCATCTCACCCGGTATCACCCCCGGAAGCGGGCCCGGACATCTGGGTCTTTTCGGATATGACCCTCTTGAGTATCAGATCGGCAGAGGAGTTCTGGAGGCGCTGGGAATCGGTCTCGTGCTCAGGCCCACCTGCCTCGCCGCCCGGGGCAACTTCTGCACCATCGACCCGGCCACGGGTGTGATCACCGATCGCAGAGCCGGGCGCATCCCGACGGAGAAATGCGCCGAGCTGGTGGACAAACTCTCTTCCATCAATATCGAGGGGGTGGACATCACTATCCGCCCGGTGAAAGACTACCGGTTCGCTCTGATCCTCGATGCTGAAGGCCTCGAAGAAGGCCTCACCGAGACCGACCCCCTGCGCACGGGGGAAAAGCCGCTTCCTGTGGAGGCCCTCAATCCCGCAGCGAAAAAGAGCGCGGACTATCTCAACCGGTGGCTTGCCGAGGCGTTCGAGATTCTCAAGGACGAGCGGCCTGCCAACGCCTGCACGCTCAGGGGCATCGCCAAGGATCCGGGCATGCCATCTTACGCCGAGGTGTACGGCCTGAAGTCCTGCGCCATCGCCACCTATCCCATGTACAAGGGGCTCTCCCGCCTCGTGGGCATGGACGTGCTCGACGCCGGCGACACCACCGCCACTGAGATTGCGACATTGAAGAGCAACTGGGACAGGTACGATTTTTTCTTCTTCCATATCAAGAAGACCGACTCCGCAGGTGAAGACGGGAACTTCGACGCCAAGGTGAAGGTCATCGAGGAGGTCGACGCGGTCATCCCCGAGATCTTGTCGCTCAAGCCCGATGTGCTCGTCATCACAGGCGACCATTCCACACCCGCGGCGCTCAAGTCGCATTCCTGGCATGAGCTGCCCATCCTTCTCTATGCAAAGAACATCCGCATAGACCCGGTGGAGGCCTTCGACGAGATATCGTGCATGCAGGGCGGCCTGGGACACATCAGGCACGTGGATATCATGCCCCTTGCCATGGCCCATGCGGACAGGCTCAACAAGTATGGGGCATAGGGCACGGAAGAAGAAGGTGAAGATAGGGATCATTTCCGATTCCCACGACGATATCCCCGCAACGCAGCAGGCGATCAGGATCATGAAGGAGCACGGCTGCGGGTTTCTCATCCACGCAGGGGATCTGTGTTCTCCGTTCATCGCCCGCATCATCAGGGAATCGGGGCTGCAGCACGCGGCGGTATTCGGCAACAACGACGGCGACAGGATCGCGCTCTCCCGGATTATCGACATCACTGCAGCGCCCCGGCGCATCGAAGTGGACGGCAGGATCGTGGCGATCTTTCACGAGCCCTTGATGAACGACTGCATCGATCCTTCCCGTGTGAACGTGCTGATCTACGGGCATACCCACATACAGGAGACGGCGCGCAGGCAGAACATGGTCATCGTGAATCCGGGAGCGCTCTCCGGGATCCTGGTGGACAGAAAGACCTGCGCTTTCTATGATACGAAGACAGGAGAGGTGGAAAGCGTTGAAATCTGAAAGACAGAGAGTAGCCATTCTTTTCGGAGGAGTGTCCGCCGAGCACGACGTGTCGGTGGTGTCCGCCCGATCGATCTCCCGCAGCATTGACAGGGAAAGGTTCGATCCCGTGCCGGTGGCGATCGACAAAAACGGGCGATGGCATCTGGGCGAGGGGGCCTTTGATCTTCTGGAAACAGGGGAGCGCCATGATGTTGAGCGGGTGATCCTTTCCACGGACGGTGAACGAAAAGGTTTTCTGTCGCTGGAAGCGGGCGGGCTCACGGAGGTCGACGTCATCTTTCCGGTCCTCCACGGCCCTCGGGGTGAAGACGGCACCATGCAGGGGCTGCTCGAGCTCTCCGGCATACCCTATGTGGGCTGCGACACCATGTCCAGCGCCATCGCCATGGACAAAGACATGACCAAACGGGTGCTCGCTCAGCGGGGCCTTCCCGTAGTCAAAGGGGTGAGCGTGACCAGATGGATGTGGGATACCGACAGATCCGAGGTACTCAAAGAGATCGGCGAGACGCTCAGGCTTCCGCTGTTCGTAAAGCCGGCCACCATGGGCTCCAGCATCGGGATCACCAGAGCGCAGACCCCGGATGAGATGATCCAGGGAGTCGATCTGGCTCTGTCCTACAGCACCAAGGCGGTCATCGAGGAGGTGGTGGAGAACCCTGTGGAGATCGAGGTATCCGTCCTGGGGAACAACGAGCCGAGGGCGTCCGTTCCGGGGCAGGTCATTCCGGGCAGTGTGTTCTATGATTTCGATGCCAAGTACGTGGACAATACATCCAAGCTCGTCATCCCCGCCGCCATCAGCAAGGCGCTTACGGATGACATTCAATTCGCCGCCGTGGAGGCCTTCGTTGCTATCGGCGGGTGCGGGATGGCGCGGGTGGACTTCCTCATCTCAGGCGGTGTTTACTATATCAACGAGATCAACACCATTCCTGGCTTCACGA
Organism: Syntrophaceae bacterium UBA1062; assembly: GCA_002316295.1. Lineage (GTDB taxonomy): Bacteria > Desulfobacterota > Desulfomonilia > UBA1062 > UBA1062 > Phosphitivorax. The sequence goes on along the minus strand of DCDF01000188.1, from coordinate 17,538 downwards.
GCATCTCCATGTATCCGAAGCTCTGGGAGGCAAGCGGGATCCCGTATACCGATCTTGTCACAGCGCTCATCGATCTCGCATTCAAGCGTTTTCAGGAGCAGAACGCCCTCACCAAAACCATCACTCTGGACAAAAAGCTCGGTTGCTGAAGCGCTCCTGAACATTCCATGGCGCATCCCGGCCCGGATCGATGGGCCTCCCCACTGGACCGGACCCCTTCCGGCTCATTTATCAGGGGGATTCGGACTCAAGAGTGGGAAGCGGTTCGCCTGGGTACTCCGTTGTATGCTGCACCTCGTCCTCGCTCGACGGGGTGAACAGGGCCAGGAGGAACCCCAGGCCCAGACCGATCCCTGCACCGATCAGTATCGGCCCGGCGTCTGAGCTGCTCGCGAAGGCGGCGACCATGGTGCCCACCAGTATACCGACGCTCGCACCCAGGAGAGAGGTCGTTACCAGGGAGCCCGCTTTCGTGTGCTCGGGCGATGCGAGCGACGCGCAGGGATATCCGATCAGCGTGAGCATGACACAGAGCGAAACGATAACCTTCTTCATCCGAAGCCTCCTGCCTTATACAGGCGATCGTCCCTTCGATGAAGTTCCTGCTGGCAAAAGTACCGGGATCTGTTTTTACGTCTACTGCTTTTCCGCTACTTCAGCGGGACCGTGACCTGCAGCCCGTAGAGCCTCTCTTTCCGCCCCGACGGGTCCACACTGGTGTAGAACACGGGCGAGATCTCATAAAACCCGAATGCGATCCCTCCGATAAGCCCCACGCTCGCTCCCTGGGCGATTCGCTCCAGGTGATCCCCGGGGTGATCCATGAAAGCGAGCGTCGCCGCCCCCACCAGAGCGCCGATGCCCGCGCCCAGCAGTGAATCCCAGAGCACCACTTCGAGAGAAGACTGGGCGTGGGATGTGCCGGGAAGGACAAACAGGGACAGCGCGAGGGCCATGGACACGAATGCTTTTCTCATAGCAACTCCTTTAGTCTGAGAGAAATACCTGTAGCCAGGCCCTGGGGGTGGAGATCGAAGCACCTGAAGCACGACTCCGAAGGGCCTGACGGAGGGAATCCCCTCACCCCCATGGGGATGAGATCCACGGCGATGGAACAGGTCGCCGCAACAAATGCGATCTGCGCGGCGAGCCCGGATGTCAGGAGATGATCTTCGGCCACGAAGACCGGCCCCCTCGCAGCAGCTTCGCGGATCTCGGCGGGGTCGATGGCGAACGGACACGATACGCCCACGACCTCGACAGAGAGACCTTCCTTCTGCAGCAGCTCCCAGGCCGTCACAGCGGACGCGCTCATGGCGCCGAGCGAAAACAGGGTTGCCTGCGAGCCGGGCCTGAGGTGATGGGCCGCTCCGTAAACGAACTCCCTGCCGGCGAAATACTCGCGGCCGTCGAGATCGGTGAGGACCGGAGTTTTGGACCTCCCGACCCCGATCATGACATTTCCCGGGCTGCTCAACGCCCACCTGGCGGCCAGATCGGTCTCGTTGGGGTCGACAGGGATGACGACTGAAAGGCCTTCAAGGTTTCGCAGCAACCCCAGGTAGTCGATGCACTGATGGGTCTTGCCGTCCTCGCCCACATCAAGGCCCAGATGGGTGCAGAAAAGCTTGAGATGCGACTTGTTGATGGCGTTGAGCCGCTGCTGATTATAGGTTTCGTCAACGCCGAAGATGCCGAAGTCGGCGAACACGCTCACCACCCCCTGCGTGGAGGCCGCGCCGGCCATAGCCGCGGTATGGTGCTCCGCGATCCCGGCCTGGAAGAAGTTCTGGGGAAACTCCCTGGCAAAGGCCTCGGTCTTCACCGAGCCGGCCAGATCGCAGTCGAAGACGGCGAACGGCACGTCGGGGTTCTTCTTGGCAGTATCCAGCAGGGCGAAGCCCAGGGCCGAACGGTTGTCCGTTGATATGGTCTTCTCGTAGAGGCGCTGCCCGCCTTGTGAGAGGGCCGGAAACGGCCAGGGGACGTCTTTGTTGCGGATCTTCTCCTCAATGGGCTCTTTGCGAAGCTGCTCCAGCTCTGCCAGGGGCCATTCGAGGTCCAGCTCCGGCAGCGCCTTTTCCATCTCGGCCTTGTTCAGGGGCCTGCCGTGATACTCGGCCCTGTTCTCCATGAAGCTCACACCCTTTCCCATGACGGTCCGGGCGATGATCACATAGGGGTTCCGCCTGTCCTCTGTCGCCTGCCTGACGGCGTCATAGAGCGCACGGAAGTCGTGGCCGTCGGTCTCGATCACGCGGAAGCCGCCTGCCTCGTACTCGGCACGGAAGTCCTGGGGCATGACCGCTCTCCGGTCCCCGGAGATCTGCAGATCGTTGTTGTCGATGATGACCGTGATATTGGTGAGCCCGTATTTGGCTATGAACCTCCTTGCCTCGCTGATCTGCCCTTTCTGCTGCTCGCCGTCGCCCATGACGGTGAAGCAGTTCATGTCATGGCCCTTCACGCGCGCCGCAACCGCATATCCGCACGCCACCGAAAGCCCCTGTCCGAGATTGCCGGTGCCCCACGGCACACCCGGCACCGTGATCTCCACATGCCCCTCGAAGATGCTCCCGACCCGCCGGAATCCCTTGATCACGTCTTTCGGAGGAAAGAGCCCTCTGCGCGCCAGGGACGAGTAGACGGCGGGAGAGGTATGTCCGTGGGAAATCACAACCTTATCCGTGTCCATAGTAATAATGTGGTAAAGGAGCGTGTAAATATCAATGGACGACATGGATCCGCCCGGATGGCCGGAAGCGGCCAGATGGGTCATGGCGACGATGTCCGCCCGGGACCTGCGGGCCTTGGCCTGAAGATCCCGGATCATCTCCGGTGACAATTCTTTCATTGAGCTTTTCTCCTTCTATCTCTCTTTTTCTTCGAAACGCTCTGCAGCAACGAGGCGATAATCACCTCTGACGGGTCAAGGGCGGGCAGGCCGGCGTAATGACCGAGCTGCATTCTGCAGGCGCCGCAGTCGCTGACCAGAGAGTCGGCGTCGACGGCCCTGACGGCCGATGCGGCGATGGCTCCGAGCGACTCGGAAGTCTTCTGGTTCTTCTTCTTGAAGCCGTAGCTGCCGGCAAGCCCGCAGCAGTTGTCGTCGAGGATGGTGACCTTGAGCCCCGGTATCTTCTCGAAAATCCCGGCGGCGGGGTATCCGATCCCCAGAGCCCTCAGGTGGCAGGGAACATGGTACGCGACATGCCTGTCCACCTCGCCGAAATCGACCTGGACCGCGCCTTCCTCGATGAGGTCGAGTATGAGCTCGTGCACGTTGTAGGTGTTCTCGGCGATTTTCTTTCCCTCCGGGACTTGGAGAATTTCCGGGTAGTCGTGCGTCAGAGTGAGCCCGCAGGAGGTGCACGCATACACGACGATGTATCCCCTGTCGATGTAATTCACCAGCATCCGGGCGTTTTTGCGCGCGAATTTCCCGGCCATGGTGATGTCCCCGTTGCCCAGGGCGGGAAGCCCGCAGCAGGTCTGCCGGGGAATGATCACCCGGCATCCGAGCCCCGCCAGCAGATCCCGGATGCCTCTGCCGATATCGGGCCGGTTGAAGCCGAGGTAGCACCCGTGGAAGAACACCACCTTTCTCGGCGCCCTGAATCTGCCCCTGCGTCTCCTTCCTCTGGCCAGGCTGAAGAATCGGTATTCGGGAAGCGGCACTCCGGTTGAGATTCCCAGGATGCCCATGATCTTTTTTGAGACGCCGGAGGAGGCGACTGCATTGGTGAGGGGAGACACGAGCGACCCCAGCTGTCCCAGATGGTAGGTGTTGGCAAAGAGGTGAGCCGAAAACGGGCTCATGTGCTCGCGTGAGTATTTGAGCTGCGCCTTGAGGATGATCTCGGCCACGTTCACCCCATAGGGGCAGGAAACCTGGCAACGTTTGCACTGGCAGCAGAGCTTCACCCAGTCGTCCACCGAGCGCTCGCCGTCCATACGGAACCTCTGTGCGTCCGGTCCGGACTGCTTGGGTCCCGGAAACGCCGGGTTTACCTTGAACACCGGGCAGTTCTCAACGCACAGGGTGCAGCGCACACAGTGTTCGAACGTGGTCACGAGAGCTCCTCCGCGCATCTGCCGGCTGCGGCTGTGCCGGTTGCCACGGCGAGCCCGTGGCCGCACTGGTTGCGCATGATCTCGCATCCGGCCAGGATGCTCCCGCATACGAAGAGGTTTTCGAACCGGCAGTCTTCGGGTCTGAAAGTCCTGTCCACCCGGATACCGGAGCGCTCGATCGCGTGACCGTCCGAGAAAAAGTCGGTGTTGAACCAGTCCTTCCTTTCGCCCGGGACAAACACGGGCAGGCCGAACACGGTCTCCCGCACACAGTCCCTGCTGGCGAAGAGCCCTCCGCTCACGAACGATCCAGTGGCCAGTATGAACGCCCTTCCCTGGACGCGCGCCGATCTTCCCGTAGTGGCCAGCGTCACGGCCTCGATGCGCTTTCCCTGGGATTCAACGCTGGCGACGCCTTTTCCCCAGTACAGATGAGCGCCTCTGTTCTGCAAGACGCGCTTCAACGCCCTGAAGAGTCTCAGACCCGGGATCGAAGGCGGCAGGGTGGGAATCTCGAAGACTTTTTTCCCAATGGCCCGCGAGACCTTCTCCAGCACGCCGGCCGGATCGTTCATGCCGAGCACCGCGGGAATCGCGACTCTGTCGTGGGGAATTTCCAGGCGCTTGAGCCAGTCGATGAACGAATCCACGAACGCCGCCCGGTCGAACAGGGCCGCGATGCCGAGTGTTGTGGCCACGCCGGCGTCGTACACGGAAAAGGCAGAATTCCTGAACCGCGAGGTGATGTAGCTCGGGTAGAAGTCCTTGAGACCCTTGAAGGAGATCACCTGAAGGTGCTCGCTGCCGGGTACGTCGGCATCGGCCATGGTCTTCGGCACGAGGCAGGTGGTTTTCTGATTTCCGATCGGGGTGAGGATCCGCCTGTTTTTCCGGGGGCTTCCCTCATAGGGGAGCCCGGCCTCGTCCATGACGGTGAGAAAGTATGACAACGCATCCGCCACGCCCTTCCTGCCCACCAGGGAGTACGGGTGCTCTGGCGGCAAACCCCTGATGCCGTCCAGGGGGGAGTCGGTGCGGGAAAACACGTCGATACAGCCCGTGGACAGGCAGCATGCCGGGTCGCCCCGTGAGATCAGGGCGGTCTTGAATCCACGGGAATTGAGCTTCAGGCAGGCTATGATTCCGGACACGCCGCCGCCGACCACCACCGCATCGTATTCGTGCGTGCTCACTGCGCGTGCCCCATGTTCAGGATACCCAGATAGATACTCTCCACGAGCTGCTCCTCCCGCAGCTGGTCCCCCCACAGGGCGGGCCTGATGCCTCTGAAACGTCTTTGGAGAAACTCCTTGAGGATCTGGATGGACTCATCGGGGCTGAGCCTTCCGGTCTCCTGCATGATGCCCAGTGCCCGGTAGGTGCAGAACCCTCCCTGGCACGGCCCCATACCGAGCCTGGTTCGGTGCTGAATGTCTCCGATATACTGAATGCCGAGGCTGTTGATGGCGTTCTCCACCTGGTCCCTGCTCACGAGCTCACACTCGCAGACAATGTCGTTCATGTTCTTGAGTCGTTTGGAGAGCGGGTAGCCGCTCAGCTCGTCCTGACCGTCCAGAGGCGTCTCCGCGGTCTTGCAGCGGGTTTTGATACCGAACTCGGCCATGACCGCATCCACCGTCTTCTCCGCCATGAGCCGGTAGGTGCTCAGCTTGCCGCCAAGGATGCTGAACATGCCGTTCTTGTGGTCGATGATGCGAAAGCCCCGGGAAATGCTCCTGCTGTCGGATGCCTCGGCCTTGAGCAGCGGCCGAACACCGGTGTAGGCCCGGATCAGGCGCGTGGAGCCGAACGCCGGGATCATCTGCTCCGCCTGGGTCGCCACGAGGTCCACCTCCCGGGGATCCACCTCGGCCGCATCCGGGTCGTCCACGACGATGGAGGTCGTTCCCGCCAGGCACACGGCCTCGTTGGGCACGATGATATCCCCGTCGGATGGCGGCCTGAGCCGGTTGATCACCATGTTGGTGAGCCGGTGATTGGATACGATGAGGCTTCCCTTTGACAGGGTCATGGGCGCTTCGCTCCCGCTCATGCGGGCAAGGGTGTCTCCCCACGCACCGGTGGCGTTGATGATGATCTTGGCCCGGATTTCCTTGATCTGGGAGGTGAAACGGTCGAGAACCTTGACGCCCGCGCACCTGCCTCGCTCCTTGATAATGTCGATCACCTTGTGGTGGGTCAGTATGCCGCCGCCTTTGTGGCGCGAAGTGAAGGCATTGAGCATGCACAGCCGGAAGGGGTCGATGGAGCAGTCCGGGACGACCACGGCTTCTTCGATGGCAGGGTTGAGCCCGGGCACCAGGTCAAGCGCCCGCGATGCGGAGAGCACCTCGGTGGAGATGCCCGCATCTTCGCAGTTCTTCAGAAACGTGTCGCGGTAGCGCTTGGAGTCGCCCGGAAGACGCACAAAGAGCCCGCCGGTGGTTTCCACGCATTTGCGGGCGATCATGCGCAGGATGGCGTTTTCACTGATGCACTCCTTCGCTGCCTCAGGGTCGGTAACCGCGTAGCGCGCGCCGCTGTGGAGCAGGCCGTGGCAGGCTCCTGTGGCGCCGTTCGCGAAATCCCCTTTCTCCACCAGATAATGGCGGACTCCCCTGAGCGCGAGGTCGCGCGCAATGCCACAGCCGGTAGCACCGCCCCCGATGATGACAACGTCCGTTTTGATCATGACTCCGTTTTCCCTGTGGAATGGATCGTAAGAAAACCGTGACCACCATATACAAGCTTCCCTGCACGGTCAAGTCATTGTATTGCCGGGCGTTGATGGGCCGGAGACGGAGAAATACAAAAGGCTCATCCGCGCTTGAGGTGCTCCGGGCCGGTCCGCCAGCACGGAGCCGGTCACATCGGGCAGCCCTGCTCTTTGAGCAGAGTGAGCACCGCCTCGTTCCATCCCGCAGGCCCTATCCCCGCAGGCATGATCACCCGCTGGGAAGGGGATGGATGGTACTCCATCCATGTGCCGTCCTGCCTGCGCATGACCACGGCGACATCCGCACAGCGCAACATATCGATGTCGTTCGGGCCGTCGCCCAGCGCTATTGTCTTCCATACTGCCCCTCCCGATGTCCTGCGGTAGAGGTCGATCACCAGGCGGACCGCGGCGCCCTTGTCGGTTCGCCCCAGCGCATGGAAGAGCCGACCGCCTTCCAGGCAGTTCATCCCCGATTCGTCAAGCTTCGACTTCAGGCACTCGAGCTTGGACTCGGTGCCGCGGAACATGAACGGCTCGGAAAACTCCCGGTTCTTCGCCAGGCTGGCGGACGCGGTGTCGAGACCGGTGAGCCTCGCCACTTCGCGTACGGACATGTCGGAAAATCCCTTCACGTTTGCCTTGCATTGCGACTGCGCCTCACGGAGAGCGGAGAGGACTTCGTCATACCGGCAGCCGAGAATGATCGCGCGGTATCCGGCTCTCAGCTCGGCCTGGATGCCGGGCGGCACCGGGCTCTGTCTGTCCAGATAGACGGCGCTCCCGTTTTCCGTGATAAAAAGTTTCGAAAGGGGCGGCAACTCGGCGAGCAGAGGCTCGATCTCGGCCCTGGTCTTGCTTGAAACGATCACCAGCGGTATCCCGCACTCCTGAAGCCGTTTCAGAGCAGGCATCGCCGCCTCGAACGAGTAGGTGGAATAGTCCAGGAGCGTTCCGTCCAGGTCGGTGAAAATGATGGTTTTGATCCGATTATTCATGTCGGCGCTTCTCCTGAGAGGGCTCCCCTTATTGAATATAAAAAATATGCAGTCTTGATTATACAGGATAAGACAAGAAATATCATCCACTTCCTTTTCTTTTCAGGAACGTTGAGAGCCGGTCGTCCGCCATGGCTTCAGGCCCGAAAATTTTTTATCAAGGCTTTTTTTCCGATAAGCTGTTGATATCAGAAAACTCGTCCTGAACAAGGGCGACAGTGGCTCGAAAAGGATTGCTGGCCGGGGCAAAGTATAATAATATCCTTGCGCACGTCACAAGATTTGTGTTGCGCGAGGAGCCGTCCGCGGGGCATTCAGGGGTTTTCAGCATGAAGAGAAGGTATCTTATCATCACCGTTGTTATTGCCGCTATAGCGGCAGCCGTGTTTTTTCGGCAAACATATCGGCAGGGCCCCGCTCAGGCGGAAGGTCCCCACGGGCGGGTGAGGGTTCCCGTGGCTGTAGAGGTGGCTCCGGTCGCGAGACAGGCGATCAACGAAATCGGGATCTACACCGGGACGCTCCTGCCCGAATCTCAGTTCACCGTGGCCCCCAAGGTCGCGGGCCGTCTGGAAAAGATCCTCGTGGACATTGGAGACGAGGTGCGTCGGGGGGAGCTCATCGCCCTGCTGGACGACGACGAGTTTGTGCAGCAGGTGGACCAGGCCAGGGCAGAGCTGGATGTAGCCCTGGCGAACATCGAAGAGAGCAGCAGTGAGCTCGGCCTGAGGCGGCGGGAATTCGAGCGGGCAAAGACTTTGCGTGAAAAAAAGATCATCTCCGAGTCCGAGCTCGATGCGGCCGAGGCACAGTACACGGCGGCCCTTGCCAAGCAGAAGGTCGCTCAGGCCCAGGCCGTCCAGAAAGAGGCGGTGCTGAAGGCGGCCCAGGTGCGATTGGACTACACGCGCATCCGGGCCTCATGGGAAGACGGCAGCCGGTCCAGGGTGGTGGGCGAGCGGTATGTAGACGAGGGAGCCATGCTCGCAGCCAACGACTCTATTGTCTCGGTCGTCGGCATCGACACCTTGAAGGCCGTGATTCACGTGATCGAGCGAGATTATCCGCGGATCAGGGCCGGACAGGAAGCGATCATAACGACCGATGCTCACCCAGGACAGACCTTCTCAGGCACAATCGCGCGTGTGGCGCCTGTACTGAAGGAGGCGGCACGCCAGGCGCGGGTGGAGATCACTGTGGACAACCCGGGCAAGGCTCTGACCCCGGGCATGTTCGTGCGGGTGCAGATACGGTTCGACCGGCGCGAGAACGCCCGGGTGGTGCCCGTGAAGGCCCTGGTCAGAAACAACGGGACCAGGAGCGTCTTCCTGGCGGACATGGAACACTCGAGGGCCAGGCTGGTTCCGGTTGAGATCGGCATCATCGAGGAGGATATGGCCGAGGTGGTGTCGCCCGAGATTGCAGGGTTTGTGGTGACCGTGGGGCATCACCTCCTGGAAGACGGCTCTCAGATCATCCTGCCGGAGGCGATGCCGCAGAGAAAGACCGGCGACGATCCGGAGGGGCGGGCGCCGGAAGATGAAAGCAGCAGGCCCTGAGAAGGTGAGCACAGCGTGAATCTCTCCCGTTTCGCTGTACATCGGCCCGTTTTCACCATCATGGTGATCCTCATCGTCATCATCTTGGGGTCAGTGTCCCTGCTGAGGCTGCCCATCGACCTGATGCCCGACGTCGCCTACCCCACACTCACCGTCCGCACTACCTATCAGGATGCGAATCCCGAAGAGATCGAGGAGCTCGTCACGCGCCCCATCGAAGAAGCCATGAGCGCGGTGCCCGGCGTTGAGAGCGTCTTTTCCTATTCTTCCGAAGGCACCAGCGACGTCCGGGTGTCCTTTTCCTGGGGCACCGACCTGGACACAGCCTCCAATGATGTGCGCGACCGTCTCGACCGGGTGCTTTCACGGCTGCCCGAGGATGCCGACCGGCCCATCCTGCTCAAGTTCGACGTGGCCAACTTCCCCATCATCGTCTTCGGCGCATCGGGCAGTATGAACCCCCTGGAGCTGCGGAGGATCATCGACGACCAGATCAAGTACCGTATCGAGCGGGTGCCGGGCGTTGCCTCTCTGGACGTGTGGGGGGGCTATGAGCGGGAGATCCAGGTGAATCTCGACGCCGCGAAGATCAGGGCCTTGGGCCTGCCGCTCGACCAGGTCCTATCCCGCATACGCGAGGGCAATGTGACCTTGCCTGCAGGATCGCTTGACCGGGGGGACTTCCAGGTCACCGTGCGCACCCTTGGGGAATATACCAGCCTCGAGCAGCTTGCCGCCACTGTGGTTGCCGTGCGGGAAGGCGCACCCATCAGGCTCAGCGACATCGCCCGGGTGGATGATACCTGGAAGAAGATCACCCGCGTCATCCGGGTGAATGGGAACCCCGGTGTCCGCGTCGGAGTGCGCAAGCAGTCGGGCACCAATACCGTGGAGGTGGCCCGCCAGGTGCTGCGCGAGGTGGAAATGATCAACCGTGACATCCCGCAGATCAGCCTCACTCCCATCATCGACACGTCCGACTACATTCACAACTCCATCACCAACGTGGGCTCCATGGCACTCTATGGAGGGCTGCTCGCCGTGCTGGTGCTGCTCTTCTTCCTCCGCAGCATTGTCAGCACGCTCATTATCGCGGCTGCCATACCCATCTCTATCATCGCCACCTTCGGCCTCATGTATTTCGGAGGCCTGACGCTCAATATTATGACTCTGGGAGGTCTGGCGCTCGGCATCGGCATGCTGGTGGACAATGCGATCGTGGTCCTGGAAAATATCTACCGTCACCGGGAGGCCGGGGAAGAAGCCGAGGATGCCACGCTCAAGGGCACCGGCGAGATAACAGCCGCCATCGTCGCCAGCACCATGACGACACTCGCGGTCTTTCTCCCCCTGGTTTTTATCCGCGGCATGTCCGGGGTGATGTTCAAGCAGCTTGCCATGGTGGTCAGTTTTTCCCTTCTGTGCGCCCTGGCCGCAGCGCTGACCTTTGTCCCCCTGCTGACCTCCCGGATGTTCCGTACGGGGTCTGCCGGATCAGGCCCGTCGCTGTTCGCCGGGATCTATAACTCCAGCGCAGCGTTTTTCACGAGGCTGGAAGAAGGTTACAAGCGCCTGCTGCACTATGCCCTGGGCCATCCCGGAACAGTGATCGCCGGGGCATGCATAGTGACGGCGGGGAGCCTGGCCCTGATCCCACTGGTTGGCGTGGAATTCATGCCTTCCACCGATGAGGGCGAGGTGAGGATAAACGCCGAGATGGAGGTGGGCACGAGGGTCGATGTTCTGGCCGAAAGGTTCAAGGTCATCGAGGATATGGTAAGGAAAGAAGTGCCTGAGATGAAGAGCTATGTCGCCTCAATCGGCGGGTCCGGCGGCAGGTCACAGGGATCGCATGCGGGAGAGATGCGGATCGCCCTCAAGCCCAAATCCGAGCGCAACAGCTCCAGCGAGGAGATCGCCGACGACCTTCGCGAAAAGCTCAGCGCCGTCCCGGGGGTCACGATACGGACCCGCGCAGGGCAGGGATTGTTCCTCATGCGGATGTTCAGCGGCGAAGGCACGGAAAAGGTGCAGCTCGAGATCAGGGGATATGACCTTCAGGCAGCGGATGCTCTCGCGCAACGGGTGAAAGAGGCGGTGGAACATGTCCGGGGCGTCACCGACGTGCAGCTCAGCAGAGAATCGGGCAGCCCCGAGGAGCTGATCTTCGTCGACCGACTCAAGGCGGCGGACATGCACCTGACGGTCTCACGGATCGCCGATACGCTTCAGACAGCCCTGGCCGGGACCACGGCAGGCAGGTACCGGGAGCGCGGCGATGAAATCGACATCCGCGTAAAGGTGGATAATGCCGAAAAGCTGGACCTCCGCGATATCTTGGACCTGCCCGTGACAGGCTCCGAAGGCACGGCGGTGGTGCTCAGGAACGTGGTGGACATTCAGCCAAGGACAAGCCCGGTGCGCATCGAACGCAAGGATCAGGAACGGATCGTTACCGTCTCGGCGAACATCAGCGGCCGGGACATGGGCTCAGTGATCGACGACATCCGGGAGAGGCTCCATGAGGTGGCGGTTCCGGCCGATTTCGGCATTGTGTTCGGCGGCGATTACGAAGAGCAGGAGAAGGCGTTCCGCGAGCTGTTGCTGAGCCTCGTCCTGGCGGTGCTCCTCGTCTACATGGTCATGGCCTCGCTTTACGAGTCCATGCGGTATCCTCTCGTAGTCATGTTCTCCGTGCCCTTTGCCTCTGTCGGGATCATCATCATGCTTTTCATCACCGGAACCACCTTCAATGTGCAGACCTACATCGGCTGCATCATGCTCGGAGGCATTGTGGTAAACAATGCCATCCTGCTGGTGGACCACATCAACCTGCTGCGGAGACGCGACGGCATGGCTCTGAGGGACGCCATCGAAGAGGCGGGACGCAGAAGGCTGCGCCCCATCCTCATGACCGCCACGACCACCGTCCTGGCCATGGTGCCACTCGCCATCGGCATGGGCGAGGGCGGCGAGGTGCAGGCGCCCCTGGCCCGCACCGTCATCGGCGGGCTCATCAGCTCCACGCTCATTACTCTGGTGATCATCCCAGTCGTGTATCTGCTCTTCGATACCTATCTGCTGCGCGCAAAGGGCAGAGAGAATCCGGTCAGTGAGGGCAGGCCATGACGCCGGCGAAGCGCCTGAAGAAGAGGAGAGCCCTCACGCCCGGAGTTCCGGCCCTGGCCGCCGCAGTGTGTCTTTTCATTGCATCCTGCGCATCCCCGGGCCCTCACTCGACTGCGGAGGCCCTGCCGTCCGCTCCCTTACAGCAGATCGATCCGACTCCGTCCGGGGGGAGTGAGACGGCCGATCCCCCAGGCGGCCCGCTTGAAATCACGGTGGAGAAGGCGATCGTCATCGCCCTTCAGAACAACCTGGCGCTGAAGGTGGAATCCTTCAACCCCGCCATTGTACAGACTGCCGAGGAAGAAGCTCGGGCGGCCTTCGATCCGTCTTTCAGCGCAATATACGCACGGTCGCGGGAGAAGATAGAAAGCGATTCCCCTCTCATCGAAGACGGAAAGGCAAAAGAGGCTCTGGGCAGCCTGGGTATTTCCGGGCGCCTGCCCACAGGTACGGACATCGATATCAGTCTGAGCGCGAGACGGACCTGGTCCGAGCTGTACAGCGACGACCTGCACGAGTCGCGGGTGGGCCTGAGCGTCACGCAGGCGCTGCTCAGGGGCGCGGGCCTGGGGTACAATCTTGCGCAGCTTCGCCAGGCGCGCCTGGATACGGCTGTGTCCCGCTACGAACTGCGGGGTTTCACCGAGGCCCTGGTCGCCCTGGTGGAAGAAACCTATTGGGACTATGCCCTCATGCAGCGGCAGATCGAGATATACCTCGAGTCGCTCAGGCTGGCGCAGCAGCAGAAAAACGAGGTCGAAGAAATGATCCGCATCGGCTACCTCGCCGAGTCCGAACTCGCCGCGGCCGAGGCGGAGATAGCGCTTCGTCGTGAAGGCCTGATCAATGCCCGCAGCAGCATGGAGAAGACGAGGCTGAGGCTCCTGAGTCTGCTCAACCCCCCGGATGAGAGTCTGTGGGATCGGAGAGTAAAGCTGCTCAGGCAGCCAGCCATGCCCGAGGCGACCCTGGACGATGTGCACGCCCATGTGGAGGTCGCCCTGAAAATGCGTTCGGATCTCAACCAGGCCAGGCTGCAGGTACAGAGCGGAGACCTTCAGATCGTGCGTACGAAAAACGGCCTGCTTCCCCGCATGGATCTTTTCATCACCCTGGGAAAGACCGGATATGCAGACTCGTTCGGACGCTCATGGAAGGACCTGGATGGAGATTCCTATGATGCGGGGGCAGGGCTGTCTCTGGCCCTGCCGCTGATGAACAGGCAGGCCCGGGCGGAGCACCGCCGGGCTCTGATCGCCCGTGATCAGGCGGAAGAGGCCCTTCGGAACATTGCCCAGCTCGTGCAGGTCGATGTCCGGTCCGCCTACATCGAGGTGACTCGCGCACATGAGCAGGTGGCGGCCACCGCGGCCACCAGGGTCCTGCAGGAAGAGAAGGCCCGCATCGAGCATGAGAAATTCCGGGTGGGAAAATCCACCAGCCTCCTGGTGGCCCAGGCGCAGCGCGATCTTCTTTCCAGCAGAATCTCCGAAATCCAGGCCGTTACGAATTACCTGAAGGCCCTGATCGATCTCTACCGGCTCGAAGGGTCTCTGCTGGAGCGCCGCGGCGTCGCCGTCGACGGAACCGGCGGCGGGCTCATGACCGGGGGGTCCCGATAAGTGCACGGCCTCTATTGGTTTTCTTGCGAGTTGCGGCCGTGAGGCAAGTATGGTAAGAGACTTCCACAGAAGGAGAAACACATATGATTGGCGGAATCGGCATGACAGAACTGATCGTAATCCTGGTGATCGTGCTCGTGATCTTCGGTGCGGGCAAGTTGCCGGAGGTGGGAAGTGCACTGGGAAAAGGCATCCGGAATTTCAAGTCGTCCGTGAGCGGCGACGCCTCGGATGACAAGGCCGTCAAGGGCGATATCGAAGACAAGAGCAACAAAGAGGCCTGAAAATATCCTTTTTTGGTATTTCCGGACTCTTCCCGTGAAACGCGCGCAAAAAACCGGGGTCAGAGAGTGCTTCTCGGCGGGGAACACTCTCTGACCCCGGTTTTTGCATTCTTTCATTATTCACCGAGCTTGTTGTCGTACTCGACGAGCACCCGGTAGAGCTCCCCGGGCGTTTCCGCCTTGATGAGCTTCTCCCTCAGGGACGGATTCTTGAGCAGCATGGATGCACGGGCCAGCGCCTTGAGATGGCCGCTCACCGAGTTGCTCGGCGCCGCAAGGAGAAAGAAGATGTGGCAGGGCTTCCCGTCCAGGGCATCGAACTTGAGCCCTTCCCTGCTCTTGCCGATGGATGCCACGATGGACTTGAGCCCTCCTATCTTGCCGTGGGGAATGGCGACACCTTCACCGATCCCGGTGGAGCCCAGTTTCTCGCGGTTCAGGAGCACACCCACCATCTCTTCGATGTTCACGCCGTAGTTCTCTGCGATGGGCCGCGAGAGCTCCGTCAGGATGTCCTTCTTGGTCATGGCCTGAATGTCGGCCAGGACACACTCGGGTTTGAGGATGTCGCTGATTTTCATATGAGCGGCTCTACGAGTCCGATATCTCCGTCCTGTCTTCGATAGATCAGGTTGATCTGCTTGGAATCGGTGTTTTGGAATATGATGAAGTCGTTCTTGGCCACATTGATCTGCAGGATCGCCTCTTCCACGCTCATGGGCTTGACGAAGTAATTCCTTTCATAGATCACTCGGGGAGAGGGCGCCTCCTCTCCGAGGGAAGCCGCCGCAGGCATGGCCGCTTTTGCCTGCCCTTTCTTGCCCTGAAGCTTTTCCTTGTGTTTCTTCACCTGACGCTCGAGCTTGTCCATCACCATGTCGATGGCGGAATACATGTCTTCGGTGATCTCCACCGCATTGATCACCACCCCGTCGGCGCTTACCGTGACATCAGCCTTGTGGCGCCTCTTTTCCACCGAAAGCACGATATGGACTTCCGTAGGCCTGTCGATATATTTATCCAGCTTCGAGAGTCTCTTCGAAGCATAATCTTTCAGCGCATCTGTGGAATCCATATTCTTGAATGTGATGTCAATCTGCATACGGGTATCCTCCTTTACGTGTAACAGATTTAATAGTGCTTCTTTCTCCGATTTGAAGGAACTATGCCCAGAAGCTCGCGATATTTCGCTACAGTCCGCCTGGCGATCTTGACGCCCTTGACCTTGAGCATCTGGGCGATGGCCTGGTCGCTCAATGGATGCTTGGGGTCTTCGGCCTTGATAATGTTCTCGATTTCGTTCTTGACGCTCTGGGAGGCCACGAAGCTTCCGTCACTGCGGGATATGCCGCTATTGAAAAAGTACTTGAGCTCGAAGGTTCCCTGAGGGGTGTGCACATACTTGTTGGACGTCACCCGGCTGATGGTTGATTCGTGCATGCCGACGTCGTCGGCCACGTCCCGGAGCACCAGAGGTTTCAAATGGCTGATACCGTGCTCCAGAAACTCGCGCTGAAACTTCACGATGCTCTCGGTCACCTTGCACAGAGTGCTCTGCCGCTGCTGGATGCTTTTCATGAGCCACTGCGCCGACTTGAAGCAGTCGGAGAGATAGTCTCTTGCTATCTTGCCCGTGCACGACGAGGTCATCATGCCCTGATACTGCTTGTTGAGCCTGAGCGCCGGGATGTCCTCCTCATTGAGTACTATCACGAACTCGCCGTCCATCTTTACGACATACACATCGGGCACGACGTACTGGGGCGGCTCGTCAGAGTAATCCCGCGCCGGCCTCGGCTCCATGTTCACGATGATCTCGGCGGCGCGCGAGACTTCATCCACGCTCACGCCGAGCTCGTGCGAGATCTTGTCGTAATTCTTTGTCTGGAGGTCTTCCAGGTGGTAATCGATGATGCTCCATACCACGGAGTTTTCCAGCCCCAGGGTCCTTGCCTGGATGTGCAGACAGTCTTTGAGATCTCTGGCCGCGATTCCCGTAGGGTCGAAGAGCTGCACCTTGGCGATGGCGGATACCACGACATCCTCGGGGCACCCGGTAGCCTCGCAGATCGCGGATGTGTCCATGGTCAGATATCCGTTATGATCGAGATTGCCGATGATGAAAACGCCCACCTCGCGCTCCTTGTCGGTGAAGTCGTTCATCCTGAGCTGCCAGAAGAGATGTTCGTACAGACCTTCGGGCCTGGTGGCGGACGCTTCGAGCGACGGTCGTTCGTCATCTTCATAATACGGCGTGTTGTCTCTGCCGTAGGTTTCGAGATAGGCGTCCCATTTCGATCTCAGGAGCTCCTGGCTTTCTTTCTGCAGCCGCTGGGAATCGGCGTCCCTGAACGTCGTGGTGTCTGCTTCGAGCAGCGGGTTGGACTGGAGCTCCTCGGTAATGTAGTCCTGGAGCTCGATCCGGGAGAGCTGGAGGAGCTTTATGGCCTGCTGCAGCTGCGGGGTCATGATGAGCTGCTGGGAAAGCTTGAGATGTTGTTTTAACTCCAGTGCCATGCCTGCTCCCCTCAGATAAGTGAGAAGTCCCTTCCCACATAGATCTGTTTGACCTGATCGTTCTCCACCACTTTCTCAGGTGTCCCTTCCTCTATTACCAGCCCCTGATGGATAATGTAAGCTCTGTCGCATATTTTCAGAGTTTCTTTCACATTATGATCTGTAATAATGACACCGATTCCCGTTTTTTTCAAGTTCACGATCATGTCCTGGATGTCTTTTACCGTAATGGGGTCGATGCCGGCGAAGGGCTCGTCCAGCAGCAGATACAGGGGCTTCAGGGCCATGGCCCGTGCGATCTCCACCCTGCGGCGCTCGCCTCCGGAGAGCGATACGCCCTTGTGCCTGCGCACATGCTCCAGCCCGAACATCGAGATGATGTCGTCGCGCTCCTGCCGCAACGCCTGCCGTTTGAGGCCTTTTGCCTGCAGAGGCACGGCGATGTTGTCCTCCACGCTCAGGCCTCTGAAGACCGAGGGCTCCTGGGGCAGATACCCGATGCCTTGTCGCGATCTGCCCGAGAGGTCCATGGATGTGATGTCGGTCTCTCCCAGCAGGATCCTGCCTTTGTCGGGGTGGATGAGCCCCACGATCATGTAGAAGGTCGTGGTCTTGCCCGCACCGTTGGGACCGAGCAGG
>DCDF01000044.1 GCA_002316295.1 Syntrophaceae bacterium UBA1062 | reverse complement strand
ATTCGATCTGCTTTTCGAAGATAGACTCCGTGTCGTTGTCGAACCCGACGATAAAGCCTCCCATGACCTCCATGCCGTTCGCCTGGATTGACCTGACCGCCTGGAGCAGATCGTTCTTCGTGTTCTGATACTTGTTCGTCTCCTTGAGGCTTTCTATGTTGGGCGTCTCGATCCCGACGAATACCTTGTTGAACCCCGCTCGCGCCATCAGCCTCATGAGCTCTTCATCATCGGCAAGATTGATGGAGGCCTCGGTGAAGAAGTGGAACGGGCGTCCGTTTGCGTCCATCCAGTGAGCGAGCTCTCGGAGCATCTCCTTGACCTTTGCCTTGGAGCCGATGAAATTGTCGTCCACGACAAACACCGATCCGCGCCAGCCGCAACGGTGCAGCGAGTCGATCTCTCGAATGAACTGACCGGGCGATTTGGTGCGCTGCTTTCTGCCGTTGAGGATCACGATGTCGCAGAACTCGCAATCGAACGGACAGCCTCGAGAGAACTGAACGAGCATGGAGTCGTAATCGCGCAAGTCGATGAGCGACCAGTCGGGTACAGGGGTCAGCGAAAGATCGGGATGATCGGGAGAGGAATATACATGTCGGGCCGCGCCTGCAGCGATGTCGTCGAACAGCCCGGAAAGCAGCGCTTCCGCTTCGCCGAGCACCAGATGATCCACGTCGGAAAAATCATGGGGCGATGTGGTGAAATACGGCCCTCCGGCAATGATCTTCTTTCCGAACCGCCTGCATCGAGAGATAACGTCCGAAACGGATTTTTTCTGAACGTGCATGGCGCTGATGCATACGTAGTCGGCCCACATCAGGTCTGTATCTTTCAACCTTCTCACGTTCATGTCGATGAGCCGCTTGTTCCATCCAGCGGGGACAAGGGCGGAGACGGTGAGAATGCTCAGCGGGGGAAACGCGGCCTTCTTTGAAACGAATTTCAGCGCGTGTCTGAAGCTCCAGAACGTATCCGGGATCTCGGGATACACGAATAAAAGATTCACATGATCCTCCTGAGGGGCATCGCCCATTAAGATTATGATAGCCGTGCGGTATATGCTCTCAAATGATCACCCTCGAGCATGGCCCGATTGATCTCATCCGGGAGGCAGATCGCCTTGAAAGCCGCATGCTACCATACTATTGGCCGGGTATTTGTCAAACAATCTCAAAGCATGTGCAAAACAACTGTGAAGAATGCACGTATGTCCCCTGCAGCTCCAAGGTTTCCTGTTGACACTGGCATGGAGTGAGTGTATGGCATTACGGAAAAAGGTTGCCGATAACCTCTACAGAGGAACGACCATGTTCACGTATGATGAAATCGAGAGAAAGAGTATCGTGATTCTGAGGATCCTGAACCAGGCCGGACAGCCCCTCGGTGCCCGGATCATCGCCAGAAAGATCAGAGATTACGGGGTTTCGCTGAGCGAACGAGCGGTGCGCTACCACCTGCAGTTCATGGATGAGCGGGGGCTCACACTGCTCGTTGGCAGGCGTGACGGAAGAGTCATCACCGAAAAGGGGATCGAAGAGCTCCGCAACGCCCGGGTCCAGGACAAGGTCGGCTATGCCATATCCCGCATTGAGATCCTCTCGTACAAGACCACCTTCGATATCGAGTCCCGGACGGGGCTGATACCGGTCAATGTCAGCTTTTTCTCCGAAAAGCTGTTTCCCGATGCGCTGGGGGCCATGAAAGAGGCCTTCGATAACAGGCTGGCGGTCAGCGACCTCGTGGGGGTAGCGAGCGCGGGAAGCTTTATCGGCGACATGAACGTTCCCGAAGGCCAGGTCGGTTTCGCGACCGTGTGCAGCATCGTGTTCAACGGTGTTCTGCTGAAGCGGGGCATCCCCATGGACTCGAAGTTCGGCGGGATTCTCCAGGTGCAGGAAAAGAAGCCCGTGCGGTTCGTGGAGCTCATCCACTACTCCGGAACTTCGCTGGACCCGTCCGAGGCCTTCATCAGTGCGAAGATGACCTCGGTCCGCGACGCTGTGTCGGGAGGCGAAGGAAAAATCCTTGCCAACTTCCGTGAGGTGGCCGGGATATGCCGGGAGAATGTCATGGATGTCATCGATCTGCTCGCCGGAGCCGGTATTCGCGGCATGCTCTCCACCGGCAAGATGGGAGAGCCCGTGTGCCAGGTCCCGGTGGACGTCAACAAGGTGGGCATGGTGCTCCTGGGCGGTCTCAATCCGGTTGCGTCTGCGCGCGAGGTGGGGATAGAGGCCGAGAACTTCGCCATGTCCACGGTCATGGATTTCCGGCTTTTGAGGCCCTTTTCCCAGGTGCTCCGTGAGATGAGAAGCAAAAAAGCATTTTAATTTTGACATCTTTCGAGGAGAAAGGAGATTTTCATGCCAATCGTCAGTCAAGCGTTGGAACGGGTGAGAGAGAAGAATCCGGGGGAGCCCGCATTTCTTCAGTCTGTCACCGAGGTTCTCGAGTCCTTAAGACCGGTTCTCGAACGCAACAAGAGATACCGGGACGCCAATCTTCTGGACCGGATCACAGAGCCCGAGCGGATCATCATTTTCCGGGTCCCCTGGCAGGACGACAAGGGGAACATTCATGTCAATCGCGGATTCCGGGTGGAGTTCAGCAGCGCCATCGGGCCCTATAAGGGAGGGCTCCGCTTCCACCCGAGCGTCAACCTTGACATTCTGAAGTTCCTCGGCTTCGAGCAGATCTTCAAGAACTCGCTCACCACACTGCCCATGGGCGGGGGCAAGGGCGGCTCGGACTTCGACCCAAAGGGCAAGTCGGACAACGAGGTCATGCGGTTCTGCCAGTCCTTCATGAGCGAGCTCTTCCGCCACATCGGGCACAACACAGACGTCCCGGCCGGAGATATCGGAGTGGGCGCCCGGGAGATCGGGTATCTGTTCGGCCAGTACAAGAAGCTCAAAAACGAATTCACCGCCGTGCTGACCGGCAAGTCGCTGTGCTACGGCGGCTCTCTCATCAGGCCCGAGGCAACGGGCTACGGTGCAGTCTACTTTGCCCAGGAGATGCTCGAGACCCGGGGCGACGGCCTGAAGGGAAAGGTCTGCGCGGTATCCGGCTCCGGCAACGTGGCCCAGTACACGGTGGAAAAGCTCCTTCAGCTCGGAGCGAAGGTCGTTTCTCTCTCCGACTCGGGCGGCACCATCTACGACAAGAACGGCATCGACGAGGAGAAGCTCGCCTGGGTCATGGAGCTCAAGAACGTCCACCGCAGCCGCATCAAGGAGTATGCCGAGAAATACGGCGTCGAGTACTATGAGGGCAAGAGGCCGTGGCACATCCCCTGCGACTGCGCGTTCCCTTCCGCCACCCAGAACGAGATCACGGGCAAGGATGCGGAAACTCTCATCAACAACGGGTGCTTCGTGGTGTCCGAGGGTGCTAACATGCCGACGGTTCCCGAGGGCGTGGACCGGTTCATCCACAAGGGCATCCTCTACGGGCCGGGCAAGGCGGCCAATGCCGGCGGCGTGGCCGTTTCCGGCCTCGAGATGAGCCAGAACTCGATGCGGCTGTGCTGGCCGCAGCAAGAGGTGGACAGCAGGCTCAAGGAGATCATGCAGAGCATTCACCGCAACTGCTACGAGACCGCCAAGGAATATGGCTATCCAGGAAACTATGTGGTGGGTGCAAACATCGCGGGCTTCGTGAAGGTCGCCGATGCCATGCTCTACCAGGGCCTGGTATAGCGGCGGCATACCGCCTGTCCATATTACCCGCCCCGGTCGGCATCCTTCACGGGAGGCCGACTGGGCGGCCTCCCTTTCGGCCTTACCGGAAGGTGCATCGTACGCCTCGCCCCGGGATTCTGCTTCCGGAGACGGCATCACGGCATACGATTGCCGATAAATTGTCTGTTTTCCAATCTCGTGCAGAGAAGTAATCCGTGCGGGGACGCCTTGTGTTCTCCGTTACTGCGGAAACTTCCGGGCCAGCCGCGTCACCTCTGTGCCAGCTCGATTCTGGTCCGCGAAATGATCTCGTCCTTGACGGACACGGGCAGTTCGTCGAAGTAGGCGCAGTATCCCGCCACCCGGACCACGATGCCCGGGTGCCTTCCCGGATTGTCCCGCGCCTCGATGAGAATTGCCGGGTCCAGAACGTTGAGCTGCACTTCCATGCCTCCCCGGGCAAAGAACCCCTCTACGAGAGCGGTCATGACGCCTTTGGCCTCCCGGCTTTTCATGAGGGGGGCGTCGAACTTGAGGTTCAGGGCATAGCCGTTGGGCGCAAGGCGGGCGTCGATTTTCGCCGCCGAGTTGAGCAGGGCCGTGGGGCCCTGCCGGTCACTTCCGTTACAGCAGCCCAGGCTCGCGGCAAAGGGCGCACCTTTTTTCCTCCCGCTCGGCAGAGCCTCAGTGCGGCTCCCGAAGCCCACGTGACAGGTGGACGAGTAGAACCCGGGAATATACGGCCCTCCCCGGGTGCTCGTGTGCCGGGAGAGGGCGTCGCGGAAGATGCGCACCACCAGTACGGCGTATGCGTCGGGCATGTCGAGGTCGTTTCCGAATTTGGGAGCGGCAAGGAGTTCAGCGCGGATTCTTTCTCTTCCCACGAAGTCCCTCTTTACCGCATCGATCACCTCAAAGAGCGTATGTGCTTTCCGCTTGAACACCACCTCATCGATGGCCGCAAGTGAATCCGCGGTGTCCGCCACTCCGACTCCCTGTACGCCGCTCGAGTTATAGACGGCGCCGCCCTGCGTGACGTCTCTGCCCGTTTCCAGACACCCTTCGACGAGCATGGAAGACAGCGGGGTCGGGTGAAAGTCGCGGTTGCCTCTCTCGATCACCTGCAAGTCCATGATCATGCGCTCCGTCATGAAGTACACCTGGGCCCTGAAGGCCTCGATCACCTCCTCCATGGAGGTGAATGTAGCAGGATCGGGAGTGTCAGCGCCGAGCCGTGCGCGTGATCCGGGTCTGCGGCCTCTGTTGAGTGCCAGAACCAGGCACAGAGGCAGGTTGAACAGGGCGGCATCCGTGGAGCAGAAGCTCTTTCCGGGGATCGTCGGCTCCACGCACCCCACCACCGCGAAGTTCCGCGCCTCGCGCTCGCTGTATCCGTGGGCCGCGAGTGATGCGATGGCGGCCTCGTCGCAGAAGAGACCGGGGACCGCATTGCCCCGGCAGGCCACCTCGACGGCCCTCTGCACATAGCCTCGCGGAGAGCCGGCATGGATCCGGGCCATGTAGTTCGGGTCGCGCAGGCCCGCCTGCTCCATCACGTCCAGAAACAATCCGGTGAGTCCGTTGACCGCATCGCGGCCGTCCGCGTCCATGCCTCCTACGGTTGCCGCCTGGGCCACGAGGTGTCCGCCGTGATACTCGCTTGTCCTGCCGGAGAGCAGGAACAGGTGCTCCGTAGTCTTTGCGGAGAAGCACAGGAGAAGCTCCAGCGCCTTCTCGGGAGTGATTTCGCCCCGGGATATGTCCTGCTCGTAGAAGGGCAGCAGGTACTGGTCGACACGGCCCAAGGACACGGCCGAGTTCAGCCCCTCCAGGCATACGGCCATGTGAGTGATCCACAGCGACTGGAGCGCCTCCTGGAAGCTGCCCGCAGGCTCGCGGGGGACCTTTCTCAGGACCCGGGCGATCTCCTGGAGCTCTGTTTTCCTGACGGCGCCGGCTTCAGCTGCGGCACGCCGCTCTGCCTCGGCGGCAAGGCGCCCGGCATAGTCCGTCAGGGCATTGCAGACAATGCGGCAGGCGGATGCAAGATCGCTGCTCCTGTCCTGCATAGACTCGAGAACTCCCGTAACGCCGAGATTCAGCATCTTTTCGTAATCGGGCAGGAAGTGCCCGATGCCGCCCGCTTCGTTGATGAGATAGGCACTCGCACCGAGCTGCTCCCGGACATATCGGAGCATCCGGAATCTGTTGCCGGAGAATGCCCGGAAATTCATGTTTCTGAAGAGCCAGTACGGAATGACCCTGAGCAGGATCCTCATCCTGTCCGGCCATGAGATGAGGAGCGGTGTGGTCCTTCTTTTATCCATCCACAAGAGCTCTTCGCACATGAACACCCCCGCGAGCTCGGGCTGGATGAGGGCGGATTTTCTCTTGGTGCCCATATTGCCCACGATGAGCTCGTCGTCGAAGATCTTCACCTGCTTGTTGCGCAGCAGGTGGCTCAGCGCCCTGGCCTTTCGGATGACCATGGGCTCGGACGGATCATCGTGTGATCTGAAGTACTCGGTAATGAGCAGGGCCCGCTCGGGACAGAGCCAGACCGGTGAGTCGAGAAGTTCCTGTCTGATGCGCGTAAAGCGCCCGGAAGACGCTTTGCCGTGCGCCTGTACAGCCTGCTTTTCCATGGCTGCGCCTCCTTGTCGAAAGAGAAGGTTGCTGGAGGCCGCTTCCCTTCTTAAAACTGAACCACCGGCTGCAGCTCGATCACGGGATAGATCTGGCCGTGCTTGGGTGGCATGGAGTTGTATACCCAGTCGATATCCATAGTCCCCAGCGTTGTCCCGCGCCTTTTTTCGAACCCGCCGAACACGCCCCGGACGAGCACGTCCTCCATATCCATGGTAAGCCCGAATATGGCGATGCTCGTGCCTTTTCCCAGCCTTTTCAGCTCGTTCGCGTAGGCGATGGGCGAAAAGGCGAGACGGGTGCTGTCTGCAGCCTGACACTGGATGAGAGGAATGATGACCGGAAATCCGTCGCCTCCCACATAGGAGAGGAATTTCAGAGTGTCCATGCGGTTGAAGAGGCCTTCGGCCCAGGGCTTCAGGACCCGCCTGAAGCTTCCGCTTCTGAACGCCCCCTTTGACGCCCTGGTGAACAGGGAGGAGAGGATGATCTTTCCCAGGGACAGGCGTTCTCTGCCGCAGGTCTCCACCAGATCCATGTAGTGCACGGTGTGGATACCGAAGTAGGCGTTGTAGCGGAACATGGGCTTGTTGTTGAACATGTCGTAATCCTCGCCCTTTCTGAGCTCGTGAGTCCACCGGGCCTTGCCGCGCCAGAGACTCCTGGACAGGGTCATGATGAGGAATCCGGTCCTGGGGTTGCTTTTGACGTGCTGCTTGCTCAGCCCTTCGGAAAACTGGCCCCAGATGAGAGTGTCCGGGGTCTTCGCCTGCAGGGCGGTGATCAGGGTGACATGGGGCAGCCCCTGGGGATTGACGGTAGCGATGAGCCCCACCTTGGCTTCGGGCTCGAACTCTTTGAGATCCTTCTCGTCGAACCGGTTTGCTTTCGTCTTCATTCTTCCCTCCTTCCCTTCATTTCCGTCGAGATGATACCCATGCACGCCTTCTCAAGATTCCTCTTCGGAATCGCGGGTAGCGCCGCTTATGTGCACGACCCCGGGATCGCTCAGTGCCTCCGCCGCCGTATGCCCCAGGCGTTCGAGATCACCCGCTCTCACGAGACCGTAGCCCCTGCACGTCCAGTCGATCCCGAGCCCGTCGTATTTGTGGGCGCAGAGGTTGTTGAATGCGCAGAGCTCCCATCTCGCCACCATGCCGTCGAGAGTGTCCCTGATATAGGTGCCGATGGCGCGGATGTTCTCCGCATTGTCTGTATGAAACGGTATAATGGGTGTGCGTATCCAGATCTGAGCCGGTGCTCCGGTTTTTTCACGAAATTCCCTGACCCGGACGAGGTTCCGCAGAATCTGGCTTACGCACAGGCCGGTGTACTCGCGGTGGAGCTCCTCGTCCATGAGCTTGAGATCGTAGAGCAGCAGGTCCGTATGCCCCAGGAGCTTCTCGAGCCTGTCCCACGGGCACTGACCGCAGGTGTCGAGCGCCGTGTGAATACCCTGAGCCTTCAGCGACTTCAGCACCTCCCCGGCGAAGTCCGCCTGCTGGGTCGGCTCTCCGCCGGAGAGCGTCACCCCTCCTCCGGATTTCTCGAAGTATACCCGGTCCTTGAGCACCTCGTCCACGAGGTCCCCCGCGCTTATATGCCTGCCGTAGACCTCCATGGCCGTTGAAGGGCACGCTTCCGAACAGCGCAAGCAGCCCGTGCACGCCTTTCTGTCGATCACGATGCCCGAGCCCGTGCCCTTCAGCGCCCCGGCCGGGCACGCCTCGATACAGCTCATGCATCCGATGCACCGGGAGCCCACCCAGTGCACCTCGGGCCTTGCCGAGATGCTTTCCGGATTGTGGCACCATACACATCTCAAGGAGCAGCCCTTGAAGAAGACCGTGGATCTGATTCCCGGACCGTCCTCCGTTGACATCCGCTGGATTCTCAGGATGAGGCCTCGTTTCTCCGGCAGGCTCTGTTCATCCGGCATCACAGGTCACCTTTTCTAGAAAGACTCATGGCTGATCCTCGCGATCACCTCGTTCTGCAGTTCGTGGCCGATGCTGGTGAAGTAGGCGTTGTAGCCCGTGATTCTCACCAGAAGCGACTGGTATTCCTCCGGCCGCAACTGTGCGTCGCGCAGCATGTCCGCATCGATCATGTTGATCTGCAGCGATGTCCCACCCTGTTCGATGCTCCCCTTCAAGAAGGCCTTGAATTTCTCCCGGTGCTCCGGGTCTTTCAGCAGCGACGGATTGATGGATATGGTGTGACTTGCGCCGTTGGGAAGGCGGTTGTAGTAACCGCCCCAGTCTCCGGGGCCGTCTGAAGCCTTGCCCCCGAGGGCCTTGCCCACCGAGTTCATGTTGGCTGTGGGGCCGTTGATGTCGGTGCCGCTCACCGGGCAGATGGCGTTCGAAAGGAATCTTCCCTTGGGCCGGCCGTCCGGGCTCGCCGGCAGGATGAACCCGTCGCCAACCCAGTAGTTCCAGCTGAGCATGCCGGGCCTGAACCGCCTGCCCGTGGAGGCTGTCCGGTGCTTCCACGTCTCTTCGCACCACAGGTCCATGACCGCCTGCGCCATAGCGTCCGCACCGTCGTCGTCCCTGCCGTACTTGGGCGCCCTGTAGGTGGCTGAAGCCTGGAGCTTTTCGTACCCCTGCCAGTTGGCCTTCAGGGCATTGACAAGCTCTTCCAGCGTACACTGCTTCGTTTCGTATACCAGGTGCTTGACGGCGAGCAGGCTGTCCACTGTGGTGGCGAAGGTCACGGCCTCGATCGTGGTGAAATTGAGCTCCGCACCTCCCTGGGTGATATCGAGGCCCTTTTCCGCGCAGCCCTTCACCAGGCACGATACATAGGGAGTCGGGCAGAACCGGGCGCGGATGGACTCGGACTTCTCGTAGAGATCCACGCAGCGCTTGATTGTGTATCTCGTCTGCTCGACATAGGCGTTCCAGAAATCGTCCCAGGTTCTCAGCGACTGCACTGAGCCCGTTCTGGGCCCAGCCTGCTTCACCTTTTCCTTCTTGCCCGTGATGGGATCGACGAAGTCGAAGAAATCACGCCCGTCGTTCAGTGCGAGCTCGACGCTCTTGAGAAGGTTCAGGTTGTTGTCCACGGTGCCGGAGCGGTCGTTGCCGACCATGGTATTCTCCAGGCAGCCGACCGGAGCATAGTCGTGCACGTTGTCCTGGTTGATGAGATGCTCGACTCCCGCCTTTCTCGCCTCGACCATCATGCCGGCCATGGAGCGCTCGTCGAAGTTGAGCAGAAAAGGCGAGCCCTGGCTCGTGGAGATCATGTCGACCACTTTGTCGAGGAGCTCCTCGGGGCTTGCCTTGTGAAGCCGCACATTGGGCTTGGGCTCCAGGATGGGCGAGAGCTCATCGATCACCTCGAGCATGGCATACGTCAGGTCGTTGGTCATGTCGCGGCCGCCTTTGCCCATGCCCGAGAGCGTGATGAGCTGTCCGTATCCGGAAGTGATGCCCATGTTCCCGATGCGGATCATGGCATCGTAGACCGTGTTTGCGTGGATCCAGAAACACTTCAGGATTTCCTTGCCGAATTCCCGGTCCATACCCTGCGAGATCGAGCGCTCCCAGTAGGGCAGCAGATACTGATCGATTCTGCCGAAGGAGACGCCCGGTCCGGGGTAGTTTTCGTCGCTCATGACGAGCATGTGGGTGATCCACAGCGCCTGAACGGCTTCCCAGAAGGTGTGCGCAGGCTCCCAGGGAACTTTTTTGAGGTTTTCCGCCATCCGGACCAGCTCCGCCTTTCTTTCCTGATCATTCTCCGGGGCGGCGAGGTCTTCGCAGAGCAGGGCGTATTTTTCCGCCAGATCTCTCGGCATGGTCGCGGCAATCATCATGGCGCGGAGCTGGCAGCCTTTGCCGCCCTTCTTCTCTTTGCCGCTCAGCTGCTCATAGCGTCTGGAGAGGTCCTCGAAAATTCCCTTGAAGCCGATCTTCAAGACCCGTTCATACCACGGAATGAGATGGCCGGAAGTGGCCCCGGAATTTCCGTAACCGTGATCGTGGAACCACTTCATGGACGCCCGTGCGCCTTTTTTGCCGTAGATGAGCCTGTCGCGCTCCTTTGCCTCTTTCTTTGTCCAGCACATGGAGGTCTGGACGTTGAAGCGGCCGCCGGCGATCAGGTCTCCGGGAAGGATCTCCCGGGGCACATAGTTCACCATCACCTCTTTGGTGAACCAGGCCTTGCGTTCGGGAAGGCTCCAGGTCCAGAAGTCCGGGTGGAGCCTGACGGTTCTGGCCGCCTGCTGCATGGAAGAGCGGAAGGTCTGGAGAAAGGCGTAGGTCTCTGGTACGATGTAGAAGGTCATCTCGTCGAACTGCGCATCCCAGGGCGTGCCCGTGCTCCACGCGGTGAACTCGTTGTTCCACGCCCGTTGCGCTCCCCGGAAATAGTAGTCTCTGAGCCATCTGATCCGTGGAGAAAGATTCTTCGGCTCCTTGATTTTTCCCTTCGTCTGAAGCGCCTCCGCCATTGCCATGGCACACCTCCTGTTATTTTTTACCGGCGGGGAAGCAGTGCTCTGAGGCGCTGCTCTCCATGGGAGAGCATTCCGGTCATGATCTCCACCGCCTGCTTCGGATTTCTGTCAATGATTGCACGGAACAATTTCCTGTGAAACCTGAGTGTCTCCGGAATCACCTCGGGGTCGGTAAAGAAAAGCGAGGTGAAGTTCATGTATACGGGCCTGAACGAGTTGATGAGCAGCGGGTAGACGAGGTTTCCGGAGGCCATGCCGATCGTGAGGTGAAACTCGAAATCGAGCCGGGTGATCTCCTCGATATTCCGGGAGCACGCCGACTCCTCGGCATGCACGATCTCGCGGAACTCCCGGATATGCTCGTCCGTCCGGTTCTCTGCTGCGAGACGGGCGGTTTCGATCTCCACCAGGGCCCTCACCCGAATGAGGCTGTCGAGCAGCTCGGGGTCCAGGCCTCCCTGCTGGAAATTGATGAGCGACTCCAGAACGGCGAGCGATCCTTCCCTGCGGTAATCGTTCACCACGGCCCCTGCGCGGGGTTTGAGCTTCACCAGCCCCTTGGCAGCGAGCTCTACGAGACCCTCATGCACCACGGGCCTGCTCACACCCAGCTGGAGAGCCAGCTCCCGCTCGGGCGGAAGCTTCTGGCCGATTGCGAGCCTGCCTGTGAGGATCAGGTTTTCAAACCGCGAGATGAATACTTCCTTGAGGCTCTCGGTCTTAAGCGGTTTCAGCATGTCCTGCATGGAATCCCCTTTCATAGGGCTGGTGGTATTACCAACAGCCAATATATCCGCACATCGACCACGAATCAAGGGGAAAATCGATGAGAGAATCGGATATGTCTCTTGGAACATGCTGAACGGGATGCACATCAGGAGCCGGGGCGGGGAGGGTGCAAGGTGATGCAGCCGCCGCAGACCGGTAAGGATTGTACATCCCGGGTACGCCGGTTATTATGAAATGGTGCAGACATGTCTTGTCGAGTCATGATGCCGGAGATCGGTCAGGAGAAAGACAGAGGAAACGACGAGATCGTTGCGGCATGCGCTTCCCTCAAAGGTGGCGGTATGAAAGACATGGCTGATGGAGAGTATGAATCTCGCAATAAATACCGGAGACGAGATCACAGAAGAGGTGTGGAACGGCTTTGTCCGGGAAGGAAAACGCAAGGGCTCGAATGTATTCAAACAGGGTTTTGGGTGAAGGTCCTATTCGTTTTATACGGGAATCATGAGAATACCGCGAAAAGAAACACGGGCCGATCCATGAGAGCATCTGTTCTTTCATGGATCGATGCTGCACGCGGATTTCTT
Source organism: Syntrophaceae bacterium UBA1062 (assembly GCA_002316295.1). Lineage (GTDB taxonomy): Bacteria > Desulfobacterota > Desulfomonilia > UBA1062 > UBA1062 > Phosphitivorax. The sequence continues at coordinate 1,642 of DCDF01000044.1, read as the reverse complement.
GTTCACGCGGTCGGCACAGGCGGGGTGACGGGCTTGAGAAAGGTTGTGCAGGGAATGCGCGGCAGGGACCGCTCGAGCCCCCGATAACCTGCCGGCCAGAAAAAGGGCTCACTATGAATAACGATACAGTGATCCGCGAACAGCTGCTCGCCCTCCTCAGGGGAGGTAACGCCCACATGAGCTTCGAGGATGCTGTTTCCGGCTTTCCCCTGGAAAAGATCAACACCCTGGTCCCTCAGGGCAGTTATCTTCTCTGGCATCTGCTGTTCCATATGCGCATCGTACAGTGGGACATCCTGGAATTCATCCGAAACCCGGGCCATGTGTCCCCGGACTTCCCGGACGGCTACTGGCCCCGTCCCGGCGAGAAGGCGGAGCCTGCCGGGTGGGAGAGGATGGTCGACGAGTTCAACGCGGATCTCAGGGCGCTCCAGGAAATAGTACAGGATCCGCGGACCGATTTTTTCAGCCCCATCCCCCATGCGAAGGAGTATACCGTGTTCCGGGAGATTCTCCTTGCCGCCGACCACAACGCCTTTCACGTAGGGGAGCTCGTCTGCCTGAGAAGGGTGCTGAACCTGAATCCGGTGAAAGAGTACTGAAATGTTCGGCCACTGCGCGGGATCGCTCGCGGGTCGAGGATGACGTGCATGGAACAGGCCCGGGCGGCGGGCATCCGGGCCTCCGGGCCTCTTCGAGTTCGTGTTCGAAGAAGATAGTGTTGCGCGTCAGGTCCGTCCGTGCGCGATAACGCCGGCCCTGGGGCGGGCCGCATCCGCGCCGCGTTCTGAGGCCGCCTTTCCGCACGCGAGATTCCCGGCTGGCGCCAGGGGCTCGATTGGCTTCATCCGGCGGCTCCTGCTGTACAGGCTCCGGGCGTGACAGGAATCAAAGAAGCACAGGAGGCGTCCGGTTACTTCCCGTTGCAGATCGAGCGGAGCGAGGCCAGGTCTTCAGGCGCCAGGGCGAGGCCCTGCCCCCGGTTTATCCGGTACATGAGAGCGTCCGGATTGTCGTTGTGGTCCAGGCCCAGAGCGTGTCCGAACTCATGGGCAAGGAGCCTCACCAGGCGGTCGAGGTCGCTGAAATAGTAGACGGTTATCGTCTGCCGGGCGCCTTTCTTCTCGTAGCATCCTTCCCTGAATTCCTCCTGGAGAGGTTTTCCCGTCCGGTTATAGCTCACCACCTCGAGATTCAGGCTCTGTGCGATCTGGTTGATGAGCGTGATCAGATCGTTCAGCGCCTCGGCATCATTGTTGAGCTCCTCTTGTCGCTCTCCGAGGGACCGGCGCTCTTCGTCCAGTTCTTCCTTGAGCTCTTTCAGGCGCCTGAACTCGTCTTTCGACACCGGCCCGCCGCGCGAAGCAGCCTCGGACCGGGCATTCAGGTCCCTGACCCGAGCGTTGTAGTCATCGATATCACGCCTGAGGGTGTCCCGCTTCTGAGTGAATTCCTCTTCCTGTGTGCCCAGCCACAGCTTCAGGGATTCATAGGAGCTTCTGGTGTTCTCGATCTTCCCGCTCATTCCTTTGAGCCTGTCGGCAGTGGCCTGGCGGTAGTCGTAGACGAGATTGATCGCGATCGCACCCTGATCGTCCTGCCGGAGCAGGTCCATTCCCGAGGCCTCTTCCCATACGGATGC
>DCDF01000094.1 GCA_002316295.1 Syntrophaceae bacterium UBA1062 | reverse complement strand
ATGCCGCCTCTGTTCACCAAATCCTTTGCACAGCGGGTCAACGGCCTGACGGAAATGGAAATAACGGAAGCCAGAAACAACGACCAGCTGAAACGAGGGATGGCACTCATTGCGCCGGGCGGGCAGCATATGATCCTGAACAAGGGCTCAAAAGGCTATTATGTAACCGTGAAGGACGGCCCACCGGTCAACAGGCACAAGCCTTCGGTGGATGTGCTTTTCCGATCGGCGGCCAATACCCTGGGCTCAAACGCCATAGGGATCATCCTGACCGGCATGGGCGACGACGGTGCCCGGGGGCTGAAGGAGATGAAAGAAGCTGGTGCTCATACGATCGCTCAGGATGAAGAAACCTGTGTGGTTTTCGGGATGCCCAAAGTCGCCATAGAGATGGGCGCCGTGGACAAAGTGCTTCCCTTAGGCTCCATAGCGAAATATGTCCTGAGCCTGACCAAGGCCGAATAAAACCGATTCCGAGGGAGAGCGGTGAGAAAGCTCAGACAATCCATACTGGCTATTGACGAGGACGCGCGAACCAGGGAGGCGATCAGTACCGGACTCGCAGGCTGTGGATTCACCGTCTACAGTGCCGGAGGCGCTGGCGACGGTCTGAAATCGTTGCTGAGCCTCAGGCCGGATTTCGTCATCCTGAATGTATCGCCTCTGTGCCGCGGATGGATGAACACGCTCAAGGACATCTGCGAAGCCGATCCCCATGCCCGGGTCATCACGGTCAGCTCATGCGCCGATGATTCCTATGCAATCGAGTGCATCAGGCACGGTGCGGTGGATTTTCTAAAAAAACCGATTGATATCAATGAGCTCACCCAATCCATTGAGCGCATCAATCATCGCCGACGCATGCTCGAAATCATATCCGAAACCGATCTCGAATGCGTGAAGAAAGAGGTTAAAACCCTTGTTTTCGGCAACAGCACCGAGAGCCTTCCATATATCATCAACCAGGCTGCGTTCAATGCGTGGGCTGTGTGCAGAAACGTCGACATGTTGAAGACCGCCCTGAGCGAGATCGTGCTCAATGCAATCGAACACGGCAACCTGGAAATCTCCCGAGAGGAAAAGACGCTTGCCATAGAGAAAGGGAATTACAGCGAACTCCTTCGGGAAAGGATGAACGATCCCCGGTGCGCCTCCCGCACAGTGACCCTCCAGGTGCACATGAGCGGCAACCGACTGAGATATATTGTCACGGACCAGGGAAACGGCTTCGATTATGAAAGAGTCCTCGATTCCGAGCCCTATACCCACATTGGCAGTGGCCTTGGCCTATTCATCGCCAGGAGCTTTTTCACCAGCATCACCTTTGAAGGTGTCGGCAACCGCGTCGTGCTCGTCTACAGGCGACCGGCAGGAGAAAGATGACAGGAATCGTGCTCAGGATGCCAAGCAATGAATTTTTCATAAAATTGATCGATGTGCTGCCGACAGGCCTTCTCGCAGTATCAGGACAAGGCAGTGTCTTTCTCTGGAACTCCGCCGCCGAGAGTATCACTTCGATCGGCCGGAGCTGTGTTTTGGGAACCCATGTGAACAGTCTTCCCGAGTGTATTCGGGAGCTCCTCACCAACAGCTCATCCGAGCACACAATCGAAACCGTCGACGGCCAGTGCCGCCATCTCCGCAAATCCTTCGGCAAAATTTCTCTGAACGGTGACGCTGACAGCCTCATCGTTGCGTTTACGGATATCACCGATCACCTGAACCACAGGCAGGAGATGGAGCGCCTGCTCATGGAGACCTCCGAGACCCGGGACCTGATGGAAGAGCAGGCTGCAAGGCTCGCCATAGCTCTCGCCGAGGTGGACGAGAAGAGCGAGATCATCCAGGGGCAGAACAGGAAGATGGTCGACGAGCTCAAGATGGCGGGCAAGCTCCAGAAAAGTCTTCTGCCCAACATATACGAGAATGTCAACGGGGTGAGCGTTTCCTGCAAGTACATACCCTCCATTCATATCGGAGGAGACCTCTATGATGTTGTGGATCTGGGGCAGGGCCTCACCGGCTTCATCATTGCAGACGTGTCCGGTCACGGGGTCGCCGCGGCACTGGTGTCCTCCATGTTCAAGATGAGCTTCCATACGCTGGCCACAAACGTGGCGAGCCCGAAAATTCTCTTTCACATGCTCAACCAGGAATTCATACCCATACTTTCAGAGGATTACATCACTTCGTTCTATCTTCTGAGCGATTCTCTGAACAGATCCATCACCTTCTCCAACGCCGGACACCCTGCTCCGCTCCTCTACAAGAAGCGCACCGGTGAGATTATCGAGCTGGATACCGACGGCTTTTTCCTGGGGATGTTCGACGACGGGGCATACGGCGAGAAGACCGTTTCGGACATCGAATGCGGCGACGCCCTGCTGCTGTACACCGACTGCATCATCGAGACCGAGAATAAGGAGGGGACTCCGTTCGGAATGCCCAGGCTCAAGAAGCTCTTTGCGAAGGCGATCGAGGACTGTCGCGGTCAGGGGCTGATCGACCGTATTGAGACGGAGATACGGGTGTACAACGCGCAGGAGAGCTTCAATGACGATTTTACGGTGATGCTCCTCGAATTCTGGGAGCAGGCGGACAGGAGCAGCGCAGACGAGGCCGACGACCCGACTCAGAACTTCGGCGGGTTCGTGGAATTCTGAAAGGACCGGCTTCGTTTTTCGGAGCGTCTTTTTTGTGAAGAAAATCATCCCCTGGGCGCGATGTATGGATTGAAATATCCGCGTCTCACGGGAATCTCCTCTATGAGCCGCTTCACGCCGACCCCGGAGGGGAACGGCTGCTTCAGGATATCAAGGTAGGCATCCGGGTCCATATTGAGATTTCTCCATTGCACCATGTCGATGCGGTTCGCTGCGACATAGTCCTTGAGCGCCTGCGCCTCTTTCGGGGCATCGGTGACTCCTGGAAACACGAACAGATTGATGGAGACGAAGCGCCCCCTCTTCTTCATCTCGAACGCGCTTTCGGCGAGGCGGCCGAAATCGTACGTCGGCCTGAAATAGGCACGATAGGTGGCCGGGCGGGCGGAGTTCATGCTGATCCTCATGCTGTCCAGCCCCGCGTCGGCGAGCTCGGCAACCTTCTCCGGCATGCTCGCGTTGGTGTTGAGGTTGATGGTGCCTCTGTCGGTTTTCTTCCGGATAAGTCGAACGGCATCCAGCAGCACCTCATGGACCATGAGCGGCTCCCCTTCGCATCCCTGCCCGAAGCTCACAACCGGATCATCCACCCGTGAGATATGTGTGAGCGCGACCTCGGCGATCTCGTGGGCGGTCGGCACGAATGAGATCCTCTGCTGCGGAGACGGCGGCTCGCACCCTTCCTGGAAAGAGATGCATCCCGCACAGCGCGCATTGCATGCAGGCGAGGTGGGCAGCGGAGCCTCCTCCCTGCCCTGAAAGAGGTTGAGCGCGGCCGGGCAGCCGTAGACCAAGGCACAATGTGAAAGGTGCTCGACCAGCCGATTCTGCGGAAACTCCTCTCTCCAGGCTGCTATGCCCCTTTTCACTCTGTCCATACTGAACAGATCCGGGTCCTGGCGCCTGGAGAGATCGGTACGAATCGCCGTTGCGACAAAACCCCCGGACCATCCCAGGGCGGTATAGGCATACAGAGGGAGCGCGCAGGCGTCCGGGCTCCTCTCCCATGCGGCGAGATAGGTCTGTGTGTGTGCAGCGCACAGAAACGTGGCCGCGGCAAACACCGGCCCCTTGCCGTCATAAGGGTTCTTCTTCAGGACCACGATCTCGCCGGTGCGCCGGTCGACGCCGATGGGATACCTGTCCGGAAGGACGTAGAGTTGCGAGCCCCTGGGCAGAGCGATCGTTTCCTCAGCAGAGACGGGAACGAGATAGTCGCCGGTTCTTCCCACCATGCCGAGACCCTCGAAGTCCATGATGTTCCCCTGCCTGTCTGCAAAGACCATGTTGGGAGTATCAGCGCTCATAGGCTACAGCACATAATCCATCATTATTTCTATTGCAAGAGCAATCCCCAAGGCCTGTCACCTGATGTAATGACCGCGCATGCCGCCGGGTAAAAATGCCCCCACCACCAGGGGTGTTTTTACCCTTGTTGAGAGCGCAATATGATGTGATGAGGTCATTGTTTATTTAATATCAATTACTTAGATTGATGGTACTATAATTGCCTGTGTTTTGCCTCGAACAGAAATATTCAGGCAAAACACTATAGGAGGGCAGTAATGATGGATTCACATCCGAATATCTATCAGCCTTTCCCTGTCTTCATCGCGAGGACCCTGCCTCAAATATCCGAGCACAGGCTGTTCCAGCTGAAGCTGGAAGACGGAGGCACATGGGAAAGATTCGGACATCAGCCGGGACAGTTCATCGAGGTTTCGATCTTCGGAAAGGGCGAGGCCCCCATCAGTATATCTTCCCCCCCTACCCGGCCCGATGTCCTTGAAATATGCGTACGCCGGGCCGGCCGGCTCACAGGCTCCCTGTTCGAGCTGGGAAAGGGCTCCCGCCTGCATGTCCGCGGTCCGTACGGACGGGGGTTCCCGGTGGATAAGCTGAAAGGCCGCAAGCTGCTGCTGGTTGCCGGCGGACTCGGGCTTGCGCCGCTGCGGTCTCTCCTGCTCTATGTCCTGGACCGCAGAGAAGAGTTCAAGGACCTCATCCTCATGTACGGAACGAACAATCCGGACAATGTTCTGTTCAAATATGAGCTCCTGAGCTTTTTCGACCGCAACGACATCACCTACTTCTATAGTGTGGATAGAGATCAGGAAGGAATCTGGAAGCAGTATGTGGGCGTCGTCACCGGCCTGTTCGATCAGGCTCAGCTTTCTCCGGACGACACCTGTGCTGTGCTCTGCGGCCCCCCCGTCATGTACCGGTTCGTTCTGGAAAAGCTCCTGAAACTCGGATTTGCCAAAGAAAACATCTACATGTCGCTGGAGCGCATGATGAAATGCGGGGTCGGCAAATGCGGCCATTGCGCTATTGGGGAGAAGTACTGCTGCATGGACGGTCCGGTGTTCAACTACACCGAAATAGAGCATATCAAGGAGGCGATCTGACCATGGCCAGGATACCGACAATATGCCCGTTTTGCGGATGCGGGTGCAACTTCTACCTGGTAACTGAGCAGAACAGGGTGGTGGGTGTGGAGCCCAGCCCGGGAAATCCCGTGAACAAGGGAATGCTCTGCGCAAAAGGTTGGAATTCGTATGAGTTCATTCATTCTCCCAAACGGCTGAATACGCCCCTCGTGAGGAAGGACGGCGCGCTCGTTCCCAGCACCTGGGATGAAGCACTCGGCCTTGTGGCAAGCCGCCTCAGGAAAATACAGTCCGAATCGGGAAGCCGGTCCCTCGGGTTCCTCGCTTCGGCCAAGGTAAGCAACGAGGAAAACTATCTCTTCATGAAGATGGCGCGTGCCGTATTCAAAACAAACAATGTCGACCACTGCGCGAGGCTCTGACACAGCTCCACTGTAGCCGGTCTGGCTGCAGCGTTCGGTTCAGGGGCTATGACCAACTCCATCAATGAAATCGACGATGCTGAGCTCTTTCTGGTGACAGGGTCCAACACCACAGAGCAGCACCCGCTCATCGGCACCAGGGTCATCAACGCCGTCGAGCGGGGCGCCAAGCTCATCCTTATCGATCCCCGCCGCATCCCGCTCGCAACATACGCCCACGTCCACCTGAGGCACAACATCGGCACCGATGTGGCGGTGCTCAACGGCTTGATGAATATCATCATCGAAGAGGGTCTCTACGACAAAGAATACGTCGAGACCAGGACTGAGGGCTTTGAAGGGCTCAAAAAGACTGTGAGCAGATACACGCCCCGCGTAGTCGAGCAGATCAGCGGCATCGACGCCCGGGATCTCGCTCTTGCAGCCCGGGAATATGCGAAAACCGGCAAGTCCATGATCCTCTACGCCATGGGCATTACCCAGCACACCACAGGCACGGACAATGTCAAGACCTGTGCGAACCTGGCCATGCTCACCGGGCACGTGGGAAAGCCCTCCACAGGGGTCAACCCCTTACGGGGGCAGAACAATGTTCAGGGCGCGTGCGACATGGGCGGGCTCCCGGTCGTGTACACCGCATATCAGAAGGTGGGCGACGCGCCCGTGAAGAGCAGATTCGAAGAGGCCTGGGGGGTCGGCGGCCTCGATGAGGCGCCCGGGCTCACGATCACCACTATGATGGAGGCGGCGGATCGAGGCGATCTGAAGGCGCTGTATGTCATGGGCGAAAACCCGCTTCTGAGCGATCCTGATGTAAAGCACATCGAGCGTGCGCTTTCAAACCTCGATTTCCTGGTCGTTCAGGACATCTTTCTTTCAGAAACAGCCCGCCTTGCCGATGTCGTTCTTCCCGCAGCATGTTTCGCCGAAAAGACCGGGACATATACCAACACAGAGCGCAGAGTCCAGCTTGCCCGGAAAGCGGTTGAGCCTCCGGGATCCGCACGCGCGGACTGGGAGATCATCCAGGAAGTGTGCAGCAGGGCCGGCTATCCCATGCATTACGCTGACCCTTCGGAAATCATGGCGGAAATCAATAGGGTAACCCCGTCTTATGCAGGCATAACATACGACCGGCTCGAGAGATCATACGGGCTGTCGTGGCCCTGCCCCAATGAAGAGCATCCCGGCACGGCGTATCTGCACAAAGACCGCTTCACTAAGGGCTTGGGCTCGTTTCTGCCCCGCGACTTCAAGCCCCTCGCAGAACCGCCCGACACCGAGTACGATTTCATTCTCACTACCGGAAGAATATATTTCCAGTACCACACCGGCACCATGTCCAGGCAGGTCGACATCCTCGAGAGAGAGGCTTCTGAGCCGCTCATCGAAATCAACCCCGAGGATGCGCGAAGGCTCGGCATAAAGAATCGCGAGCTGGTGGAGATATCTTCCCGCAGAGGCGTGCTCAGGGTCAGGGCCGAGATCACCGACCGCGTGCCCCGCAAGGTTGTCTTCTCCACATTCCATTTCCATGAGGCCCCGGTAAACATCCTCACCAATCCCGCCCACGACCCGGTGTCCGGTATACCCGAGTACAAGGGCTGCGCAGTAAGACTCAGGAGGTGTGCATGAAGCGCATACATAAAGAATCACTGAAAGAGGCCCTGAAGGCCTGGGAAGAAAAGTACAGGGTCATTGCACCCCGGCTCACTGAGCGGGATGAACGCATATTCGATACCTTTGACGAGGCATGGTTCACCCTTGACTATGCAAAACCTTCGCTGCCCCTAAAACATGCCCTCTTTCCTCAGAGCGAGGCGGTCTTTCAGGTTGATCAGGGAATCTACCGGTCGATCATCCGTGAGGAACCGGCTCTGCTCTTCGGCATCAGATCATGCGATCTCAAGGGAATGCTCCAGTCTCTGAGCTTCATGTCCAAAGACTTTGACGACCGGTTCTATACCTTGAGGGCCAAAAACACCGCCGCGATCGTCATGGCTTGCCCCGGCCAGCAGAGCCCCACCTGTTTCTGCACCACCACCAGAAGCGGACCCTGGGCCGACGGGGGCTTCGATCTCCAGCTCTATGAAAACGGAGACTCGTTCCTGGTGGAGATCGGTTCGTCAAGGGGGGAAGATCTTGCATCTTCTGAGCTGTTCGAGGATGCGAGCGATCCTGCCGCCCGAGAAAAGGTCACATCTTTCAGAAGACGGGCGGCCCAGAGCATACCGCTCGTTCCCGAGATAGAACAGGCCATGGAGAAACTTCGAACAACCGGGGCACCGGATGAGCTCTGGGAGCGCTTCGGGATGAAGTGCATCACCTGCGGCGGGTGCTCGTTTGTCTGCCCCACCTGCACCTGCTTCAATGTCTCGGACAGAGTGCTCACAGAGGGCAGCGGCGAGCGGATGAGATCCTGGGACGCCTGCCTGTATGCAGGGTTCACCAAGGAGGCATCCGGGCACAACCCGAGGCACTCGCAGGCGCTCAGAATCAAAAGGAGGCACGAACACAAGCTCCTTTACCATGGAGACCGGGATACGCACGGCGGACTGTGCACCTGCGTCGGATGTGGCCGATGCTCTGATTACTGTCCGGTGCACATCGGAGCCCTCGAGGTCGCACGGGACATGAGCGCGAAGATCTTTTGATGAAAGAGAACGTTATTTCGGAGGCTTGTCATGGCTACAGCAAAAAAGAAGATTCTCATTATCGATGACGACCAGGATTATGCAGACGCCCTGAGGATCGTCCTGGAAAACCATGGGTATGACGTCGATCACGCGAACAATATTCAGGACGGCAGGAACCGGATCGATACGCAACCACCGGACCTCATCATCCTCGATGTGATGATGGAGAGACATACCGACGGGTTCGATCTGTGCTCGGATCTGAAAAACGACCAGTCATGCCGCATGATTCCCATCCTGATGGTGACCGCCGTCACAGAGAAAACCGGATTCAAGTTCTCGCCCGCCACGGATGGAGAATACTGTCTGGCCGACGACTACATACCAAAGCCGGTTCCCGTTTCCGACCTCCTTTCCCGGGTAAACCGCCTGATACAGAATCAAAAAGCCTGCTAGAGAGGGGGGTATTCAAATGCCCCCTCCCCTTTCGTTCATTTCGCCTTCTCTGGCGTTGCCTGCAGGCATCCACAAGTGTTATACTGGTTCAATACTTTATATTGACCCAAATGCAATGTAAGCTTTTGAAAGATGTTTCCCTATGAAACTGCAGAGCCGTCTGGTAACCGGTTTTCTCGTTGCCACCTGTCTGACGGGTGCCGTGGCCACCGTGGTGGGAATCACGACCATAAACAAGAGCACCCTTGACGAGGTGCAGCGCAAGGTCCAGCAGGACATCAATACCGCTCAGCTCGTCTACCGCCACGAGCTCGAGCGCCTGCAGTACCAGCTGGAGTTCATATCCCTGAGAAGCCCGCTGCAAGAGGCGATCCTAAACGACGATCCCAGACCCTTGAGCGGCCTTGAAGGTCTCATCCGCCCCGGGACCTACAGTTTCGGGGATCATCGTTCGCTCGACATGCTCACCCTCGTCGACGCCGGCGGACGGGTGATCTACCGGGTGGCGAATCCCGGAGCGAAAGGCGATGTCATTCTGTGGGATCCGGTGGTCCGAAAATGCCTCTACGAAAAAAAGCCTCAGACCTCCGGTGTCGTAATGTCCGTTGAAACGATCAAGGACCAGAACCCGAGGCTCGGCGACCGCGTCCTGATACCCATCATAAAAACTCCGCAGTCTGTCGAAATCAAAGACAAGGTGCTCTCCCAGGGCATGGTGCTCCGTGCCGCCTACCCCATATTCAGCGCAAAGGGCGAACTGCTCGGCGCTCTCATCGGAGGCATCCTGCTCAACAGAGACTATGCGATCGTGGATGCGATCAAGGAGACAGTATATCAGGACGAAACCTACCGTGGCAGGGATATCGGCTTCGCGACGATTTTTCTCGGCGGGGTGAGGGTCTCCACCAACGTGATGAATGCGGATGGACAGCGTGCAGTGGGCACCATTGTCTCCAAGGAAGTCTACGACCAGGTGATCGTAAAGGGCCAGGACTGGTTCGGAAGGGCATTCGTGGTCAACGACTGGTACATAAGCTCATACGCCCCGATCTACGATATCGACCGCAAGATCATCGGAATGATCTATACCGGTATCCTGGAGGCTAAGTACCGAGACATCAAGCTCCAGACCATGTGGCTGTTCCTCGGGATTACCTCGCTCGGCGTGATCGTCGCCTTTTTCATCTCGTTCCGCCTCGGCCAGAGCATCATTCGCAGGATCAGGATCCTGAAGCAGGCTACTCAGGCTATCTCCTCCGGGAACCTCGAATATCAGCTTCCTCCGGGCAAATCTTCCGGCTTCGACATGCTCGACGAGGCATTCAACAATATGGCGAAATCCCTGAAAGACCGTGATGAACGGCTGCAAAAGGCATTTCAGCGCATCACGCGTACCGAGCGCCTGGCATCGCTCGGGCAGATGGCAGCTGGGGTGGCCCACGAGATCAACAACCCCCTGGGAGGGATCCTGCTCTACAGCAATCTCATCCTCGAAGAAATGGGCGATGAACATCCTTCCAGAGAAAATATGGAGAAAATCATCTATCAGACCAACCGGTGCAAAAAAATCGTCCAGAATCTCCTGGACTTCGCCAGAACACCATCCGGGGATATGCGACCGGTCAACATCAACGATGTCATTATCACCTCGCTCAATCTGGTAAAAGACCAGTCCATGTTTCTCGGCATCACCGTCAAGCACGAGCTTTCCCAGCAGCTCCCTCTCATCATGGGAGACACATCGAGGCTCGAAGAGGTCTTTCTCAATCTCTTCATCAATGCCTCAGACGCGATGGAGGGCAGAGGTCTGCTCAAGGTATC
>DCDF01000100.1 GCA_002316295.1 Syntrophaceae bacterium UBA1062 | reverse complement strand
AAAAAAAGGGGGTCCTGAGACAGGCCCCCCTGTAAGAATCTCCAGCAGTCTGTCTATAGATCAGGAGCTTTTGATCTGAATCTTCTTCTGCTCCTTTTTCTCCTTGTGGATCTTGGGCAAGGTGATGTTCAGCACTCCCTTCTTGAAGGTCGCCTCCACCTTGTCCGGATTGATTTCCACCGGAATCGGCAGGACCCTCGTGAACGATCCGAATGAGCGCTCCATGTAGTATGACTCTTTCCCTTTTTCCTCTCTCTCTTCCTTTTTCTCGCCCTTGATCGTGATCGAGTCCTTGCTCAGGTTGATATCGATATCCTTTTCATCCAGCCCGGGCAGCTCCGCGGTGACATACACGGCCTTCTCGTCCTCTGTCATGTCCACCTGCGGATAAAACGCGGCGGTGCCCTCTATCTCTTCGCCGAAGGGCCTGAGCCCGAATCCCTTGAAGAAATCATCGAACAGGCGGTTCATCTCGCGCTGGAACATATCCAGGGGATACGCCTCCATTTCTCTTCCTACCGGTACACTTCTCCTTCCCCATCTCCATGGGGCCAAAGTCCTCATAGCCATACTCTACCTCCTTTTTCTCCGTAATTATCCTGCATGGATTTTGATCTGTTTCGGTTTTGCCTCTTCCTTTTTGGGCAGAACGATCCGAAGAACTCCGTCTTTCATCTTCGCCTCGATCTTCTCCCGATCGATGGGCTCGTTGATGGTGAACGAACGGAAGTAGTCGCCGGTGCCGTACTCTGCATGGGAGAGCCGGTGGGCGTCGCTTTTCTCCGGTAAGATCTTGGCTTCGATGGTGAGAACATCGTTCTCCAGAGTCACGCTCACATCCTCGTCGCCTGCTCCGGGGAGATCGGCATACAGGACCAAGTTGTCTCTATCCTCGCTGATATCGACGTCCGGCATGTAGATCCTGCCGGTTCTTATCCTTTCCGTAATGATATTGCCGGGTGTTTCCTGTTTTTTCGCCTCGCGGGATTTTTCTACCTCTGCCATGACATTCACCTCCTTTTATGCGGTTTTTACGCTGATCTTCCTGGGCTTGTCAGCCTCAGCACGGGGAAGGGTGATCCTTAGGATCCCCTTGTTGTATTTCGCTTCAACCTTCGCGCTGTCCACATTGTAGGGAAGCTGAATGGTGCGGTAGAAATCTCCATACCCGCGCTCCCTGCGGTGCCACGTCTGACCCTCTCCGATCTCCTGCCGCCGTCTCGTGCCCTTCAACGTGAGCACATCACCGGTAATGGTCAGGTCCACGTCTTCCGGATTGACTCCCGGAAGCTCGGATGTGACGACCACATCCTCTTCACTGGTGAAGACATTGACCGGTGGATACTTGACAGCAGCGGCTCTGCCGAAACCGGAAAACAGATTGCTCCAGTCTCGTTCCAACTGTTCCATCTCTCGAAGCGGGTCCCAACTCAAGCCGATTCTGCCGATTCTTGCCATGACCCTCACCTCCAGATCATTTTTTATGCATTTATTAGGGCACGTCCGGAGAATTTCAAGGGGTTGGCTTTGCCGCCCTTCAATGTAAGGCGGCGAGAAACATTATGAAATTACCCTTGAATAATCTACTCTGTACAGGGAGGCGTTTTGGTGCTAAACAATGAGCCAACTTCAAGGAAAGAGTGCACGAAAGAGATATGGCGGCAAAAGGAAAGATTACGATCGACCAAGGCTTATGCAAGGCCTGCGAGCTGTGCCTGACTGTCTGTCCCGATGAGGCCATCCGGCTCTCCGAAAGTCTCAACGACAAGGGTTACCATCCGGCCGAATACTGCAAGGATTCGTGCAGAGGGTGCGCCCTGTGCGCGGTCATGTGCCCCGAAGTAGCCATCGAGGTGTACCGTGGATAAGAAAGTCCTCATGAAAGGTACGGACGCTCTCGGCGAGGCTGCAATCCGTGCAGGATGCAAGTGTTATTTCGGCTACCCCATCACCCCCCAGAACGAGGTTCCCGAATACATGTCAAGGCGGATGGAGGAAGTGGGCGGGGTGTTCCTCCAGGGCGAGAGCGAAATCGCGTCCATCAACATGGTTCTCGGCGCCGCCGCCAGCGGGGTGCGGGCCATGACCAGCTCTTCGTCTCCGGGCATCAGCCTGAAGCAGGAGGGGCTCTCGTTCCTGGCGGCTCTCGAGCTCCCGGCGGTGATTGTCAACATCAACCGGGGCGGGCCGGGCCTGGGAAACATCGCTCCCAGCCAGGGAGACTATTACCAGGCGACCCGCGGAGGCGGTCACGGCGACTATCGCATGCCCGTCTATGCCCCGGCGTCCGTGCAGGAGCTCTACGACATCACGATGAGGGCCTTTGACGTCGCCGATCTCTACCGCACGCCGGTGATGATCCTGGGCGACGGGATGATGGGCCAGATCATGGAGCCCATCTATGTGCGGGAGAGGCCCGATGTGGAGATCCCTCCCAAGGACTATATCCTGGACGGCGCCGAAGGCCGGCCTTCGAGGATCGTCAAGTCGCTGATCCTGGACCCGTCGGAGATGGAAGAGCACAACTGGAAGCTCAAGCGCAAGTACGATCTCATGGCCCACGACCTCCCCCAGTGGGAGGAGTTCATGACCGACGATGCGAAACTCACGATCATCGCCTACGGCACCGCGGCTCGGATCGCGAAGGGTGCGGTCAAACGGGCGAGGAGCGATGGTCTGAAAGTGGGTCTGCTCCGTCCCATCACGCTGTGGCCGTTCCCCGATGAAGCGATTCGTAGCGTGGCAAAAAAAACCAAACTTTTTCTCGTGTTCGAGATGAGCACCGGCCAGATGGTCGATGACGTGCGCCTGGCCGTCGAGGGCAAGGTTCCCTGTGAGTTTTACGGACGCCCCGGCGGCGTCGTTCCGATCCCGCAGGAGATCGCCCGGATCATCGAACGGTACTGGCTGCAGAAGGAGCTCTAGATGAAGGCCGTATACACCAGACCGAAATCCTTGAAACCGGTGCCCAACCATTACTGCCCGGGCTGCGGACATTCGATCATCCACAGACTCATCTGCGAGCTGGTCGACGAGATGGGCATCCGGGGAAAAATCATCTGTATCCCCCCTGCCGGCTGTGCGGTGCTCGCTTATAACTATTTCGACTTCGACGTGTGCGAATCGGCCCATGGAAGAGGCTGCGCAATCGCCACAGGCTTCAAGAGGGCGCAGCCCGACAAGATCGTCTTCACCTATCAGGGCGATGGAGACATGGCCGCCATCGGAACGGCGGAGACCCTGCATGCGGCGAACCGCGGAGAGAAAATCACGAGCATTTTCGTGAACAATGCGGTGTACGGCATGACAGGTGGGCAGATGGCCCCCACCACCATGATCGGCCAGAAGACCAGCACCTCCCCGTACGGCAGGAGAACCGACGTGGAAGGGTACCCTTTGAAGATCACCGAGCTCATCGCCATGCTGCCGGGAGCCGCCTATGTCGCGCGGACATCGCTTGCCACCCCTGCCAAAATCCGTGACGCCAAAAAGGCCATCAGGAAGGCCTTCGAGGTCCAGATGGCGGGTCTGGGCTACTCTCTGGTGGAGATTCTCTCGCCGTGTCCCACTAACTGGAAGGTGAGCCCCAGGGATTCATATGTTTATCTGGAAGAAAAGATGGAAAAAGAGTACCCCATTGGGGTCATGAAAGACAACACTGCGACGAAGGATACCGAGACGTCATGCTTCAGAAAACCATCATGAGCGGAATCGGAGGACAGGGAATCCTGTTCTCCGGGGTGGCGTTCGCCTGGGCGGCGATGCTGGAGGGACACCATGTCACCTACCTGCCGTCCTACGGCGCTGAAATGCGCGGCGGCATCGCCTCTTGCACCATCGCCATTTCCGACGAGGAGATCGCCTCTCCGGTGGCGTCCTCCCCCGATTACCTCGTCATCATGGACAACCTCTCCCTGCAGCGCCTGCAGAACCAGACCGTCTCCGGGGGAGAGGTATTCATCAACACCAGCATCGTCACCAGCAGACCTGTCAGGGGGGATATCGACGTGGTCGAAATCCCGGTGAACGAGCTCGCTGTCAGGACCGTGGGCGAGCGGTACGCCAACATGATCATGCTGGGCGCTTTCGTGAGCTGGACCCGCCTGGTCAAGATCTCCACCCTCATCGACAACATGGGCGAGATCCTGGGAAAGGGGAAGGAACGCTTCAAAGACAGGAACATCGAGGCCTTGAAGACAGGGTACGATTTTTTTTCGAGGGAGACATAGGTCATGGCAGTCAAACAATTTCGTCTTGAGACCGCAAACGTTTCGGGCAAACTCTCCAATTTGAGCGACATACTGGGCAAGCACGGGGTAAACATCAGAGCCATCTCGGTCGGCCAGGCGTCATCAGCCGAGGTCTCCTCCATCTGCATTGTAGTGGACGACCCCAAGAAGGCGAAAAACGCCCTGACCTCGGAGAAAACCGAGTTCCAGGAAATCGGCGTGCTCGCTGTAGAAATGCCGGACCATCCCGGCGGCATGAACGCCGTCTTGAAGCCGCTCAGGGACGCGAAGATCAATGTCATAACCATGTATCCCTATATCGGGAGAGCGTCGAATCCCGTCATGATCCTTGAAGTAGACGACATCGCGACCGCCACCAACGTTTTGAAGCGCAACTGGGTGAAGCTCTGGGACAAGGAGATCTACCGCCTGTAGACCCCTGCAGCGTGTATCGCGTTTCCCGGAGAATGGCCGCTGCTCCGCGGTGTCCGGAGACGAAAAAAGATAAGCCGAGATTACCGCCCGTGATCAGTGCCGCCCTCGAGCCTGGGCAGGCGCCTCAGCGTCGTCTGGCCGATATTCACGATAGTATCGTAGGCGCTCACGGCTGAAGAGCCGAGTCCGATCCCGGCGGGAAAAAGCCTGGTACGCCTGCCGGCGGGCATGAGCCGAGAGAGGATCTTGCGCATGCCTCTGTCGACACCTCTGCCGAAGTACTTCCTGGGAAGCAGCTTGGTCATGTAATCTCTGGAGATCGAACGGAAATTTTCCTCCGCCCCCTCATGTGCAACGCCGAACACCTCGGCGATGACCCTCACCGCAAACTCCTCCATGGCCCGCTGATCCTCGATGTCTTTCCCATGGATGTGACACAGGGCGAGAATCAGGGCTATCGACTGGTCGAGCAGAAAAAAATTCTCGACGCCCAGAAGCGAAAAGGAGATAATGGTCCCGAGCCCGGGGACCACGGACGGGAGGTTGATGAGGGAGTTCTTTACGGCTTGGGCCTGGGCCATCTCTTCGATCAGGTTCTGCGACACGATGGCGGCACTCGAACCCTGGGATCGCTTTCCGGCATCCCGTGCGAGCATGAGCGCCCTTTTCCTGTTCCCCCGGATGAGGCTGCCGATGAGGAGAAGGAAGCGATCACCGAGCGTATCGAGCACGGCCAGGCCTTTTCCGCCGTCTTCAGCCATCTTGAAATCCCATTGACATGTCTTACTCCTTAATAATATACATCACATATCTAAAGGGATACGGGTCTGTTTGTAAAGGGGCTGATTTTGCAGAGGCGAGCAACGCTATCTTCTGAACCTTTCTTCCATACGTACATAATCCATATTCTGACCATATCAGGGCAAGGAGGACACACAATATGGGTATTCGGTCCATCAAAGAGCTGGACTTGAAATCGAAAAGGGTGCTTATCCGTGTGGATTTCAACGTTCCCCTCGATGAAGAGGGAAACATCACCGATGATTCCCGGATACGTGAGGCTTTGCCGACGATTCAGTATGCCATGGACCAGGGAGGCAGGATCGTCCTCATGTCCCACCTGGGCCGCCCCAAAGGCAAGGTGGTCAAATCCATGAGCCTGCTGCCCGTGGCGCGCCGACTCTCCGAGCTCCTCGGGACGAGCGTCAACATGGCGCCCGATTGCGTGGGCGACGAGGTGAAAAAAATGGTGGATCAGCTTGCGCCGGGCGAGGTCCTTCTGCTCGAAAACCTGAGGTTCCACATCGGCGAGGAAAAGAACGACCCTCAGTTCGCGCAGCAGCTCTCCGAGCTGGGCGACTGCTACGTCAACGATGCCTTCGCAACAGCCCATCGCGCTCATGCATCAAATGTGGGCATCTGCGAACACATCAAAGAAAGCGCAGCCGGCTTTTTGATGCTCAGAGAGGTGGAGTATATCAACAAGGCGCTGAAGGAACCGAAGCGCCCCTTTGCAGCCGTTATCGGAGGCGCGAAGGTCTCGGGCAAGCTCGAGGTCTTGGAGAATCTCGTGGACAAGGTGGACAAGGTGATCATCGGGGGCGGCATGGCATTCACATTCATCAAGGCGCTCGGCCAGAGCACCGGGAAATCCCTTGTGGAAGACGACCTGGTGGACACCGCCCGGACCATTATGGAAAAGGCCCGTGCCAGAGGGGTGAAATTCTATCTGCCTGTTGACTGCGTGTGCGCCCCTGAGCCGAAATCGGGCCAGGGCGCCGTGACCGCCACGGTCCAGGAGATCCCGCCGGATCTCATGGGCCTCGATATCGGCCCGGCAACAACGTCCCTGTTCTCCGAAGCGCTCAGCGACTGCAACATGATTGTCTGGAACGGGCCCATGGGAGTCTTTGAGCAGGACGCCTTCGCCCAGGGGACGTTGGATATCACGAAAAAAATTGCGAATTCAAAGGCATTGACCATCGTGGGCGGAGGTGATACAGATGCGGCGTTGCACAAGAGCAACCTGACCGATAAGATCGACTTCGTTTCCACGGCGGGCGGCGCTTTCCTGGAGATGCTCGGCGGAGCCGAGCTGCCGGGGGTGAAGGCCCTGGAGAGATAGGAGCCACAGGCGAGAATGAGAAAGCCACTCATAGCCGGCAACTGGAAGATGTTCAAGACCCTGGACGAGGCCGGGGCTTATGCCGGCGACCTTGCCCGGCGCATCTCGGACGTTGACTCCACCGAGATCCTCGTCTGCCCCCCCTTCGTCTATCTGCAGACGCTCGTGCAGGCCTTTGAGGGGTCGCCGGTCAAAATAGGCTCCCAAAACGTGTTCTGGGAAGACTCCGGCGCCTTTACCGGAGAGATCAGCGCTCCTATGCTCAGGAGCATCGGGGCCAGCTATGCCATTATCGGCCACTCCGAGAGGAGACAGTTTTTCGGGGAGACCGACGAAACAGTCAATAAACGACTCCTTGCCGCCCTCAGAGGCGGCCTCACCCCGATCGTGTGCGTGGGAGAAACCCTCGAGCAGCGCGAGGCCGGGAAAACCTTTGCCGTGATAGAAGCGCAGGTGAAGAGAGGGCTCTCGGGCATCGATACGGACAGGGCGTCTTCGCTGGTCGTCGCCTATGAGCCGGTGTGGGCTATCGGGACGGGCAAGACGGCCACTCCCGAAATCGCCCAGGAATCCCACAGCTTCATCAGGGGACTCCTGAAAGACCTGTTCGGCGATGAAACGGCCGGCCTTGTCAGAATCCTCTACGGCGGCAGCGTCAAGGGCGACAATATCGATTCGCTCATGGCCAGAGCCGATATCGACGGCGCCTTGGTGGGAGGCGCAAGCCTGGATGCCGCGTCGTTCGAGAGAATAATACGTTTTAAAGGACAATAGATTATGTACGGAATTCTATTAACCATCCACATTCTGGTATCGGTTCTGCTGATCATCGCCGTGCTCCTGCAGTCGGGCAAAGGGGCCGACATCGGCGCCGTTTTCGGCGGCGCGGGTTCACAGGCGCTCTTCGGCTCTGCAGGTCCGGCGGACTTTCTCAATAAGGCGACCCGGGTCATGGTGGTAGTGTTCATGCTCACCTCGCTCACGCTCGGATACTTCACATTCGAACGGCCGACTCAGAGCATCATGGACAATCAGACCACGACGGTCCCCGCTTCTCCCGGCCAGGCCGCTCCTCAGCCCGGCGGGGCGCAGGACGCCGCTCCAGCCGCACCTTCGATTCCGCAGGATCAGACGCCCTCTGCGCCATCTTCCGCTCAGTGACCCAATGCCTTTTGGAGGCGTGAGGGCTGCTTCCCGATAACCGAAAATCCGTCGGCGCCTGTTCGCATGGGCCGGCGGATTTTCTGTGTCGCCTCCCGGTCACCCTTTCATCTTCGGTATCACTCCATGCGGCATACACGCGGCGCCCGTCCGCACGCTTTTTCGCAGAAAAAGAAACAGGACTTGAAATCGTGAGGCCGCTTCGCCGGGCATGTCGTGACCAATCCGTACCGCATCACTTCCGGATAAGGCCCGATGCTCATTCGAGCGAAGCCTGATTGACTTGCCCCCCGTGCCGTGGTAGAGCTAGATGCATAAAAAGGGGCCTTGCCTGGAACGAGATGGGAAAGCGGGCTCTCACAATGCAGTTCCCGTGCCCCGATCCGGTACCACGATTACGATGCACATGCAGACATCTGGCAGGACAGCCCGCACCGAGGACTATATCGACGGCTCACACCTTTGAGGAGGCGCACGTGTACTGGAACAAACAAGACGAATGCATCACGAGGCACGAACTGGAAGAGCTCCAGCTCCGGAAGCTCAAAAAGACCCTGGAGCTGGCGTCCAAGTCTCCGTTTTACCGGAAAAAGGGTCTTGGGGACTATACGATCCGGGATCTGAACGATGT
Organism: Syntrophaceae bacterium UBA1062; assembly: GCA_002316295.1. GTDB lineage: Bacteria > Desulfobacterota > Desulfomonilia > UBA1062 > UBA1062 > Phosphitivorax. Next base: position 183 of record DCDF01000100.1, on the reverse strand, counting down.
GAAAAAACTGCCCGTCACCACGAAGCAGGACCTCAGAGACGCATACCCCTACGGTATGGTGTGCACGCCGCTCGACAAGGTCGTGAGGCTCCATTCGTCATCGGGTACGACCGGCATACCGACCGTTGTTTACCACAGCGCACAGGATATCAGTAATTGGACCGAGCTGGTCACCCGATGCCT
>DCDF01000007.1 GCA_002316295.1 Syntrophaceae bacterium UBA1062 | reverse complement strand
TCGGTGTTCATGCCGGAGATGTGCACGTCTTCGACCGGGATGCCGATGGTCTCAGCCGCAACCTGTGCGAGCGATCCCCAGATATGGGTGCCGGGTGAGCCGGGGTGGCAGACGAGGTTGACCGAGCCGTCCTCGTTGAACTTGATCATAGCGCCGGAGTGTGCCAGCAGGAGGGGCCAGCCGTCACTGCAGTGGGTCATGGTGGACATGCCTACACCGCGCTTCTTCGTGCCCGTGCCGCCCTTGTTCTTCCCGTACTTTTCCTTCCAGCCGATTGCCTCGGCGCCTCTCTTGATGCAGTCTTCGAGATAGGTGCTCTCGAGGGGCAGTCCGCCCATGTTGGACGGCTCGCCGGGCTTCTTGGCGTTCTTGAGCGCGACCTCGACCGGATCGAGTCCGAGCTTCACCGCAGCCTCATGCATGAGCTGATCGACAGCCCACATGACCTCGGGGTTGCCGAAGCCGCGCATAGCGCCGGAGAGCGGGGTGTTGGTGTAGACGACCTGGAACGACCCGTCGATGTTGTTGCAGCGGTAATGGCCCATGCCCCATACCAGCGTGATGCTACCGGCCAGCATGGCACGGCTCAGGTATCCGCTTGCCCAGGCCATCGTGTCGACTCTCAGCGAGTGCAGGGTTCCGTCCTTCTTCATGCCCAGCTTGCAGGTGATGTAGTCAGGCGTCCTGGAGTCGATATTGCAGAAGTCCTCTTCCTTGGAGTAGATTATCTTGACCGGCTTGCGGGCCACCTTGGAGAGCATGATGGCGATGGGCTCGTTGTGGCAGCTCAGCCTGCAGCCGAAGCTCCCGCCCACGAAGGCGGTGCTGTTCACGGTGATCATGCCCGAGCCTACGCCGAACATCTTTGCCAGCTCACGCCTGAAGGGGTGTGCCAGCTGGCAGGGGCTGTAGATCGTGATCCTGCCGTTGGAATCGTAGTTGGCAACGCAGCTCTGGGGTTCGAGCTGGCCGATGATCTGCTTCATGGAGAAGAAGGTGCCCTCGACGACCACGTCGGACTCCTCGAAGCCTTTGTTCACGTCGCCCTTTTTCAAAAACGGAGGGCAGGGGCCTGATACCGGGATATTGTTCGGGGCCCAGTCCTGGATGACGGGCGCGCCCGGTTTCACGGCATCGCGCGGATCGAGCACAAAGGGCAGAACCTCGTACTCCACCTCGATCAGTCCAATGGCTTTTTCGGCGGTTTCCTCGTCCACCGCAGCCACGGCCGCGATCGCGTCGCCCCAGTAGCGGCACTTGTCCGAGAGGATGTACTCATCGGAGCGCTGCAGCGCCTTAGTGGGGCTGAGCGGCTGATCGCGGAAGGAACGCGCGTAGAGGATCTTGGGCGTGTCCTCGAACGTGATGACGGCCTTGACTCCGGGCAGGGCCTCTGCCTTGGACTTGTCGATCTTCTTGATATTGGCGTGGGCGTACGGGCTGTGCAGCACCTTGCCCCACAGCTGTCCCGGCAGGTTCACGTCGGCCACGTATATTCCCTCACCCGTGGCTTTGAGCACCGCGTCTTTCTGGGTGATTCGCTTTCCTACAGCTTTGTGTTTGGTTGTCATACTCATTTCCTCCTCTGATCATGCTTTCGCTGCTGCCAGTGCCGCGTCGACGATCTTCACATAGCCGGTGCACCGGCACAGGTTGCCGCCGATGGCCTTCTTGACGTCAGCGCTGGTGGGGTTTGGGTTCTCGTCGAGCAGGGCCTTTACGGCAAGGATCATTCCGGGCGAGCAGTAGCCGCACTGGATGGCGCCCTTCTCGATGAACTTCTTCTGGATTATGTGGAGCTCGCCGTCTTTGGCGAGGCCTTCGATGGTGGTGATATTCTTGCCGTTCGCCGCCACGGCCAGCATGCTGCAGGAGAGCATGGGCTTGCCGTCGACCAGGACCGTGCAGGCCCCGCACTCGCCTTCACCGCAGCTGATCTTCGTACCGGTGAGCCCGAGCCTGTCTCTCAGGAGCGTGTTCAGGATCAGGTTCGGCTCCACCTCCAGCTCGTAGGGTGCGCCGTTGATGGTCAAATTGATGAGTTCTTTCTTCATGACTTGCCTCCTTGCCTATGCCTGGGCTCTTTCCAGGGCTTTCGTCAGTACGCGCTTCACCAGCACGCCGCTCGTTTCTTTTCTGTAGGCCGCTGTGGAGCGAAGGTCAGTGATCGGCGCCACCTCTTCTGCTGCTGCCTTGGCGGCCTGCTCGATCAGCTTCTGATCGACCTTCTTTCCCCTGAGGATAGCCTCCGCCTTCTTGGCTCTCACGACCGTCGGGGCCACGGAGCCGAGCGAGATCCGGACATCCTTGCACACGCCCTTGTCCAGGGTGATGGATGCCGCAGCGTTGACCTTGGCGATGTCTTCGGCCGTCCTCACCAGTTTGGCAAAGGCGCCGCCGGTATTCGCCGCTGGGGCCGGGAGCAGTATCTCTGTGATGATCTCGGCGGGCTCCAGAACGGTCTTCCCTACCCCGAGATAGAACTCGTCGATAGGGATCTGCCTCTCGCCGGAGGGACCGAACACGTTGAGCTTGGCATCGAGAACGTACAGTGCCGTCGCAACGTCGGAAGCCGGGGTGGCCACGCACAGGTTGCCGACAGCGGTGCCCTGACTCTTGACTTGGACTGACACGATGCTGGAGATGGCCTCGTGGAGCACGAAATACTTCTCCTTGATCAGGCTCGAGAGCTCGATGCTGCGCTTGCTTGCGAGCGAGCCGATCCTCACGCCTTTTCCCTTGGCCGCAATGACATCATCCAGCTCTTTGACGTTCTGAATGTTGACGATACATTTCGGCTCGATGACACGCTTGCGCATACGGGGGACCAGATCCACGCCGGCCGCATACACCTTTGCCTGCGCCCCGCGCTTGGACAAGGCCTTTGTTGCTTCCTCGAGCGTTTTCGGCTCGAGGTATTCAAATGGCTTCAATGTTCTGAACATAC
>DCDF01000224.1 GCA_002316295.1 Syntrophaceae bacterium UBA1062 | reverse complement strand
TCAAGATCATCGAGTAGGCAGGAGACAGGAGCAAGGAAGATGGAGACCCAGAGAATTCGCATACGATTGAAAGGCTTTGACCACAAATTGATAGATCAGTCCGTTCAGGAGATAGTTGATGCGGCGCGCAGGACCGGAGCGCGGGTGGCAGGCCCCATCCCCCTACCGACCAAGATAGAGAAGTATACTGTTCTGCGGTCTCCTCATGTTGACAAGAAATCAAGGGATCAGTTCGAGATCCGGACATTCAAGCGGCTTCTTGATATTCTGGACCCGACCCAGCAGACCGTGGATTCGCTCATGAAGCTGGACCTCTCTGCAGGCGTGGACGTCGAGATTAAGCTCTAAGGGACGTAGGGAGTTGAAAATGGTTAAGGGGATTTTAGGTAAAAAACTCGGAATGAGCCAGATCTATAACGACAAGGGCGAGATCGTTCCCGTCACCTTGATTCAGGCCGGCCCCTGTTATGTGATCCAGAAAAAGGCCAGGGAGACCGACGGCTACGACGCCGTTCAGCTGGGATTCGGCCCCCGCAGGGAAAAAGGGGTGAACAAACCCATGAAGGGGCACCAGGCCAAGGCCGGAGTAGGCTATTTCTACCATATCAAGGAAGTGCCCTGCGACGACGTGAGCGCGCTCAATGTAGGCCAGGAGATAAAGCCCTCCGAGCTGTTCGCCAAAGGCGAGATCATCAAGGTGAGCGGCACCTCGAAAGGGAAGGGGTATGCCGGCGTCATGCGCAGGCACGGCTTCGGCGGCCTGCCCGGTTCGCACGGCTCCCTGATCCAGAGAGAGACCGGGTCCATCGGCATGCATACCGATCCCGGCGAGGTCTTCAAAGGCAAGAAGATGTCCGGTCATCTGGGCGATGAGAAGGTGACCATAAGCGGCCTCGAGGTGATGGATGTGCGCGACGACGAGAACCTCGTCGTCATCAAGGGCTCCGTTCCCGGATCCCGGGGCAAGCTCGTCGTACTGAGGAAGCAAGGGGAGTAGTCATGCCGACAGTCGATGTATACAACATGTCCGGAGAGAAGGTCAGAGAGATCGACCTCAACGATACGGTCTTCGGGTGCGAGATCAAGCCGCACCTGCTCCACGATGTCGTGGTGTGGCAGCTCGCCAACAGAAGGGCGGCCACCGCAAAGACCAAAACCAGGAAAGAAGTCTCGGGCGGCGGAACGAAGCCGTATCGCCAGAAAGGCACGGGAAGGGCCCGCGCCGGCTCGAACCGCTCACCCCTGTGGAGACACGGCGGTGTTTCCTTCGGCCCCAACGGGCGGAAGTATGCCAGGAGGCTGCCCAAGAAGGTCCGCAACCAGGCTCTGTGCAGCGCTCTGACCATGAAGCTCCAGGAGAACGTGATGAAGGTCGTGGACGCCATCACCCTGGAGCGGCCCAAGACCAAGCTCTACGCGGCGGCTCTGGGCAAGCTGGGTATGGACAATTCTCTGGTGGTCATGGGGAGCATGAACCCGGATGCGTCCCTGGCATCGAGAAATCTGAGCTCCTCCAAGCTGCTGGACGTCAGGGGCTTGAACGTCTACGACATCCTCAAGTACAAGGGGCTCGTCCTGGACGTGGAGGCGGTCCAGTATATCGAAGAGAGGCTGAAAGGATGAAGGACTATACGCGGATCATAAAACGGCCCATCGTGACCGAGAAGGGCACCGCTCTCAGGCAGGCGGACAACCAGGTGATCTTCGCCGTGGACAAGAGCGCCAACAAGATCGAGATAAAGAAGGCCGTAGAAGAGCTCTTCGGGGTGCATGTCGAAGACGTCAAGACCATGAACATGAACGGCAAGGCCAAGCGTTACGGAATGCACACATACAAGCGTTCCGACTGGAAAAAGGCCATCGTGAAGCTCCGGTCCGGTGAGAGCATCGAGTTCTACGAAGGGGTGTAACAGATATGAGCATACGCAATTTCAAACCGACATCGGCCGGGATACGGTCCATGAGCGTGTCCACCTTCGAAGAGATCACGCAGACCGAGCCGGAAAAGTCCCTGACCGTCTCTCTGAAGAGAAAAGGCGGGCGCAACAACCTGGGCAGGGTCACCGTCAGGCACCAGGGAGGCGGCCACCGGAGGCTGTGCCGGATCATCGACTTCAAGCGCGACAAGGTCGGCATACCCGGCAAGGTCGTGACCGTCGAATACGACCCGAACCGCTCCGCCCGGATCTCCCTGATCCAATATGCGGACGGCGAGAAGAGATACATTCTCTGGCCCGACGGGCTGGCGGTGGGCAGCACTGTCATGGCCGCCGAAGACGCCGATATCAGGCCGGGCAACGTCCTGTCCCTGAAGAACATGCCTCTGGGCACCCAGGTCCACAACGTGGAGTTCAGGCCCGGCAAGGGCGGCCAGCTCATCAGGGCGGCCGGCACCTATGCCCAGCTGCTCGCGAAGGAAGGCGACTATGTCCAGCTCAAGATGCCCTCGGGCGAGGTCCGCAAGATTTTTGCCGAGTGCAAGGCGACCGTCGGCCAGGTGGGCAATGTCAGCCATTCCAACATCAGCATCGGCAAGGCGGGCAGGAGCCGCTGGATGGGCATCAGGCCCACGGTCAGAGGAGTTGCCATGAACCCGGTCGATCATCCGCACGGCGGAGGCGAAGGCAGGGTGAAGGGGAACCACCCGGTTACTCCATGGGGTGTCTCCACCAAGGGACATAAGACCCGCAAGAGGGTGAAAGAATCAGACAAGTTCATCGTAAAGAGGAGGAAGTAAGCCCATGTCCCGTTCACTGAAAAAAGGGCCTTTCGTAGACGACCATCTGCTCAAGAAGGTGATGCAGGCTCAGGACACCGGGAGCCGCAAGGTGATCAAAACCTGGTCGCGCAGGTCCACCATCCTCCCGGAGTTTGTCGGGCTTACCTTTGCTGTTCATAATGGAAAGAAATTCGTTCCAGTGTATGTGACCGAGGAAATGATCGGCCACAAGCTCGGTGAGTTTTCCCCCACCCGGACGTTCTTCGGACACGCGGCGGACAGGAAATCTCAGAGAAAGGGGTAAAGAAAAATGGAGTCCAGGGCAGTACTGCGACATACCAGGGTTTCTCCCCAGAAGACGAGGCTCATCGCTGACCAGGTGCGGAACAAGCCCATTGCCGATGCCCTGCGTACGCTCAACCTCATGGGGACCAAGCGGGCGCGCATCATCGCCAAGGTGCTGAACTCGGCCGTTGCGAACGCCATGAACACCGGGCTGATGGATGTGGACAACCTCTATGTCAAATCCATCCAGGTCGACGGCGGGGTGGTGCTGAAGCGGTGGAGACCCCGGGCCCAGGGGAGAGCGACCAGAATACTGAAGAGAACAAGCCACATCGCTGTGGTGCTTGACGAGTTATAGGAAAGGGGTATCTCACAGTGGGACAAAAGATACATCCATACGGATTTCGGCTCGGAGTGACCAAGGACTGGAAGGCGAAGTGGTATGCCGAGAAGGGTTTCGGCGAGCTCTTCGTCGAGGACCGGAAGATCCGGGACTTCATCCAGAAGAATCTCAGTCATGCAGGCATCTCGAACATCATCATCGAGCGCGCCGCCAACAAGGTGAAGCTGGTCATCTTCACGGGCAGACCGGGCCTCGTCATCGGACGCAAAGGCCAGGGCGCCGAGCAGCTGAAGAACGACCTCGCGAAGTTCGT
>DCDF01000282.1 GCA_002316295.1 Syntrophaceae bacterium UBA1062 | reverse complement strand
AAAAGGGCTTGACAGCCAAAATACTTCTATAGAATATATTCAGGTATCATGTTGCGGAACACACTGGAACTCTTGGGCTTTTACTATTTCATCTTTAGCGGGATGAAATTGCTTTGCCCATAGGCCAGGGTTTCCGGCAGGGAAGAGAAGAGGCCATGGGTGAACGCCATGGCCTTTTTTTTATATCCGAGTCAAGGGGAATACGGAATGAAGAAGATGTTGAGCGGAAATGAGGCGATTGCCAGAGGGGCGTTGGAGGCGGGCGTAGCCTTCGCCTCGGCGTACCCCGGCACACCATCCACCGAGATACTCGAGGCCATAGCGAGCGAGTATCCCGGGATTCACGCAGAGTGGACCCCCAACGAGAAAGTGGCCCTGGAAGTCGCAGCAGGCGCGTCCTACGCCGGCGCCCGCAGCATGGCGGTCATGAAGCATGTAGGCGTGAACGTGGCCGCAGACCCACTCATGACGCTGCCCTACACCCTCATCAGGGGCGGGCTCGTGCTGGTGAGCGCCGACGATCCGGAGCTGTTCTCCTCGCAGAACGAGCAGGACAACCGGCACTATGCACGGTTCGCCAAGATCCCGATGCTGGAGCCCTCGACCTCTCAGGAGGCCAAGGATATGATGATAGAGGCCGTCAGGATCAGCGAGAAGTACGAGACCCCGGTGATGCTGCGGACCACCACGCGGATATCCCATTCGCTGGGGGTGGTGGAGCTGGGCAAGGAGAACGGCGTGCGGAAGCCCTCTCTGGAGCGGCACCCGGCCGAGTGGGTGATGCTTCCCGCCAATGCGAGGGTGCGCCACCCCATCATCGAGGAGCGGATCCTCTCGCTGAAATCCCTTTCCGATTCTTCCGCCTTCAACTCGATCGAGATGGGTGACCCATCGCTCGGCATCATCTCGTCCGGGGTGGCATACCAGTACGCGAAGGAGGCGTTCCCCGACGCATCGTTTCTGAAGCTGGGCATGTCCTATCCCCTGCCCGAGGAGCTCATCAGAGACTTTGCCTCGCGGGTGCGCGAACTCTGGGTCGTCGAAGAGCTCGATCCGTTCATGGAAGATCAGGTCAAGGCCCTGGGCATCTCCTGCCGCGGCAAAGACCGTCTGCCCATGTGCGGGGAGCTGAACCCGGACATCATCAGGGATGCCATTGCAGGCGGCAGGCCGGAAGCGGTGGAGGAGCGCAAGCTGCCGCCGCGGCCGCCGAGCATGTGCCCCGGATGCCCGCATCGCAGCCTCCTGTGGGCGCTGAAGCGCAACAAGTGTTTCATCGCGGGAGACATCGGCTGCTACACGTTAGGCTTCCTCCCGCCGCTGGACGCCATCGATACGACCCTGTGCATGGGGGCGGGCATCAACCACGCCCACGGCATGGCCAAAGCCTTCGGGCCCGGCAAAGAGAAGATCACGGCCGTGATCGGAGACTCCACCTTCTATCACTCTGGCATTACCGGGCTTCTCAACCTCGCCTACAACAACGGAACAGCCCTGGTCGTGATCCTCGACAACTCGACCACGGCCATGACCGGCTCACAGAATCATCCGGGGACCGGGGTCACCATCCGGGGAGAGCAGACCATAAGCCTCGATCTGGAAAATCTCGTAAAGTCCCTGGGCATCGGATGGGTCAGGACCGTCGACCCCTATGACGTGAAGAAGACGAGAAAGGACATCAAGGAGGCCCTGGCGCACGACGGCCCCTCGGTCATCATCTCAAAAGCGCCGTGCGTTCTGCTCAAGTCGAGAAAGGTCTCGGGCAGAGCGCTCACGGTCGACACGGACACCTGCACGGGCTGCAAGGTATGTATCGGACTGGGCTGCCCTGCGATCGAGTTCAGGGATGAAAAGGCCTATATCAGCGACATGTGCGTGGGGTGCGGCGTGTGCGCAGAGCTGTGTGCGCCGGGCGCAATCGGAGGTGAGAAATGAACGTGATGATGACCGGAGTCGGGGGGCAGGGTATCATACTGGCTTCCGACATGCTCTCGGAGGTGATGATGAGGTCGGGCTGCGACGTGAAGAAGTCCGAGATTCACGGCATGGCTCAGCGTGGCGGGAGCGTCATGTCCCACGTGAGGTTTTCCGAGCGCGTGGCCTCTCCCCTCATTCCCTATGGAAAATGCGATATTCTGCTGTCGTTCGAGGAGCTCGAGGCGGCCCGGTACGTAAGATATCTGAAGAAAGACGCCGTCGTGATCATCAACCGGTACCGCCTGGCGCCGCCCTCGGTCATATCCGGTCAGGAGCCCTATCCGGACGTCGTCCCCATCATCCGGGAAAAGACCCGGAACATCCTCATGGTGGAAGGCTCCGCTGTAGCCGAGGAGATGGGCAATGCAAGAGGGGTGAACATCATCCTGCTCGGGGTGCTCTCCACGTTTCTCGAGCCGCCCGAGTCGGTCTGGATCGACGCCATCAACACCATGCTCAAGGAAAAGATCCGCGCCGTCAATATCGAGGGGTTCAAGAGAGGCAGGCAGCTGAACAGCCCAGTGATGCACAATGTTCAAGGAGGAATGTCATGATTTATAACGAAGAGTTCGAAACACTGCCCCGCGAAGCGATCGAGGCCCTGCAGCTCAAACGGCTGCAGCAGGTGGTGAGCAGGGTCTATCATACCGTGGGCTTCTACCGGAAGGCCTTCGACAACGCCGGGGTGACCCCGGACGACGTCCGGAGCCTGGACGACCTGAAACGCCTCCCCTTCACCTGCAAGCAGGACCTGCGCGACAACTACCCCTTCGGGCTGTTCACGGTTCCCATGAGCAACATCGTGCGCCTGCACGCCTCCTCGGGCACCACAGGCAAACCCACCGTGGTCGGCTACACCCAGCGCGACATCGAGACCTGGGCCACGCTGATGGCCAGGTCGTTTGTGGCGGCGGGACTGAGCAAGAACGACATCATCCACAACGCCTACGGCTACGGGCTCTTCACCGGAGGGCTGGGAGCCCATTACGGCG
>DCDF01000140.1:21273-39892 GCA_002316295.1 Syntrophaceae bacterium UBA1062 | reverse complement strand
TTCTTCATCGCAGGGGCCATAGCGGTCTTCATCAGCCAGGCGTCCGTGATGAAGTATCTCGGTACGGGCGCGAACAAAGTCCTGGCCTACGGCGTGGCATCGGTATCCGGGTCGGTTCTGGCCGTGTGCTCCTGCACCATACTGCCCCTGTTCGCCGGTATCTACAAGATGGGGGCCGGACTGGGCCCGGCGTCGGCCTTCCTCTACTCTGGACCCGCCGTCAATGTGCTCGCCATCGTGCTCACCGCAGCTGTTCTGGGCCCCGAGCTCGGGCTCGCCCGTGCCGTCGGCGCAGTCGTGTTCAGCATCATCATCGGCCTCCTCATGGCCTTTTTCTTCAGGAAGGAGGAGCATGAGCGTACGAGCATGAACGCTGTCATGCCTCAGGAACAAGGAGGCAGGCCGCTGTGGCAGACAACGCTCTACTTCGCCTCCATGGTGGGTATCCTCGTGTTCGCAAACTGGGGCCGAAGCACGGGAGGCGTCTCGGAGCTCATCTATCAGAACAAATGGGTGCTCACTTCCCTGTTCGCTGCGGCGCTCGCCGTGATCATGGTAAGGTGGCTCCGCGTGAAAATAAGATACATGGTTGTTTCAGCGGCTGCGGTAGCTGCATTGGCGTTTATGTTTCGGGGAAATCCGGCTGTCCCCTTCACGGCAGGCATCGTACTGCTGATCTCGATCCTCGCGAAAGGCACAGACGAAAGCCGCGACTGGCTCGAGCAGACCTGGGGCTTCACCCTGCAGATCGTGCCTCTTCTCTTTGCGGGAGTGCTGGTGTCGGGATTCCTGCTGGGACGGCCCGGCGAGGCCGGGCTCATTCCTTCGGGCTGGATCGAGGCCTCGGTTGGAGGCAACTCGCTCGCGGCGAACTTTTTCGCATCGTTCGTGGGCGCTTTCATGTACTTCGCTACCCTGACGGAGGTACCCATCCTCCAGGGTCTGCTCGGCTCAGGAATGGGCAAGGGGCCGGCGCTCGCCCTGCTGCTGGCCGGGCCCGCGCTCTCGCTTCCCAGCATGCTGGTGATCTACGGCATCCTGGGTGCCAGGAAGACGTCTGTATACGTGGCGCTCGTCATCGTCATGGCGACCTTGAGCGGGTGGATGTTCGGGTTCATGGCAGGATAATTCATGGAAAAGAGAACGGGAGGATCGGCAGGATGAAGATACAGATTCTCGGAACCGGCTGCGCCAAGTGCAGGAAGCTGGCGCAAAACGCTGAAGAAGCCGCCAGGGAGCTGGGCAGGCCCGTTGAGGTGGAGAAGGTCTCCGATATCGGCGAGATCATGAAGTACGGCGTCATGATGACCCCGGCCCTTGCCGTCGACGGCGAGGTGAAGTTCGTGGGCAAGGTTCCGTCGGTCAAGGACATCAAGGCCGTTCTCGGATGACGGGTCACCGGCAAACGGCGACAGGGACACCGAAAGGGGAGGAAGCATGCCTGGAGAAGGGTGCGATACATGCCGCCCTGCGTGGCTGAGACCGATCCATCCCTGCCCGCAAGCCGCCGATGCGGCTGGGAAAGGCGTGGCGCCGATCGATGAGAAAACCGCCGCGCAAGAAGATCACTGCACTGAAAGACGGAGGAACGCCCATGAAAGACGACCATGAAGCACAGGCGAATGACAGGCCCTTCCACGATGAGGCCAGACAGCTCGTGAGGGAACGGTATTCAAAGGTAGCCGAATCGAACGGCTCATGCTGCACAAGCTCCGCCTGCTGCCAGCCCGGGCCGATAACAGGCATTTCCGAGAAGCTGGGATATTCGAAGCAGGACATCTCCGGCGTCCCAGAAGGCGCCGACATGGGGCTGGGATGCGGAAACCCCCATGCAATCGCCAGCCTCAAACCCGGGGAGACCGTGATCGATCTGGGCTGCGGAGGCGGATTCGACTGCTTTCTCGCCGCCGGGCAGGTGGGAGAGAAGGGCAGGGTCATCGGCGTGGATATGACGCCCGAAATGATCTCGAAAGCACGGGCCAATGCCCTCAAGGCCGGTTACCGGAACGTGGAGTTCAGGCTCGGCGAGATCGAGCATCTGCCTGTGCCTGATAACACCGCCGACGTCATCATCTCCAACTGCGTCATCAACCTCTCACCCGACAAACCGCAGGTGTTTGCCGATGCATTCCGCGTTCTCAAGAAAGGCGGGCGCCTGGCGATCTCGGATATCGTAGCGGTCCGCGAGCTTCCTCCCGAGGCCGCGCAGAATACAGATGCATACTGTGGATGCGTTTCCGGTGCCGTGCCGGTCGCGGATCTCGAGCGGATGCTCCGGGAAGCCGGCTTTTCGGATATCGAAGTAGCGGTGAAGGAGGAGAGCCGGGAATTTATCAAGGACTGGTTTCCGGGCACGGGGTATGAAAACTATGTCAGCTCGGCAATCATAACCGCGACGAGGCCGGCCTGATTTTTTTCAGGAGGGAAGAAAGCCGGAGGGCGGAAAGCGGGGCAGTACGGCGTTGAATTATCCAAGGGGGTCGATATCCTCACCGAAGCCATATTCAACGAGATGAAGATGGATGAGATCGGCGGCCTCGATCTTTCCCGCACGCCCCCTCTGAGCAGCCCCTGTGAAGACTGCGGGCTTCTCCATTCCATCAGGAATGCGCATAAGCCCCGGCCGGGAAGCAGGAGACTCATGAAATTTCCCTGGCGGGGAGAACCGAGTTCGATTATATAGTGGGCAGATGACGGCGGCAATCCGAATATTGCTCGTGAAAGAATGCATCCTGTAGGATCGGAGCTTTTGGCCATGAAGAGGGCGTTTTTGATTTTCCAGGCTGTGGTGCTTGTGGTGTTTTGCAGTTTTGTACAGTGGGGCGAAGCCGGCGCCGCCGACAGCAGAGTGTTTGTCCTGTGCTACCATTCCTTTCACGGCAATAACCGCTTCGACTATGACATTTCTCTCGAAGAGCTCGCCTCTCAGATGGATTTTCTCAGCACAAAGGGATTCAGATTCGTTTCCTATGCCGATCTGGTCGAGGGCGCGGTGACAGGGAAGAAGAACGTGCTCGTCGTCATCGACGACGGGAACCAGAGCGTGTACCAGGCCTTTCACGAGGTCCTCAAGCCGCGGGGCATATGGCCGGTGCTGGGCATCTATCCGAACATCATCGGAAAGAAATCGTATGCGCTCACCTGGGACCAGCTCAGGGAGCTCTGCCGGGAAGGCTGCGATATTGCCGGGCACGGGTACTATCATCTCATCCTGAGCCGGAAGCTCTACGACAGCGACAGCCGGGCCTTTGTCCAGGAAGTTGCGCTTTCGAAAAAGGTCCTCGAGGAAAAGCTGGGCGTGAAGGTTTCTTCATTCGTATATCCCAACGGCGCCCGCTCAGACATCGCGGTCCAGACGCTCAAGGATGCCGGCTACGAGAGCGCCTTCACCATCCGATGGGGTCAGGCGGCCGTCCCTCTCGCTTTGAACCAAGACCCCTACGGGCTCCCGCGCTTCATGATACTCAACAACAACTGGCCCATGATATCCGGCTTCATTCTCAAGTCGTCCGCCGAGTAGGTTTTTCCCGGAGAGCGGATACGACGACCGCCTCTTTTTAGGGCATGGTGCGTGCGTTTTCAGAAATGCCCTGGGGCTTCGCGAAAGGGAAAAGTTTTTCACTTCTCCTCTTGATTTACCGCCAACCGCACATACTAAACTCTCATAACATGAGCAATGTGTCATGAGCCTCGTGCATTCACGAAGAGGGCGGCGAAAGTGAACAGCGGGGTGTAGAACGATGGCGACATTCAGAGAACAACGGACTCATGACCGTGTTCAGTGCAGGTTTCCTCTCGAGCTGAAGCGCATTGTTCACCAAGATGAGTGCCCACGCGGAGCCACTGCCTTCAACATGAGCGAAGACGGCGTCTATCTGGAGATAGATGAGAGGATAGAGCCTGGTGAGATGGTGCACATACATCCGATTCAGCTGGTGCCGAGGATTCTGGAACACAGCCGTTTCTGCGACACCACCGGAGTCATCCGGTGGTGCAGGCCCGTGAAGACCGGACGGCATCGCTCGTATGGGGCAGGCATCAGGCTTTCTCTGCCGAGCAGCTGCGAAGAAGCGCTGGAATGCCGCCCCGGAGTGATTTACTCCTGCGATATGTGCGGCGCCACCATAAGCCTGTGGGATGTGCGTGGGCAGAAGGGTCCTGCATGGCTGTGCGAACACTGCCGGAGCGGCCTGAACAGATACCCGGATGCGGTGCGCAGGCCGGCTGTGAGATTTCTTATCGGAAATGCGCTCTGACAAATGCCGCTGCGTGACAAAGCATACAGGATGCCGGTATCCCGCCGGCCCGAAGGGCCTTGTTTTCCTTCAAGCCGCCATCGATGACGGGGGGCGTGAGGAGAAGGCGGACGGGTAAGCCGCATGGCTGCTTGTGCAGTACGGCCGTGGGTGAATGATCGACACGCGGGAGACCATGCGTACAACGGAAAAGCCGAAAGTGAAGCCGATCAGAAAACGTTTGTCCATGTCCGCCGGCACAGACAAACGCTTGGAGCGGCTCGGGCTGGGAGTCGTCCGTCTGGACAGAGCCCTCACGATCATTCAAGTAAGCGATCTGGCGGCCGCCCAGCTCCGAAAATCGAAATATGATCTCGAAGGCAGGCCCTTGAGCAGTGCGGTTCCCGAAGAGAATGCGAAGCGGATCACCGATGCGTGCGCAGAGGGTCTGAAAACCGGCGCCGTCATCAAATTCGAGATGCATGTTCCCGGGCATCCCGGAAGATGGGTGTCATGCCGCTGCCTCCCCGAAGAAGACGGGTCTTCTCTCGTTCTCGAAGATGTCACCGCGGAGAAGAAGGCGGGAGATGAGGCGCTGAACAAGGAAAGAGAGGCGCGGCGGAGGCTGGAGATCGTCTATGACTCCATTCCCGTCGGAATGTGCCTCCTCGATCCGGACATGCGCTGTGTGAAGGTCAATGAATACCTGGCCAGAATGAACGGTCTGCCCGCCGATGAACACCGGGGGCGGTCCGTGCGGGAGATCATGCCCCTGCTGGCGGATCGGATCGAGGCGACTGCCCGGGGTGTCATCGAATCGGGAAGGCCCCGATTCGGCGTAGAGTTCCAGGAGCCTCTTGAGTCGCCAGGCGGGTCTACCCAGACGTGGATCACCCATTGGATTCCGGTTGCGGACGAATCCGGCAGGAGGGTGGGGGTTAACATCGTGCTCCAGAACATCACAGAGCTCAAGGACGCCATCAAGGCGCTCAAGGGATCGGAGGAGCGGTATCGGACGCTCCACGACACCCTGGTTCAAGGGGTGATCGAGCTCGACGAACAAAACCGGATCGTCTCGGCGAATTCCGCGGCCGAAACCATCATCGGTCTGGACTTGCAGGAGATGTACGGACGGGAGCTTCCCGAGGCCCTGTCGTGGATGCCCGATATCGGCTGCGAGGACGACCCGTTGTGCGCCGCGACGTTTGAGAAGCTCCAGGCGCTCAAGGAAGGGGCGTCGTGCAGAAATCAGGTGATTAGTTTTACGAACCCGAAGCTCGGTCGGCAGCGGTGGATCTCAGTCGACTGCGTTCCGCGGTTCGGGACAGCCGGTGATGAGCGCAAGGGCGCATTCGTCTTTTTCAGCGACATCACCGATCTGAAACGCGCCCAGGACGTGCTCCGGGACGCCGGCAGGAAGCTGCAGAAGAAGATGCGCCGCGACATCGTCAGGCTCGCCTCGGCTGTGGAGAGCGCGGGCGAGGGAATAGTCCTTCTCAGCCCGTCTCTCACCATCGAGTATGTGAATACGGCCTTTGAGCAGATGAGCGGATATCGGCGCCGGGACCTTGTCGGCAAGAGTCCGGATACGCTCGGGGAATATTTCATGGGCGACCGCTATCAGGACATTCTCGGAAAGATCGTCGCGCAGGGAAAGGCGTGGAGCGGCTGCAGGAGGCGAAAGCGGAAAACGGGTGAGATCATTGAGGTGAACCTGAGCGTGTCGCCCATACGGGATGAGTCCGGGAGCATCATAAATTATATCGCGGTCGTGCGAGATGTGACCCGGGAGATAATGCTCCAGCGCAAGGTAGCGGAGATCCAGAAAACAGAGGACATAGGGAATCTGGCCGGCGGGATAGCCCATGACCTCAAGAACATCTTCACCCCCATCATCCTGAACACGGAAACCGCCCTGGCGGATCTGGACAAGGACGAGACGATCCGGCCCATGCTGCAGGAGACGCTGCAGGCCGCCCGCCTGGGGAGCGACCTGGTGAGTCAGATCGTCACCTTTGGCCGGAAGCAGGTACGGGAAAAGCACCCTGTCGCTGCATCATCGGTGCTGTCCGAGTCCGTGGCCTTTCTCAGGTCCGTCCTGCCGAGCACGATCGAAATCCGGCACCGAAGTGCTGTCGGGAGAGCCCGGATCATGGCCGATCCGATCCAGATAAAACAGGTGCTGATCAACCTCGGGGACAATGCGGGATACGCCATGAGGAAAAAAGGGGGCATGCTCGATGTGGTCGCGGGCCGGGCGGTTCTGAGCGAAGAGGAGGCCTCGGGCATCTCTCCGGAGCTTCCCGCCGGAAACTATGTGCGCATTCTGGTTCGCGACACCGGCGAGGGCATGGACGAGCAAACCGTCTCTCGTGTCTTCGAGCCTTTCTTCACCACCAAAAAACCGACAGAGGGAGCGGGCATGGGCCTCGCCATCGCGCGGGAGATCGTCAGGGACCACCGGGGCGAGATAACGGTCTGGAGCAGGAAGGGAAAGGGCACCACGTTCTCCGTATTTCTGCCCGTTTTGCAGGTGTCGGGAAAGGAAGGGAAAGACCGCGAGAGCCTGAGTGCGGATGCACCAAAGGCACGCCGGCGACATGTATAGCCTCAACGTTCGGACAAGACCCCGCAGGTGTGAGCGCTCCATTCGTCCCGGAGGTGCGGCATGACGGAAGTCGTTCTCCTTGCCGTTCTGACACTTGCCGCCTCGGCTGTCGGGACAGCCACAGGTTTCGGAACCTCCACGATCATGGTTCCCGTCCTGGCCGTATTCCTGCCGATGCCGGTCACGCTCCTGTTCGTCGGCATCATCCATCTCTTCGGCGCTGTCTGGATGATGCTGCTCTTCAGGAAAGGAATACAGTGGAAGCTCATCCTCGGCTTCGGGCTCTCCGGGATCATAGCCAGCTATATCGGAGCGGCGCTCACTTTCCAAGCACAGGGGCTGCCCTTGCAGAGGATCCTGGGCGTATTCCTCGTGCTCTATGTGGCCTTCCTGTTTGCAAACCCGCGGTGGGCGCTTCCCGAAAACAATGGCACTGCTGTGGCCGGCGGCATTCTGTCCGGCTTGTCGGCGGGCTTCTTCGGTGTGGGGGGAGCGGTCAGGGGGGCCTTCCTGACCGCGTTCGACCTTCCCAGGGATGCCTATCTCTTCACATCGGGTATCATCGCTTTTTTCATAGACATCACCCGCATATCCCGGTATTTCCTCGGCGGGGTGAATCTGGGCCGGGATCTGACCGCCGCCCTGATCGTCTGTATCCCCGCGTCCTTTATCGGAGCACGGCTCGCCCGGAAATTCCTGGACAGGCTGCCCCAGAGCCGGTTCCGGATGTTTGTCGGCGTGTTCCTCTTCCTGGTGGCACTGAGACTCATTCTATTCTGAACAGGGATCGGGACCGGCGGAAGGGCGGTCGGCTCCTCTGCCGCGTTTCCTGTTTGATACCCTCCGGCGCACCCGCTACTATAATGAGTAAAGGACAAGGTTTCGCTGTGCAGGGAGTCGACCGATGCCGCTGTCAGGAGAACAAAAGGAAACGCGGCGTACGAAGGCCCGCAGGATCATGGATCTGAAATGCCTCACCTGCCTGAGAGACGGGTTTTACGAGGCGGTCATCATGAATATCAGCGAAGATGGCCTCTATCTCGAGTGCGATCACGAAATGAGGCCGGGAGAAAACATCCGCATCCACCTGCTGCAGCGGGCCCCGGCCGGGTTTTGCCCAGGCGAGCTGAACGAGAGCACCGGTACAGTCAGATGGTGCAGACCCCTGGCCGAGGCGAGGCACCGCCGGTACGGGGCCGGGGTCAGGTTCTCCTGAGCGGACCACGATCGCATCACTTCCAGGGGTATTCTTCCGGACGGATCGGAGATGCCCGTATAACGCCGCCCGAGGGGAACGATGGAGAAGGACGTCTGGACCGTCAGAGAGGTGGTCGAGATCCTGAATATCGACGAGGAATTCATCGCCGCGCTGCAGAGAGAGGATATCATCACCCTGATGCGCGACGATTCCCGTGGAGGGAACCTGCTCCGGAGACAGGAAATCGACAAGATCAGAGTCGCCAAGGTTCTCGTGGAGGACATGGACATCAATCTGCCCGGGGTCGAGGTGATCCTGGGAATGCGGCAGAACATGATCGACATGAGAAGACAGTTCGACGACATTCTCAAAGACCTGGCCGATGAGATCCGGCGTATGTTCGAACAGGGGCCGTGAGAAAGATGGTGCGGTGGCTTCGCGGTTCAGGCCGGCCATGGATCCCGCACGCCTGAAGGATCACAGGATCAGGGCGGCGACGCCGAAATAGAAGAGCAGGGTAAAGATATCCGCCAGGGCGAGGGTGACCGGGCCCGAGGAAATTTTGGGATCCAGGTCGAACTTGTGCAGCAGGGTGGGGATGCTCAACCCCAGGAGGCAGGCGGAGCATATCGCCAGCAGGATGCTGACCCCCACGGAAAAGGCCGTGATGAGCGCGCCTTTCCAAAAAAGGATAACGACCGCCACCAGAAACCCGCTGGCGGCGCCCAGCATCAGGGCCGTTCCGATCTCATGGACAAACATTCTGAGGTACCATCCCAAGGTGGGCCGCGCATGCCGCAGCTTCTGGATCGTGACCGCCATGGACTGAGTGGCCACACTCTCTCCGAGACCCAGCACCAGTGTCAGGAAGAATGCCAGTATGATGCTCTTGGCGATGGTCATTTCAAAGGCGCCGGCAAGAAATGCGGCCACTGTGCCGCCTGTGATGGTGGCCATCAGCCAGGGGAACCGGAAGCGGAACGCCTTTACCGTTGTCGCGTCACGCACCTGAGATACATGGAAGCCGATGGTTTCGAACAGTTCGTTCAGATGTTCTTTCTCGGCGATGTCAAAGACCTCGTCCGTGAAGAATCCCACATCAACGATCCCGACGATTCGGTGCTTTTCATCAACCACGGGAAATGCGAGGAATTTGTGTATCACGAACAGCTCACATGCATCCAGCACCGTGGATGTTGCCGGAAGGGCCACCACGTTCGACACCATGATATCCGAGAGCTTTTGGTCGGGCTGCGCGCCCAGCAGGCGTCGGGTGGGAAGGACGCCGACCAGCACGTCGTTTTTGTCGACCACGTAAAAGTAGACGATCTTCTCTCCCAGCTCTTCCTTGCGGATAGCCTTCAGGGCCTCCTCTACGGTAATATCCTTTTTCAGCTGGGTGAAGTCCTTGCGTGCGACGTTCATCACCTGCTGATGTATGTGATCGATCTCCTGCTTCATTGTCGTATAATTATCCTGAAATCATCAAAAAGCCGTTCATGCCGGAAATCACCTGCAGGAGTCCTGGAGAGAAACCCGAAGATCCCCACCAGGACGTTCGGATGCCGGAGGAACGAGGAGCAGGACATCCCTGGCCGCCTCGATAGTTGTCCTGATCCATGAATTGATTATAACAAAGCAATTTGCATAAACGCAAGACAATGGGTAAAAATATCAGCCGGCCCAGGAACGATCCGCAGGAGACAATCCTTTCGAATGTGCCGGTTCAATGCGGCTGCGCCTGAGAGGAGCCCGGCCGGAACATGACCTGCGGGTATGAGAATGGACGGGCTTACAGCCTCAGCCCTGCCCGCACGTCGCCCTGGTAGAGCCGTTCGATTTTCTCAGCGGCGTCCAGCGCTTCCTTGTCTTCGGTCCTGGGTACCTTGACCACCAGACGGATCAGCAGATCGCCCTTTTGTTTGGTTTTCGGATTCAAGGCGCCTTTCCCTCTGACCTTGAGAGTCTGGCCGCTCTGGCTTCCCGGGGGCACCTTGACCCTGATGCGTCCGTCCACGGTGGGAACCGTTATTGTTCCTCCCGCCATGGCCTCGCGTACAGTCACAGGCACCTCCATGGTCAGATCGTCCCCCTCGCGCTTGAGGAACGGGTGTTCGGGGACGTGGATGACGAGATAGAGGTCTCCGGGTGTTCCTCCTCTCCCGGCCGGCTCTCCCTTTCCTGCAATCCTGACCCGTGAGCCCTCCATTACGCCGGGGGGTATGGAGACCTTTATCCTCTCGACCCCTGACACCATACCCTGACCGGCACATGTGGGGCAGGGCTTGCCAATCCTGCCCGTACCGCGGCAGCGGGGGCACGGCTTGGTGAACTGTATGGGGCCGCGGGCCACGTCCAGTCTGCCCGTTCCTCCGCAGACCGTGCAAGTGGCAGCGCCGGCACCAGGGTCTATCCCGTTTCCCCGGCAGGTGGGGCAGACTTTCGTCTTGTCCATGGCTATCTCGGTCTGGACCCCTTTCAGGGCGGAGACGAAATCAATGCTCATCGTGTATTCAAGATCCCTTCCACGGGCCCGTTCGTGGAAGGCCGGGCCTTCCTGCTCGAAATCGAACAGGTTTCCGAAGATGTCCTCATAGCTCCGAAAGCGGCCGAAGTCTTCGGCAGCCCATTCGCCTCCAGGCTCCCCGCCTCCTTCCGCCCCCTGCTGACGGCCCCCCGACCACTGCCGGTACCGGCGGGCCTGCTGCTCGTCGAAGCCCGGATGGAGCCCGGCCTCGCCGAACTCGTCATAGAGCCTGCGCTTGTCCTCGCTGCCGAGCACATCATAGGCCGCACTGATCTCCTTGAACTTTTCCTCGGCCTCCCTGTTGCCCGGGTTGATATCGGGATGCCACTTCCGGGAAAGTTTGCGGTATGCTTCCTTGATCTGATTCGCACTCGCGTCCTTGGGAACCCCCAGGATCTCGTAATAATCCCTTGCCATCGGGCGGCCCCTCCACACCGATATCTATTCTTAGATACTAAGTCTCCGCCTTCCGGTCTGCAAGGGCGCCCGGACGTTGGATCCGACAGGGCGCGGCAGTATGCCGAGCCGGTACCTGCCCGGAATTGCTCCGTATCTTTACGACAGCAGCATCTTTTCTTTTTCCGCGCGGCCCGTATTGTAGATATATGTCAGGGCGTGATGACAGTGCCGATCGGCGAGCGGCAGGGGCGGCCCCGGTATATTCCGGACTCGAGGCAGGAAGCCGATGAACGAGTTCTGGCTGTGTTTCGTTCCGCTGTTCGTGGCTGTGGATGCAATCGGAACACTGCCCCTGTTCCTGGGGCTCACTCAGGGAACGCCGCGACGGGAAGTGCGCCGGATCATTGTCGACTCGGTTCTGACAGCCGCTGTGGTTGCCGTTCTCTTTCTCTTCGGCGGCAGAGAGCTGCTGCAGCTGCTCGGCATTACGATCTCGGACTTCATGATTGCAGGCGGCCTGCTGATATTCGTCATCGCACTGAGCGATGTGCTGTCTTCGGGCAAGCCCGAGAAGGACGTCGACAGGATGAATCCGGGGGCGGTGCCGCTTGGAGTGCCGCTCATCGCCGGCCCGGCCGTGCTCACCACGTCGATCCTTCTTCTGAATACATACGGAGCCCTTCCCACCGCAACCGCCCTTATGGCAAACATCGGAATCGCGGGCCTCGTGTTCTTCTTCGGCAACGGCCTCAATCATATCCTGGGAAGCGCAGGGGCCAGGATCATCTCGAAGATAGCCAACCTGCTCCTGGCCGCCATAGCCGTGATGATGATCCGCAAAGGCGCGACCATACTGCTGACAGGACTTCTGCAGGTCCCGTGACCGTCAAGAAGCTTTCGGGCAACGGGTTCAGCCCCGCTGAGACCGGCGGTATCCGCGCACGAGGCCTCTCAGCTCGAGAAGGATGGACACAAGGGAGGTGAGGGCTGCGGCAAAATATCCATACGCCGCCACGATATGCTCCCGCTGGTTGTACCTCTGGTATGCATCGATCGTACGGGTGATGGATTTGGAATAATCGTCGAACACCTTGCCCGCTTCAGGGTCCGAGCCCCTGTACTCGATAGCGTTCAGCCCGAACTGCAGAGGCGCGATGCGGCCTCTCTGGGCCGCGAGGACATGGGATATGCCGATGGAGAGTTTTATGAGAAAGATCGCGATCCACACGAGGAGGATCACCCGCCTGTCTGAGAACAGTTTCGCTGGCAAGTTCATACAATTTATATCATGCCCGGCAGGCAGAATTCAAGGAGCAGCCTCCGCTCTGAAGGTGGTTGTATTCGGCCCTGGATTCGGCTACATACTGCTGTCAGAACAGAAGAGGAGACACGGCTCGCCATGAGCGAAGATTCCGAGAAGAAGCCGCAAGTCCAGGCAGGAACCATGGGGACTTTTGCAGGGGTTTTCACGCCGAGCTTCCTCACGATTCTGGGCATCATCCTCTTCATGCGCCTCGGATATGTGGTGGGCAGTGCCGGCCTCATGAAGGCGCTGTCGATCATTGCGCTGGCCAGTGCCATCTCCGTCATTACAACACTCTCGCTGTCGGCTGTTTCGACGAACATGCGGGTCCGCGGGGGAGGCGTCTATTATCTCATTTCCCGCACCCTGGGCGTCGAGTTCGGCGGCGCGATCGGGGTGGTGCTCTTTCTTGCCCAGTCCGTTTCCATAGGCTTCTACTGCATCGGATTCGGAGAGGTGATTTCCCTGATGATGCCGGTACAGTACGCCCATATGCCCCAGATCGTGGGGGCTCTCGCAGTAGGCCTGCTCTTCTGCTTCGCGTGGCTCGGTGCCG
Source organism: Syntrophaceae bacterium UBA1062 (assembly GCA_002316295.1). Classification (GTDB taxonomy): domain Bacteria; phylum Desulfobacterota; class Desulfomonilia; order UBA1062; family UBA1062; genus Phosphitivorax. The sequence goes on along the minus strand of DCDF01000140.1, from coordinate 27,066 downwards.
ACTGGGCGACAAAGTTTCAGTACGTTGTCATGGCGGTTCTGGTATCCTCGCTGGTCTCGTTCTATATCGGCGGCTGGCATGTGTGGGACCCGGCAAATATCGCCTCCAACATGAGCGATGCGGCTTCAGGACCCGAATTCTGGATTCTCTTCGCGATCTTCTTCCCAGCGGTCACCGGGTTCACCCAGGGCGTGAACATGTCCGGCGACCTCAAGGACCCCGGCCGAAGCATTCCAGTGGGGACTTTTGCCGCGGTCGGCCTTTCGATTGCCATCTATTTCTCGACCGCAGTGATCATGGCGGGCGCTCTGCCGAGAACCGTGCTCACGGATGATTACTCATCCATGAAGCAGGCCTCCTCAATCGGGATGCTCGTGGACGCCGGCGTCATAGCGGCGACGCTGTCTTCCGCCATGGCCTCGTTCCTGGGGGCGCCAAGGATACTCCAGTCAATGGCAAACGACAGAATCTTTCCCTTCCTGCGCTTCTTTGCCAAGGGCTACGGCCCGGCAAACAATCCCCGCAGGGGGGTGATATTCTCCGCACTCATCGCGTTCATGACCATATCGCTGGGAGAGCTCAATGCCATTGCGCCGGTCGTGTCCATGTTCTTTCTCGTTTCTTACGGGCTGCTCAATTACGCCACCTACTACGAGGCCCATGCGGCGAGCCCCTCGTTCAGACCGCGCTTCAGGTGGTTCAACAAGAATACAAGCCTCGCCGGAGCCGTTGCCTGCCTCATTGTCATGCTCGTCATCGACCTGATGGCGGCCGCGATATCAGTCGCCGTTCTGTTCGCCCTCTACCAGTATCTGAGACGGGTCGACATTCCAGATCGCTGGGCGGACAGCAAACGATCCTATCATCTCCAGCAAGTCCGTGCGCATCTCCTGGCCGCGGCATCGGAGATCGAGCATCCCCGGGACTGGAGGCCCCAGATCATCGCCTTCTCGGACGAATCCAGACGCAGGGAGCGCCTTCTTCACTTCTGTTCGTGGATCGAGGGCGGAAGCGGGATGACTACGGTGGTGAGGATCTTGGAAGGCGCCGGGGTGAAGATGCTCAAAGAGCGAAGCGAAGCCGAGCAGGAGATGCGCAGAGAGCTCGCCGCAGCCGGTCTGAAGATGTTTCCCCTGGCCGTGGTGTCACCGGATTCCGCGGATGCCGTGCAGGTGCTGGTGCAGAGTTTCGGCGTGGGGCCGATGAAGGTGAACACCGTGGTTGCGAACTGGCTCGACCAGGGCCCGTCGTGGGTGCTCAGCCTCAAGGAGAAGCGCTATTCCCTGTACCTGAGGACCGCCTTCAGGCTCGGGTGCAACATTGTGATCCTCGATGCAGGAGAAGAGGAGTGGGAGGCACTGGAGAAACAACGTTCCGGCAGGCGGCGCATCGATGTCTGGTGGAGGGGCGATGCCACAAGCCGGCTCATGCTGCTGCTGGCATATCTCATGACCAGGAGCGCTCCCTGGGCGGACGCGAAGATCCGTATGCTGGTCATGGTGAGCGGAGTTCACGCCGAAACGTCGGCAGCGGGACCCTGCGGGGAAGGCACCCGCGCCGGAGAAGACGCTGGAGCTCCGGTTGACCGGACATCAGGAGAACAGTCCTCTTCCAGCCCGGATGCGACCATGGAATGTCTGTACGGCATGCTCGAAGAGGTGAGGATCGATGCCGAGGTACAGATCATGCCCGATGCCGCGGAAAAAGACATGGCCGACGCCTCGTCCGACGCCTCGGTGGTGTTCATGCCGTTCAGGATCAGAGAGGGCGAGATCCTGACCCTCGCGGGATCGAAGATGGAGACCCTCCTGGGCGGCCTCGGGATCACGGCCATGGTCATGGCCGCCGAGGATATCGGCCTCGAAGCGGAGCCGGAAGAAGGGACACAGGCGGAGATGGCCCGCATGAGGGATACCCTGGAAAAGGCGCGCAGGAGAGCCAGAAGGGCGCGGCAGTACGTGTCGGACGCCGGGAAAGAGGTGGAAAGGCTGCGTTCGGAACTTGACAGGGAGGCAGCGTCTGGATCGGACGACGAGGCCCTGGATAAGCTCCGGGCCGCACTCGTGCAGGCGCAGGAGCTGCTGGATCAGGCCGTGCGGAAATCCGCCAAGGCCGAGGCCAAGGAGAAGGATGCCGCGCAGGACGCTCAAGAGCATGGAATAGATCAGTGAGCAACAAGCGGCTGAAAGAAAAATCTCTCAAGACGGGCTGTGATGTCGGCGGCCCGTATTCCCGATAATCTTCGGAAAACCCGCGCGACTCGATACCCGACCCGGACCGAACATTTATGTCCGATGTTTTGCTCTCCGTCTCGCCGGGTATTTCTCCTCGACAGACGTCCGGAGGCGAAGCCTCGGACCTTTGACGGCGTGGAGCCCCCGGCACTATTCGGCCCACCCCCCTGCCGGCTGAACATTCAGCATATTCCGCCGAATCACCGGTGGCACTGAGTTTGCTTAAGGCTGAGTCAGGAAATATCTAAGAATATTCGCAGGCTTTCGACCGTGCATGAGAACATTCAGGCACATGGGGCTTCGTGATATTCGTGCTTCACATTCGTCTGAATTGTGCTAAACCGGACATCAGGAAAGGATGGACAATGCTTCACACCCTGGATGATCACTTCCACGAGGAATGCGGGGTCTTCGGGATATACGGCGATCGGGAGGCCGCGGAGAAGACGTATCTGGGCCTCTACGCCCTGCAGCACCGGGGGCAGGAGAGTGCGGGGATCGCCTCGTCAGACGGCAGCTCGATCAGGGTGAGGAAAGGCACCGGCCTGGTATGGTCGGTTTTCGCCGATCCGGACGCCATGCCCCCTCTCCGTGGAATTGCGGCCATCGGCCATAACAGGTATTCCACCAAGGGATCGAGCGATCTCGTCAATGCGCAGCCCCTCTCGATCGAATGCAAGGCCGGCAAGATCGCCGTGGCCCATAACGGCACCATCGCCAACAGCGCGGAGCTCAGGCGGGAGCTGCAAGACCTGGGGTCCATTTTCCAGACCACGTCCGACAGCGAGATCATCCTCCACCATATCGCCCGGTCGAAAAAAGAAGATTTTCTCGATATGTTCAAGGATGCACTCTCGAAGATCGTGGGCTCCTACTGCTTTGTCCTGCTCACTCCCGAGCGGCTGATCGCAGCACGCGATCCGTACGGCTTCAGGCCCCTGTCGCTGGGAATGTCCGGCGATGCGTACGTGGTCGCTTCCGAGACCTGCGCATTCGACATCATCGGCGCGGAGTATCTCAGGACCGTGGAACCGGGCGAGATCCTGGTCTTCGACACCGGCGGCGTGACCTCGCACCGGCTCGAGCGGGCCCCGAGGCTGTCGCAATGCATCTTCGAGCACATCTATTTCGCCAGGCCCGACAGCCTGGTGTTCGGCGAGAAGGTGGACAAGGTCCGCAGGAGGCTCGGAAAGATGCTCGCCGAGGAATCGCCGTGCGAGGCGGACATCGTCATCTCGGTTCCCGATTCCGGCAACACGGCGGCGCTGGGTTTCGCCCGCGCATCCGGCATCAAGTATGAAATCGGCCTCATCCGCAACCACTATGTGGGGCGCACCTTCATCGCCCCCCACCAGGACAAGCGCAAGCTCGACGTGAAGGTGAAGCTCAACCCCGTGCGGGGGGTCATCGAGGACAGGCGCGTGGTGCTGGTGGACGACTCTATCGTGCGCGGCACCACCATGCGCCAGATCGTCGAGCTGCTGCGATCGAAAGGCGCACGGGAGGTGCACGTGCGGATCAGCTCTCCCCCGATCACACACCCCTGCTTCTATGGAATCGACATATCCACTTCCAAGGAGCTCATTGCGTGCGGCAAATGTGTCCGGGACATCCAGGAGTACCTGGACGCCGATTCCCTCGCATACCTCTCCACCGAGGCGCTCCTGAAGACCGTGGAGGACGGCTCGCGATACTGCACCGCATGCTTTACCGGAGATTATCCCACCGACGTGCCCGCAGGCTACGACAAGTACGGGTTCTGAGTGATTCCTTCAGTTTTTTTTCGGCGGAGTGAAACGAAGAGGCAGGCTTCTGAAGATCCCGCCTCTCTGTATTCCCGCAGACCGGAATCCTGATCCGATCACGAAACAAAATTGATAAGAAGGGCAAATTCCGGACAAAAATGTATGAAACCGTTCGTCCGTCTTCCGTGACTTTCGCGTTCAGCGGCTGCCGTTGTCGATTCCGGTCCGCTCGCAGCCGGCCTGCGGAGTCTCCTGTCATGTCCGGACGGCTCCTCCATGTTTCAGCGGTCAATACATGCGGGAGGGTGAGCATCGGCGGCTGCCGGCCCGAGTTGTTACTCAGTGCGGCCTTGCAGTTGCCGGTTGTTTTGGAGTATCAATGACTCTGTTTGGCACAGAGGTTGCTGAAACGGAGCGCAACAGATAGCGCGCGGCGCGATCGCGGCGGCGTTCGCAGCCCGAGCCCGCACGGGCCGCCTCGCGGAGATCTGACAAACAACAACGGATCAAGGAGGTTATTATGGCTTTTATCGGTGAGGATCTCTTTCACTTCCAGGCGTCGCTCGTCCAGTCGGGAACATCCTTCGAGGATTTCATCCGGGACAACTACGTCGAGAAGTGGGTGAACGAGACATTGTATTCCGCTATGAAAATTCGCACATCCTATGTGACTGCGATTCACAATTTCCTCGTCAATGAAGGCCTCGTCAATATGGAGCGCGTTCAGATGAGCCCGGTGACCGACCCTCTCGCCCATGATGTGGAGCACGTGCCCACCATCCACTACAAGGGAATGCCCTACGTGGTCACCCACTCCATGATCTACATGAAGTTCCTTGCGTGCTTCAACAGGCGCATCAAGGGCATATTCGTCGATTCGCCCAACATCCGGCTCGAGATCGAAAGCCCCCTGAGGAAGCAGCGCGGCAAGTATCTCATCGACTTCTCCCAGATCGACATAGAGCTCAGACGCAACCGCGGCATCGGGATGGGCGACTACCTGCACGCTCGGGAGAAAGTGGAGGCCGTCCTGAAAGAGGATTACGAGAAAATCATCGATTTCTTCGAGCGGATGATCATAGCTGCGTGCAGCGCAATCGTTGAAAAGAACGAGGACGAGCTCAAGGCTCTGGGCATCGCGCTCGAGGTCCCCCGGCAGCCGTTCCCGCGCGTGAAGCACATGGAGGCGCTCAAGAAGCACGGCAAGCTCGATATCGATGCAAAGGTCGGAAGGGAAGTTCCCACCCAGTTCTTCTGGATCACCGGGCTGATGCGGGAGAACTACGACCTCATCTACCCATACCTCATGCCGGACGGGACGAAACTGCCGCTGAACGCGTACAATTCGGACATGATCTACAACTACGACCTCTGCGCCAAGCCGCTCGTCAGGGACACGAACAAGTACGGCAGCGCCCTGGAAATCCTCTCGGGGGCGATCAGGGAATGGCTCTATGAGCCCATTGTTCAGCGCCTCATCGACAACAGGATCATTCCAGAGGCACCGGTATTCAAAAACGGCATTCTGGAGAACATTGCGGTCATGGACGGCTACGGCCCGTTCCTCACAGCGGTCCACATGATGAGCAAGGACGGCGTGAGCTACTTCCCGGAGACTATGGGCGGCGGCGTCGGGGTGGAGCGGTCGATCTACGCGCTGCTCAAAGGACCGAAGATCGAAAAGATCGACGACATCACCTGCTTCGGCAAAAACCCGGACTCCTACCCGATCTTCCTCTACTAGGGATCGTCCGGGGCAGGATACGGATTTCACAAGGCATTGCGGCGGGGCCGGCGGGTACAACCGCCGGCCC
>DCDF01000140.1:0-21177 GCA_002316295.1 Syntrophaceae bacterium UBA1062 | reverse complement strand
GGCGGGTACAACCGCCGGCCCTGTTTTTTCTCTCCGCCGCGATGCCGTCTGAGAGCTTCCGACCGCCCGGAGGCGGGCTCCCTTTGATATGGGCTCTACGCCTTCTATGTATAAGTGTATATGTGGCAGTGTCAGTCCTCGAAAGGGCCGGGCCATGGCGGATAAAGACCTCGGCAAGCTCGCCATAGAAAAACAGGAGAAGCAGAGGAAGAGAAGGTCCCGCCGTTTCAGGGTGCCGCCGGCTGCTCTGCTCGTCGCGGCCGCGGCCGTCGTCGCAGTCCTGCTCGTGTGGTACGCTCTCTCCCGGGGTGTGCCCGTTGAGGTTGCGACCGTCACCCGGGTCTATCCTGCACAGGTCCTCACCCGGCTCACGGCCAGCGGTTACGTGGTGGCGCAGCGCAGGGCCGATGTTGGGACAAAGGTGACGGGCCAGCTGGTCTCGCTCCTGGTGGAAGAGGGATCAGTGGTCGAGAAAGGGCAGGTGCTCGCGCGGCTCGAGAACGAAGAGGCCACGGCCCAGGTGCATGAAGCCAGGTCGAACCTGAATCTCGCCGAGGCGAGGCTCGAGGAAGCGGGCGCGAACCTGGAGAACGCACGCCGGGACTTCCGCCGGATGGAGCGCCTGGTGGAGTCCGGCGCAGTGTCCCGGTCGGAGTACGATACGGCCCGCACCGCCTATCTTGCGGCCCAGGCCACCCGGGATGCCGCCCGTGCGGCGGTCGAGGCGGGCGGGGCCGTGCTCCAGAGGGCAAAGGTCGCATTGTCTTACACCGAGATCACAGCCCCGTTCGACGCCGTGGTCCTTACCAAGAACGCCGACGTGGGCGACATTGTCACATCGCTCGGAGCGGCGGCCCAGGCAAAGGCATCGGTTGTCACCATAGCAGACCTCTCGTCGCTGCAGGTCGAGGCGGATGTCTCTGAGTCCAACATCGGCATGGTCTCCGTGGGGCAGCCGTGCGACATTACGCTTGATGCGCTGCCGAGCGAGCGGTTCAGGGGAGCGGTGGATTCCATCGTCCCTACCGTGGATAGGGCCCAGGCGACAGTGCTCGTGAAGGTTCGGTTCGAGGATCTCGATCCGGAAATACTGCCCGAGATGAGCGCCAAGGTGGGTTTCCTCTCGAGGTCTCTGGAACCGGACGAGAGGAGCCCCCGGAACATGGTGAGCAGCTCGGCGGTCGTACGGTCGGAGTACGGCGAGTCCGTATTCGTGGTCCGGGGCGAAAGGGCCGAGCAGGTCAGGGTGCAGACCGGGGAGCGGTTCGGGGACATGGTGGCTGTGATCCAGGGAGTACAGGCGGGTGATGTGGTGGTGGCCGATCCGCCCGATGACCTGAGCGACGGCCAGAGGATCACGATCGTCGAGGGGTAAAGGTGGAGAGCGCCTCGAACATCGTCGAGATCAGGAACATCTGCAAGTCATATCGCCGGGGGGAGCATACGATCGCGGTGCTCAACGACATCTCCTTCGACATCGCCCGGGGAGAATTCCTCGCGATCATGGGACCGTCCGGCTCGGGAAAGAGCACGCTGCTCAATCTCATCGCCGGCATCGATCGGGCGGACAGCGGGTCCATCGTGGTGAACGACGAGGACATCACCGCACTCTCGGAGAGCGAGCTCGCCGGATGGCGGGCGGACAACGTGGGATTCATCTTCCAGTTCTACAACCTCATCCCGGTGCTCACGGCGGCGGAAAACATCGACCTTCCCCTGCATCTCACGGGCCTCACCAGGGCGCAGAGGCGGGAGCACGTGGAGGCCGCCCTGGAAATGGTGAACCTCACCGCGAGGAGCGAGCACTATCCCTCGCAGCTTTCGGGAGGCGAACAGCAGAGAGTGGCCATAGCACGGGCCATTGTCATCGATCCCGTAATCCTGGTTGCCGACGAGCCCACCGGAGATCTCGACAGGGCATCAGCCGAAGATATCCTGGGCCTCATGGAGCGCATGAACAGAGAGCTGAACAAGACCATCGTCATGGTCACGCACGATCCCCACGCCGCGCGGAGCGCCCACCTCGTCCGGCACCTGGAGAAAGGCGAGTTCAGCCCATGATCCTCTGGAAGATAATCTTCAAGAATGCCTTCAGGCATAAGCTGAGAACCGCGCTCACCGTACTCGCCGTCGCCGTCGCGATCCTTGCCTTCGGCCTTCTGCGCACTGTCATCAGCACATGGTATGCAAGCGTCGAAACATCATCCGCCACCAGGCTCATCACGCGTAATGCCGTTTCCATCACCTTCCCGCTGCCCCTGTCCTACTATAGCAAGATCCGCCAGGTCGACCATGTGGAAATGGTATCGTACGGGAACTGGTTCGGCGGGATCTACATCACCGAAGAGAATTTCTTCGCCAATTTCGCGGTTGAGCCCGAGACCTATCTGGAGCTCTATCCCGAGTACCTCATCGACGAGGACCAGAGAAGCAGCTTCCTGAGAGACAGACGCGGGTTCATAGCCGGCAGGCAGCTCGTAGAGCGCTTCGGGTGGGAGGTCGGCGACATCGTGACCCTGGAGGGAACCATCTATCCTGGCAACTGGGAGTTCCAGCTCCAGGCCGTCTACCGGGGGCGCGACGAGAACGTGGACGAAAGCCAGTTTTTCTTCCACTGGGAGTACCTGAACGAGACACTCGAAGAGACCGATCCGGCAATGGCGGACCAGGTGGGATATTACCTGGTGGGAATCACCGACCCCGATATGGCGGCGCAGGTGGCCGGGGAGATCGATGCGCTATTCGCGAACTCGCCGGCCGAGACGATCACCGAGACCGAGGAGTCCTTCGTGCTGGGGTTCATTTCCATGACAGAGACCATCATCGAGGTCATCCGGATCGTGTCACTCGTGGTCATCGTCATCATCCTTGCCGTGGTGGCCAACACCATGGCCATGACCACCCGGGAGAGGACCGGCGAGTATGCCGTGCTCAAGACGCTGGGCTATTCCGGTGGTCAGATCACCTTTCTGATCATGGGCGAGGCGCTGATCATCTCGCTGTGCGGAGCGCTTCTCGGGATCCTGCTGACCTATCCGGCGGCGCAGGGCTTCAGGCAGGCGCTGCGGGCGTTCTTCCCGACGTTCAATGTGCAGCCTGACACGATACTGATCGATCTCGGAATCGCCGTGATTGTCGGGATCGCGGCCTCGCTGATACCGTCCCGGCAGGCTGTGCGCATACGGATCGCGGAAGGGCTGAGGAGGATCGGCTAGATGGCGGTGCCGATTTCCTACAGCATCAGGAGCCTCTGGACCAGAAGGCTCACCACTGTTCTGACCGCTGGAGGCATGGCGCTGGTGGTGTTCGTCTTCGCCGCCGTCCTCATGCTTGCCGAAGGCCTCCGGCAGACGCTGGTGCAGACCGGCTCGCCGGACAACCTGGTGATTCTGAGAAAGGGCGCCACCAGCGAGGTGAGCAGCGCCATAGAGCCGGAGAAGGCGGCGGTCCTGGAGTCTCTGCCAGGTATCGCGGTGGATGAAGGAGGTGAGACGCTTCTGGCCAGAGAGGTGGTGGTGCTCATCGCGCTGGACAAGAGAGGGGGAGGGTCGTCGAATGTCACGATCAGAGGAATCGGGAGAGAGTCGCTTGCCCTGCGGCCGCAGGTCCGAATCGTGCAGGGACGCATGCCCAGGTTCGGGGTCCACGAGATGGTGGTCGGGGAGAGCCTGGTGAGGAGGTTCAGGGGCATGGGCATCGGCGGCACTCTTCCCGGCGCGTTGAAGGACTGGAGGATCGTAGGCGTCATGGACGCGGGGAACACCGCCTTCAACTCCGAGATATGGGCGGATGCCGAGCAGGTCATGCAGGCGTTCCGGCGTGAGGCGTATTCCATTGTCATCTTCAGGCTTCAGCACGGCTTCCCCCTTCACAGGGTGAGTGCGATTGTGGAGAATGATCCCAGGCTCACGCTCCAGGCCAAGATCGAAACCGTCTTTTACCTTGAGCAGTCCGAGGCGATGGCGAGGTTCCTGAGAATCCTCGGCATCACGCTGACCGTGATATTCTCGCTCGGAGCAGTCATCGGAGCAATGATCACCATGTACTCGGCGGTGGCGAACCGCACCCGGGAGATCGGAACCCTGCGTGCCCTCGGCTTTCGCCGAAGAGCGATCCTGCTGAGCTTTCTTGCGGAGTCTCTGTTCCTGGGTCTGGCCGGCGGGTGCATCGGGATCTTTTTCGCCTCGTTCATGCAGCTCATCACCATATCGACGCTCAACTTCCAGTCGTTTTCCGAGCTGGCGTTCAAATTCACGCTCACTCCGGCCATTTTCGGGCAGTCGTTGGCCTTCGCCCTGCTCATGGGCTTCATAGGAGGCGTCCTGCCGGCCTTCAGGGCATCGCGCATGAACATTGTGGAAGCGCTCCGCACAAGCTGAGCCCCCGATCTCCGGCCGATTTCCCGGGTGCTCCCCTCAGTGTGCGCGGGCATGTTCATTCAGCGGATTTTCTGGAGGCATTATCGTTATTCGGTGGGAAAAACGAGCGTCTGCCCGCTCCGGCGGGAGAAGAAGATCAGACGACATCTCTGACCGGGATGCCCGCATCCTTGAGAAACGCCTTTATGCCAGGGACCGTGTATCTTCCGTAGTGGACCATGGAGGCGATGAGCGCCGCATCGGCGCCGGCATCTCTGAAGACGTCGCGCAGGTGCTCGGGCCTGCCAGCGCCGCCCGAGGCGATGACCGGGATCCCGACGCCCCGGGAGATCATGGCGGTAAGCGTCAGCTCGTAGCCTTCGGTGGTGCCGTCCGCGTCGATGGAGTTCAGACAGATCTCGCCCGCCCCCAGATCCTCGGCCCTCCTGGCCCACTCGAGGGCGTCCATCCCCACGAAGGTCCTCCCGCCGTTGATCACCACCTCATAGCCCGAGGGGATAGCGGGTGACGCCCCGACCTTTTTCGCGTCCATGCCGAGCACGATGCACTGGCTTCCGAAATGCCTGGCGCCCCGGGAGATGATTTCAGGGTTGAGGACGGCGGCGGAGTTGACGCTGATCTTCTCGGCCCCCGCGTCGAGCGCGCGGTACATATCGTCGACGGTGCGGATGCCCCCGCCCACGGAAAAGGGGATGAAGATCTCGCGGGCGACCCTGTCGACCACGTCGATCATGATGCCGCGCTTCTCGTGAGAGGCAGTGATATCGTAGAACACGAGCTCGTCCACGCCCTGCTCGTAGTACTCCCGCGCCATGGAAACCGGATCGCCGATGTCCACGTTCTCCTCGAACCTGACGCCCTTGGTGGTCTTCCCGTCTCTCACGTCAAGGCATATGATGATTCTCTTGCTCAGCATCCCTGGTTTTCCTTTAATAGCACTGCGGCTCAGACTGAAGCCATGGTATACCCTGTTTTCATTCCCGGGTGAAGCAGGTATTCGAACCAGGCACAAATATCTTTTCGATGCCCTGCAGCACGTCCTGCTGCCGTGTCTTGTCCGTCAGCTTCTCTCCCCCCTCGTCCACCACATAGAAGACACAGGAAACGAGATCGGAGCTCTGCGAAAGGAAAGCGCGGTGGATATCCAGGCCCGAGCCGCCGATCGCCAGCGACACATCGTGAATGAGCCCGATGCTCGAAGGGGCGCGCACGTCGATAATGGAAAAGAAATCAGATGAGCCGTTGTCTATCGACAGAGAGAATGTCTCCCGGGGGGACACCGGGTCCGGGCAGCTGGTGCGCAGCGAGGCGGTCCGCCGGATGCGGGCCTCGATGTCGGTTTTGCCGGAGAGCACGTCTCTGCACTGCTCTTCGATCGTGTGCCACCCGTGATAGTCCTGCCACGGAGCGATGACCTTGAAGGCGTCGACAACGGTGCCGTCATACCAGGTGAAGATCCTGGCAGAGACGGCCTCGAGGCGGTTGACCGCGAGAATGCCGGTGAGCAGGGAGAACAGCCCGGGTCTGTCGCGGGTGATGAAGGTGATGAACGTGTGGTTCTTCCGGTGCGCGATATGGGCCCGGATATCGTCTCTGCCCGCAAGCGTCGAGCTCAAGGCGAGGTGGCGCCCGATGTCGCCGACGTCAAAGGACAGGATATATGCCTGGGGCAGCGCCCAGAGCCTGCCCTGGAATCCTTCGCCGGTCCGGGCCATGCCGATCAGGCGGTCCCACTTCTCCTCCAGGCGCATCGCGTTCTCCGGGTCTTTGAAAATGCCTTTTTCGAGAATGTTGAGCGTCCGGATATAGAGCTCCCGGAGGAGAGAGGCCTTCCATTCGCTCCATGCGCTCGCGCCTGTCGCACGGGAATCTGCAACGGTCAGGAGGTAGAGCAGGGAAAGCCTCTCCGGGCTCGCCGCCTTCAGGGCGAAATCGCCGATCACCTTTTCCTCGGACAGGTCCCGGCTGAAAGCCAGATCCGCCATGAGCAGATGGTTCTGCACGAGAAAGGCCGCCAAGTCGGTTTGGGCATGGTCGAACCCGAACCGTCGGGCGATAGGCCTGATGATCTCGGCCCCTTTGACGGCGTGGGGTCTGCCGGAGCCCTTGCCGATATCATGGAGAAAGGTGCTGAAGTACAGAACATCCAAGTCGGAAACGCGCGCAAAGACATCATTCTCGCTTTGTATCAGACCGTTCAGCTCGCACACGGCGTGGATGCTGTGAAGGTCCACGGTATACGTGTGGTAGACATCGAAGATAGTCCTGCCGCGTATTGCGCCGAACTCGGGGATGAGCTGTTCCAGTACCCCGGTCTCGAGCATGGAGATGAGCGTGTCACGGGCGCCGGGCGCCCGGAGTATTCTCATGAGCTTCAGAAAGCCCTCGGGGCTCTCCTTCAGCGCCGGGCCGGACCGCGCGATGTTCTTTATGCAGGCCCGCGCACCGGGCGTGAGGGTCAGGCCCTCGCAGGCCATCTTTTCGAAAGCGGACACGGCCGTGAGCGGATGTTCTTTCAGGCCCTCGGGGTCTGAGAAAGACAACAGGCCGCGCGAGACGGCCAAGGGGCCGTCTTTTCTCCTGCGATGCAGAAACCGCCGGATTCCTCCCGGCCTGTAGAGGTACAGGATCAGGGAGTCGAAGATGGCGCGCACCGTAACGGCCCGGGTATGGAAAACCCTCAGGAAGCCCTCCACCGCGCTCTCTGAAGAGTGCGGGCGGTATCCCATGCTCTCGGCGAGTGCCTCCTGATGCTCAAGGTGCATCCGGTCTGTTTTCCTCCCCGTGATCGCGTGGAGAATGAACCGGGTTTTCAGCATGAACCCGGCCGCTTCGCAGAGATCGGCACAGTCGGATGCATCGATGAGGGGAGCGGCTTGGGCGGAGCCGCTCGAGCCCGACACCTTCAGCGCCCAGAGAATGCTCTGGAAATCTCTCAAGCCCCCGTGCCCGTCCTTGATGTGAGGTTCGAGAAAGTATGAGGCGTCGCCGTATTTTTCATGCCTCCTGCGGGTATGAGACAAAAGGTCGGAGATGAACCTGCCGGGCCTTTTCAGAAGCCTCGCCGAAACCACGGCCCTTGCGAATTTCCGGAAAAGGTCTTCCGAGCCGCAGAGGTGTCGCGCGTCGAGCAGCGAGGTGCAGAAGAAGAAGTCCGTGCCCGCGTCATCGACGGCCTGCCGGAGAGTGCGGACGCTGTAGCCCGCGTCGAAGCCGGTATCCCAGAGAGGGTAAAGCATGTCCTTGAGAACGCGCTCTATTTCGGGCAAAGAGGTGCGCCGGTCCACGAGAAACAGCAGATCGAGATCGGAAAACGGGCAGAGCTCACGCCTTCCGTAGCCTCCGAGGGCCGCCAGGCACCAGGCGCCCCGGTCCTCCCGGAAGCTCTTCTGGAAGAGCGAGACGATGATGCGATCCGCCCGGGAGGAGAGCTCCCGGGCCAGATCGAAGCCGTTCATTCTGAAATCCCATTGACCGGGTGCTGCCCGGCCTTCATCACGGCCTGCCGGATCCTGCACGAGAAAACCCCGATGCACCGCTATACGGCATCGTCTCCGGACTCACCGGTCCTGATCCTGACGACTTCCTCGAGCGGGAGGATGAATATCTTCCCATCGCCGATCTTACCGGTCTTGGCCGACTTGATAATGCTTTGCACCACGCTTTCCACCATCGCAGACGATACGACGATCTCGATCTTGATCTTGGGGATGAAGTCCACCTGGTATTCCGCGCCCCGGTACACCTCTTTGTGCCCTTTCTGGCGGCCGAAGCCCCTGACCTCGGTAACGGTCATCCCGGTGATCCCCAGCGCCTGCAGCTCCTCCTTCACCTCGTCGAGCTTGAAAGGCTTGATGATCGCTTCTATCTTTTTCATATATTCACTCCTTTCATTCCGCATTCCCGGCCGGTCAGCGGATGGCATAGCCGGTTTCGTTGTGCTGGCTCACGTCCAGACCCTGTAACTCCTCCTCCTCGCTCACCCTCAGGCCTGTCGTGTATTTCACGGCCAGAAGAATGATCGCGGTCACGATCGCCGAGTAGACGATTGCGCTGGCCGCACCGACGAGCTGGATCGCGAACTGTTGGGGATTTCCGAAGAAGAGGCCGGTTGCGCCCACCGATGCGAACAGCCCGGTGGCGAGCGCCCCCCAGAGACCGCCCACGCCGTGTACCGCCACCACGTCGAGCGAGTCGTCGTATCCGAGCCGTTCTTTGAGCAGCACGGCGAGGTAGCACAGGATGCCGGCCGCGAATCCGATGAGGAGTGCCGCTGTCGAGCCCACGAACCCTGCGGCCGGGGTGATGGCCACCAGCCCGGCCACGGCCCCTGATGCGGCGCCTAACGTCGTCGGCCTTCCCCTGATGATTTTTTCGGCCAGGATCCACGAGAGCGCAGCCGTTCCGGTTGCGACCTGTGTGGTGAAGAAGGCGATCACGGCCGATCCGTTTGCTGCAAGAGCGCTGCCCGCGTTGAACCCGAACCATCCGAACCACAGAAGAGCCGCTCCCAGGACCGTCAAGGGAAGGTTGTGCGGATAGATGGGCTGGGTCTTGTACCCCTTTCTGCGTCCGATGATCAGGGCCGCAGTCAGCGCGGCTGCGCCAGAGTTGATGTGAATGACCGTGCCTCCCGCGAAATCAAGTGCGCCGAGCCTCCCCAGCCAGCCGCCCCCCCAGACCCAGTGGCACACCGGAAGGTACACGAATGTGCTCCAGAGGATAGTGAACAGAAGAAACCCGGAAAACTTCATTCTCTCGGCGAATGCGCCGGTGATCAGGGCCGGGGTGATGACGGCGAACATGAGCTGAAAAGCTGCGAAGAGCAGGTGGGGTATCGTGTCCGAGTAGGGGCCGGCATCGAGGCCGACTCCCTTCAGGCCGAACCACTGCATCGTGCCGATAACACCCCCTGTATCTCCCCCGAACGCCAGGCTGTATCCGTAGAGGACCCAGATGACTGACACAACCCCCAAGCAGATGAAGCTCTGCATCATGGTACCCAGGACATTCTTCGCCCGGACGAGCCCTCCGTAAAAAAGGGCCAGCCCCGGGGTCATGAGCATGACCAGTGCCGTTGCAACGAGCATCCAAGCGGTATCTCCCGAACTCATCATAAAGTCTCTCCTTTCACAATCGATGCCGCTCGGATCAGCAAGGGCGGTGCCAGAGATGAAATGCATAGAACACTATGAAATCATGGAAGAAATATAGATTCTCCAAGGGTCATAAAGTAACAATAATGTTGAAAACGAAAATGCAAGCGCTTTTATTGTACAAAAGCATTGACAGTATCCTCAAAAAATAACATGAATGCACGCAGCGGCCGGGAATGTTTCGCAGCGCGCAACATGGAGGAAGCGGCGTCATGAAATCGATCAGCCATATCAGCACGGGCCTCGAAGGCCTGGATCCGGTCATCGACTGGCTGAGGCTCGGCGACAATGTAGTCTGGCAGGTCGACGATATCAGCGGCTACCAAAGCATCGTGCGGCGGTTCGTCGAACGGGCGCTTCACGAGCGCCGCAGGGTCGTCTACATGAGGTTCGCCCATCACGAGCCCCTTCTTCAGCCGCAGGAGGGCGTCACCATCCATTGCCTCGATTCGGGCGAGGGGTTCGAATCGTTTTCCACTCAGGTGCACACCATCATCACCAGCGAGGGCCAGGGAACATTCTATGTGTTCGACAGCCTCTCCGATCTGCTTTCCGCATGGGCGACCGACCTGATGATCGGCAATTTCTTTCTCATCACCTGCCCATATCTCTTCGAGCTCAACACCGTGGCATACTTCGCCCTGGTGAGGTGCAGGCACTCGTACGCAACCGTGGCGCGGATCCGGGAGACCACCCAGGTCCTGCTGGACACCTACAACTGTGACAACAACTTTTATATCCAGCCCCTGAAGGTCTGGAAGCGCTATTCTCCCACCATGTTTCTGCCGCACCTGGAAAAGGACGGTGCGTTCATCCCCGTGACCAGCAGCATCGACGCTTCCCGACTCTTCACGCATATGTGCCGGTTCACGGACAGCTCGTGGAGAAATCTGGACTACTGGGACAGGCTCTTCATGGAGGCCGAGGAGCTGAATGCTCCCGGCGCAGACCCTCAGAGGCGCGACGAAATGATATCCCAGCTCTGCGACATCATGATCACCAGAGATCCCCGGATGGCCGCCCTTGCCAAGAAGCATCTGGGCCTGGAAGACATGCTGGACATCAAGGCCCGCCTCATCGGATCGGGCTTCATCGGCGGCAAGACCGTTGGGCTCCTCCTTTCCCGGAAGCTCCTTGCCCTGGATGACGCACAGGACTGGCAGAGATACCTGGAGCCCCACGACTCCTTCTACATCGGCTCCGACGTCTTCTACTCCTACCTGGTGAACAACGGCTGCTGGAAGCTGCGCATGGAGCAGAAAACGCCCGAGGGATACTTCAGCGTGGCCCCGGTCCTGGCCGACCGGATGCTCCACGGATCGTTCCCGGACGACATCAAGGAGCACTTCTACCAGATGGTGGAGTATTTCGGGCAGTCGCCTATCATCGTGCGGTCCAGCTCGCTGCTTGAGGATTCGTTCGGCAACGCCTTCGCCGGCAAGTACGAGAGCATCTTCCTCGCGAACCAGGGCTCTCCGGAGGAGCGATACGAGAAATTCGAGACGGCGGTGAAGCGCATATTCGCGAGCACCATGAGCGAGGACGCCCTCATTTACCGCAGGCAGCGGGGGCTCGAGTTTCAGGACGAGCAGATGGCCCTGCTGGTGCAGCGCGTGTCCGGCTCCTACCGCAAGCATTACTTTTTCCCGGATATCGGCGGAGTCGGGGTCTCCTACAACACCTTTGTCTGGAAGGAGGGCCTGGACCCCGAGGCCGGCATGCTCAGGATGGTCGTCGGTCTCGGCACCAGGGCCGTGGACCGGGTCGAGGGCGACTACCCCCGCCTCGTCGCCCTGGACGATCCCCTGAAGAGGCCGTTCGCCGGCTTGGACGACCTTCGCACCTTTTCCCAGCACAGCGTGGACGTGATCGACATCCGGGACAATGCGCTCGGGACCCGCTCTTTCCTGGACCTCGTCCGCGAAGGCGTCGAAATGCCCCTCGAGGGCATAGCGGTCCGCGACGAGGAGACCAGCCAGAGGCTGAAGGAATACGGCAGAAAAGGACAGGATGCCTGGATCGTCACCTTCGACGACTTCCTGACCGGAACAGAGTTCCCCTCCCTGATGCGCTCCATGATGAAGACCCTGGAAAAGCAGTACGACTACCCGGTGGACATCGAGTTCACGGTCAACTTCGCCTCCGGAGGCGGCTACCGGATAAACCTCGTCCAGTGCAGGCCGCTGCAGACGATCGGAGAGGAGAAGCCTGTGGAGCTGCCGGAGGATGTCCCGGACAGGAACGTCATCTTCCGCATGAACGGCAACTTCATGGGAGGGAGCATCTCGCAGCCCGTCAGCCGCATCATCTACGTGGAGCCGCTCGCGTATATGGATCTTCCCCTGCAGAAGAAATACGACGTGGGCAGGGTGGTGGGCGAGCTGAACCGGCGGATACCGAGCCGCGCCGCCATGCCCACCATGCTGCTCGGGCCCGGCAGGTGGGGGACGACCACCCCGTCTCTGGGCGTGCCCGTGCACTTCTCCGAGATCAGCAACATGAGCGTCCTGGGAGAGATCGCATCCATCGAGGGCAACCTCATGCCCGAGCTCTCGTACGGCACCCATTTCTTCCAGGATCTCGTGGAGAACCGGATCTTCTTCGTGGCCATCTTCCCCTGGCGCGACGGCGTGTACCTGAATCCTTCCTGGAAAGACGGGCTCGAAAGCATCCTGGAAGAAATCCTGCCGGAAGAGGGCGGGTACCGTGACGTTATCAAGGTGTTCGATACGGGCGGCCTGCAGGTGAGGATCGTGGCGGACGTGGTGCGGCAGAAGGTGATATGCTACCGGGAAGGCGGTCAGCCGCGTTCGGCCGATGCCTCCGGCCCGAAGACGTGAAGAAATTCCTGAAAAGAGACGAATAGAGACCGAAGGATGAACGATATGACGCCCTTTCTCTACGAAGACCTCGAGGTGCTCCACAACCTGGCCATGATTCTCGCCAGCCCCCTGGATCTGCGGGAGCAGCTCGAGCAGGTGCTCAAGACGCTGAGCGAGCAGACAGGCATGGACCGCGGCATGATCTCCATTCTCGACCTCGAAAGCGGCGAGGCCATACTGGACGTGGCCCACGGCGTGGACATCGAGGGCCTCGATATCATCTACAAGCCGGGCGAGGGCATCACCGGCCAGGTCGCACAGACCGGCAAGCCCATGGTGATCGCGAACCTGGGCAAGGACGAGCATTTTCTCGACCGTACGGGCGCCAGGCGCTTTCTCGACCGCTCCGAGCTCTCGTTTCTCTGCGTGCCCATCATCTACGACGGCAAGGTCGTGGGCGTGCTCTCGGCGGACAAGGTCGCCCATCAGGTCGACAGCCAGGACTACGAGCTCAGGTATCTCTCCGAGGTCGCGAGCCTGATCGCCAAGGCGGTGCACACCCGCGCCATCGAGGAGGAGAACCGGCGGCTGAGAAACATCCTCGGCAGGACCCAGAGGCCCTCTTCAGAGATCGTGGGCAACGCCAAGTGCATGAGGGAGATCTTCGGGCTCATCTCCCAGGTGGCGGATTCCAACACCACGGTGCTCATCCACGGGGAGACCGGCACCGGCAAGGAGCTTGTGGCCAGGTCGATCCACCGCAACTCGCCCAGGTCTTCCGGTCCGTTCATCGAGGTGAACTGCGCGGCCATGCCCGACACCCTCATCGAGAGCGAGCTCTTCGGCCACGAGAAGGGCGCCTTCACCGGCGCGATCCAGCGCAGGCGCGGCCGCTTCGAAGAGGCCCACGGCGGGACCATCTTCCTCGACGAGGTGGGGGAGCTCTCTCCGCTAGCCCAGGCAAAGCTGCTGCGCGTGATCCAGGAGCGGCAGTTCCAGCCGCTCGGCACCACCCGGGTCGTCAAGGTCAACGTGCGCATCGTCGCGGCCACGAACCGCGACCTGGACCAGGATGTGGCCTCCGGGCGATTCCGTTCCGATCTCTATTACCGGCTCAACGTCTTTCCCATCTACATGCCCCCGCTGCGGGAGAGGGGAGGTGACATCCTCCTGCTCGCCGACCACTTCGTGGAGCGCTACGCAAAGCAGTTCAAGAAGCACATCAAGCGGATCTCCACCCCAGCGATCGACTCGCTCCTCGCCTATCACTGGCCTGGAAACGTGCGCGAGCTGGAAAACTGCATCGAGCGCGCCGTGCTGCTCGCCACCGGCGATACCATCGACAGCGTCCATCTGCCGCCCACGCTGCAGATGAAGGTGGTCGCCCCGGAAAAAAAGAAGCAGGGTCAGCTCTCAAGCCTCATCGGCGCCTACGAGCGCTCGCTCATCGTTGACGCCCTCAAGGACGCCCGGGGAAACCAGAGCAAGGCCGCGCGGGTCCTCGGCACTACGAAGCGCATCATTCAGTACAAGGTGGAAAAGTACGGAATCGACGTCAAGCGCTTCAAATCGAAAAAAAGCTGAGCCCCGGTGTGCTCTCTGCGGAGGGGCTTTCAGGGCTCTCCGGTGAGGAGGCCCGTTTTTGTTTTCAAGCCGTGCCTGCAGGCCTGAGAGAGCGGTCCATGAATTTCGTCAGAAGCTGCATGAAAAGGCGGTACAGGGGAGGCAGGGCGCGCTTCAGGAAATACAGCACCATGATGTCGGCACTGGTGAGAACGAGGAACCTGTTCTTCCGGATGGCGTCGATCGTGAGCCCGGCCACCTTTTCCGGCTGCATGGCGAGCTTCAGAAAGAGTCTGCGGAGTCTTTCCACCGCCTGCCTGTCAGCCTGCACTTGGGCTGTCTGGACCAGGCCGGTGTTCACCGCGCCCGGGCAGACCACCGTCACTCCGATGCCGTGCTTCTTCAGGTCGAACCTCAGAGATTCTGAGATGCCGACCAGGGCGTGCTTGGTGCCCGAGTAAGCCGCCTGCCAGGGCAGGGCGATGATGCCGGCGGTGGAGGCGATGCTCACGACATGTCCCGGCCTCCTCGAACGGATCATCTCCGGCACAAAGCACTCGATCCCGTGGATCGGTCCCCAGAGGTTGACCCTGACGATCTTTTCCCAATCGGCATGCAGCATATCCTCGACCTGCGAGAAGATAGCTATCCCTGCGACGTTGACCAGAATATCCAGGGGCCCGAAGCGCGAGTGGATCGTATCGGCAAGGCCTTTCACCCCGGAAAAATCACCGATATCGAGCGGAAGAGACACGAGCACCTCTCCGCCCCTGTCCGTGATCATGCGGCGGGTCTGCTCGAGCCCTGAGGCATTGATGTCGGTCAGGAACAGGCGCGCCCCGGCCTCGGACATCTTCAGGGATATGGCCCGGCCGATACCGCTTGCGGCTCCGGTGACCAGTGCTTTCGATCCGGATATCTCCATACAACCTCCTCCAGTAGCGGTCCTCAAACGTTATGACATGGGCTGAAGGAGACAACATCTCCTCCGGCCGAGGCAGTCCCCTGTGCGGGAACGATTGAAATATAGCACCATAACGGGCGAGCGTACAATCTGCAATATAATCGATCGTCTCTGAGAAGTGCAGGCACACGATCCCCCGGAACCTTATCTTTCATCAGTCACTCACACGAAAACACCTCCGGCAGACGCCGAGGCGAGCAGAGCCGTACGCTCTGGTGAAGAAGAGCCAGGAGAAAGGGCTGTTTCCGGTGTTGCTCGGCTGTCATCTCCGCCTCCGGGCCGCACGTCGCGAACCCATGCATCGCGGTCATGCCAAAATGGAACATTATTGTGCTGAATAGGTTTGACCGGACAATAATGGAAAATATCACGCCCGGCTTTTGAGAAAAGAATGGCGGGGTCGGAATGTGACACGATTCGATAAAAATATATAACATACTGATAATACAGTAATAAAATAACGTCAACGTCGTGGAGGTCCATGTTCGATGCGTCGTGGCACGGTTCTGGCTCTCTGAGACGGGAGAAGACAAGGAGGACGACAACGACGTGTGCCGCTTATTCGCAGTAACGAGCAGAGAGCCGCTTTCGCCCATGATCGCGATACGGGCGCTGGACGTCATGAAGGAAGGACACGACGGTTCGGGCGTCGGGCTCTATATGACCGACCTCGGAGGCGACTTCGAGCAGTTCAAGGGCTCCCCCATCCTCTCGGGCATCTTCTCCCAGGAGGGGATCAAGAAGCTCGACCGATACATGATGGAGCTGGGCTTGCTCACCAAGTTCAAGTTCTCGATCAGGCCTTCGAAGGAGCCGCCTGCGGGCACTCCGAGACGCGACGTGTACCTCATCCGTGTGTACGAGTACCCCTACGACTGGGAGGGCCTGAGCGAGGCCGAGATCATGGACCGGCTCATGAAGATACGGATCGACCTGAGGAGGCTGGGCGAGGAAGACGAGTCCATGATGGTCTTCTCGTTCTGGCCCGACACCATCATGATCAAGGAAGTGGGCGACCCCATGGCCATCGCCGAGTATCTCGGGCTCGACCGCAAAGGTCTCCAGGCGAGAATCATCATGGCCCAGGGCAGGCAGAACACCAACTATGCCATCACCCTCTACGCCTGCCACCCCTTCTTCCTCCAGGGGTACGCCACCATGACCAACGGAGAGAACACCGCCTTCGCGCCCATCCGGGAGTACCTGGCATCGCGCGGGTTCCCGGGATACACGGGGTACCAGTCGGACTCCGAGGTGTTCACCCATATCCTGCACTACACCGTGGGCAGGCTGGAGCTGGGCATCGATGACTACAAGCACATTATCACGCCACTCAAGGACGAGGAGCTCGTCCGGCATCCGGACAGGACGTTTTTGAGAAACCTCAAGCACAGCTGCCGCTTTCTCACCATCGATGGACCGAACTGCGTGATCGGCTGCCTGCCGGACAAGACGCTCTTCATGGTTCAGGACAGCAAGAAGCTCAGGCCCGGCATCGTGGGCGGCAAACCGGGGATGTTCGCGTTCTCGTCTGAGATGTGCGGGCTCGAAGAGGCCGTGCCCTCGCGGGAAAAGAACTACGAGTTCCAGCCTATGAAATACGACGTGGCATACGTAGATGCCTCGCGGATGGAGATGAAGAGATGGAGCCAATGGGAAAGCTCCGCCCATCTGCACTGAGCGGCAAGGACCTGCCCTGGCGCATTCTCTGGGACAAGGAGAAGTGCGCGTTGTGCGGCTGCTGCACGGCTGTGTGCCCGGTCAGGGCCATATCGCTCGGCGTGCACCGCAGGCGCGAGATCCGGCTCGCCCTGGGGCTGGTCGAGAAGCCCGCAAATGTCTATGGCGTGTTTCACGGCATCGACCAGACAACCGACCCGGCCCATGCATGCATGGGGTGCGGCATGTGCTCGCTCGTCTGCCCGAACTCGGCCATATTCCCGGTGAAGAGCGAAGAGATCGACAAGCTCAGATTTCATATCAACAGCGGGGGCGAGCCGAGAAGGAGAGGGGGGCGGCGGAACGATCCCTCGAGCGTGCTCGACCGCATCAAATTCATCCGCATATCCATGCTCACCGACCCGGCCCTGGACGCGGGAAGACACGAGTTCGAGCTCAGGACCCTGCTGGGCCGCATCCTGCCTCCGGAAGAGGCGGTCGGGGCGGCATCCTCCCAGGGCTGGATACCCCCGGTGCGGGAGATCTACCCCCTCATCATCGGCGGCATGTCCTTCGGCGCCCTGTCTCCGAACATGTGGGAAGGGCTGCAGATGGGCGTCGCGTATCTGAACGAGGGGATGGGCATGCCGGTGAGGATTTCCACCGGCGAGGGGGGCTGTCCCCCGCGGCTGCTCAGGTCGCGTTTTCTCAAGTACGTCATCCTCCAGATCGCGAGCGGCTACTTCGGATGGGACGAGATCATCCACGCCCTGCCGGAGATGAAGGAAGACCCCTGCGCCATCGAGATCAAGTACGGCCAGGGCGCCAAGCCCGGAGACGGCGGCCTGCTCATGTGGCACAAGGTGAACAAGCTCATCGCGGCCATCCGGGGCGTGCCGCCGCGCGTGAGCCTGCCTTCGCCTCCGACGCACCAGACCAAATACTCTATCGAGGAGTCTGTGGCGAAGATGATCCAGTCCATGTACATGGCATGGGGGTACCGGGTGCCGGTATATCCCAAGATATCCGCCACCACCACGACGCTCGCGGTGCTCAACAACCTCGCACGCAACAGCTATGCCGCGGCGATCGCCATCGACGGCGAGGACGGCGGCACCGGCGCCGCCTACAATGTGTCCATGAACCATATGGGCCACCCTATCGCGAGCAATGCCCGCGATGCGTATCTGAACCTGGTGAAGATCGGCAGGCAGAACGAGCTCCCGATCTTCGCGGGCGGCGGGGTGGGCAAAAACGGAAATCTGGCAGCGAACGCGGCGGCGCTGATCATGCTCGGCGCGAGCGGGGTGCAGGTGAGCAAGTACTTCATGCAGGCCGCCGCAGGGTGCGTAGGCTCGGAGGGAGACCGGTGCAACATCTGCAACATCGGCCTGTGTCCCAAGGGCATCACCTCCCAGGACCCGAGACTCTACCGGAGGCTCGACCCCGAAGATGTGGCCAGGCGGGTGGTGGACGTGTATCTGAGCTTCGACTCCGAGCTCAAGAAGATCCTGGCGCCGCTGGGAAGGTCCACCTCCCTTCCCATCGGTATGTCGGACGCAATCGGAATCGATGATTTCCATGCGGCGCAGCGCCTGCAGATCAAGCACGTGGTGTGAGAGAGCAGACTGAGCGGTATGAGAGACGAACCTGAAAGGAAAACGCCTGACCCTGTGGGAGAACGCATGAAGCAGCATGAGCGGGTTGTCATCGCGGGAATGGAAGACGGGCGACGGGTGGAGACCCGGGTCCTCGAGGAGCGGATACAATCGGCCGCGGCCGAGGGATACCGGAATATCGAGGTGCATGCCTACGGCCAGCACGGGATCGGCGGCAGGCTCTGGAAGACCTGCTCCGAGGGTGTGTTCATCGACGTCCATGGATATCCAGGCCAGCGGATCGGCTCCATGGGGTCTCCCTGCACCCACATCGATGTCCACGGTCCGGCCCCGGACGACGTGGGCTGGCTCAATGCGGGTGCCACCATCGTGATACGGGGTGACGCCACCAACGGCGTGGCGAATGCCATGGCACAGGGAAAGATCTACGTGGCCGGCGACATCGGCGCCAGGGGCATGACCATGACCAAGAGCAACCCGCGCTTCTCTCCGCCGGAGCTGTGGGTCCTGGGGGGCGTCGGCGACTCGTTCGCCGAGTTCATGGCCGGAGGCGTCGCCGTGGTGTGCGGCCTGGGGTCGCATTACCGGGGCAATATCCTCGGCCACAGGCCCTGTGTGGGCATGGTGGGCGGCAAGATATTCTTCCGCGGCGTGCAGAAGAACTTCAGCGAGGCGGACGCGAAGTTCGTGAAAATCTCCGAGGACGACTGGCAGTGGCTCACGACGAACATGAGGGATTTTCTCAAGGCCATCGACCGGGAAGACCTTTATGATGTCCTGACCCGGGACAGGCCGCGATGGCAGATGCTCACAGCGCTATCCCCCCACGAGAAAGCGCTCGGGCAGAGAATGAGCATATCGCGCTTCCGCTCCGAGGTGTGGGAGCGCGAGCTCGGCGCGGGAGGCCTCATAGGAGACCTGGCCGATCTCGACCGGAGCCAGATCCCGCTCATCGCTACAGGCCCTCTTCGAAGGTTCGTTCCCGTATGGGAGAATCACAAGTATCTCCCGCCCTGCCAGGCGGGCTGCCCCACCGGCATGCCGGTCCAGAAACGCTGGGAGCTCATCCGCAGAGGCGAGGTGCAGGAGGCGATCGATCTCGCCCTGCAGTATACGCCGTTTCCCGCCACGGTGTGCGGCTATCTCTGCCCGAACCTGTGCATGGAGAGCTGCACCAGGACCAGGGGCTTTCTGCCTCCCGTCGACGTGTCGGCTCTCGGCAGGGCGGGGGCGAATGCCGCGGAGCCCATGCCCGCCGAGCCGACCGGCAAAAAGATCGCGATCATCGGCGGCGGGCCCGCAGGACTGTCCGTTGCGTGGCAGCTGAGGATCATGGGGCACGAGCCGGTCGTGTACGACCGGGCGGAAAGGCCGGGCGGGAAGATCGCCGCCGCCATCCCCGAGAGCCGCTTTCCGAAGGAGATTTTCGAGAAAGAGCTCGAGCGGGTGCTCGGCATGATATCCTATCGCCGGATGACGGAAGAGCTCGATCAGCAGCGATTTCTCGAAATCCGCGACAGCCATGATTTCACGGTCGTTGCAACCGGAGCCTGGGTGCCCCGGACGCTCAACATAAAGGGTGTCAAACGGGCAGTGCCTGCGCTCGATTTCCTCAGGGGCTCGAAGTGCGGGGCCATGGCGGTCGGCGAGAGGGTGGTGATCATCGGCGCGGGGAACGTGGGGTGCGATGCAGCCACCGAGGCTCATCGCCAGGGCGCGAAGGACATCACGCTCATCGACATTCAGGAGCCCGCGTCCTTCGGGAAAGAACGCGCAGCAGCGGAAAAGGCCGGGGCCCGATTCCTATGGCCCGTTTCCGTAAGTGCGATCACGACTGAGGGCGTGGAACTGGCAGACGGCAAAATTCTCCCATGCGATACAGTAGTTGTTGCAATTGGAGACCGGCCTGACATATCATTCCTCCCCACAGGCATAGACATCCGGGGCGGCTTCATCGTGGTGGACGATGCCTACCGCACTTCCGACCCGCAGGTGTACGCCATCGGAGACAGTGTAAAACCCGGGCTCCTCACCGATGCCATCGGTGCGGGCAGAATGGTGTCGCGGGATATCGATGCCCGCCTCAAAGGCCTCGATGAACCCTTCGACCGCCTGCCTCCCATGAATACGGAGAGCGTGAAGCTGCAGTATTACGACCCTGGGCGGCGCCCGGGCGAGGACATCGTCGAGTGCTCGACGCTGTGCGCGTCGTGCGGCGGATGCAGAGACTGCGGCCTGTGCGAGACTGTATGTCCCCGGCAGGCCGTCTCGCGGAGGGATCTTCAGCGCGGCGGATATGAATACCGGGTCGACGGTGACCTCTGCATCGGTTGCGGTTTCTGCGCGGGCGCATGTCCGTGCGGGATATGGGAGATGAAGGAAAACGAACCCCTGGATTAGACAGGGCTAGACTGATACGATTATAAACCAAAGAAATGGAGGACTATCTATGTTACAATGCAAGACGAAGCAGGATGTCATGAAAGCTGTAAAGGAGCATAAAGTCAGCTTCATCCAGTTCTGGTTCACCGATGTTCTCGGCAGGCTCAAGAGCTTCAACATCACCCCGTCCGAGCTCGAGGAGGGAATCGAGGAGGGCATGGGGTTCGACGGGTCCTCCATTGAGGGGTTTGCCCGCATTCACGAGAGCGACATGATCGCGAAGCCTGATCCCACGACCTTCCAGCTGCTTCCCTGGAGGCCTGCGGATTACCCCGTGGCCCGAATGGTGTGCGATATCCAGAACCCGGACGGCACCCCGTACGATGGCGACCCACGCTACGCGCTCAAGCGCGTTCTGGCAAAAGCCGCGAAGAAAGGGTACACCGTATTCCTCGGACCCGAGCTCGAGTATTTCTACTTCGCCGACGACAAATGCACCAAGATCCTCGACAAGGCAGGGTACTTCGACGGCCTCCCCATCGACCGGGGCCCGGACATCCGGCGCGACACCATCTTCTGCCTGCAGAAGATGGGGATCGACGTGGAGTACAGCCATCACGAAGTCGCCCCGTC
>DCDF01000079.1 GCA_002316295.1 Syntrophaceae bacterium UBA1062 | reverse complement strand
CCACGACCAGCACCATGCCGATGCCCATATTGAACGTTCGGTACATCTCGAAATCTTCGATCCTTCCGAGATCCTGCATAAAGGAGAATATGGGAAGCACCGGCCAGGAGCCTCGGCGTATCACGGCACAGCACCGTCCGGGGAGAACCCGGGGGATGTTGTCGATAAAGCCTCCGCCGGTGACGTGGACAATGCCTCGTATCTCGAAGCTCCTCAGGATGTTCATGACGCTCTTAACGTAGATGCGCGTGGGTGTCAGCAGCTCCTCCGCCAGCGTTTTGCCGAGGTCTTCGATATACGCATCGATGTCGAGCTTCTCCTGGTCGAAGAGCACCTTTCTCACCAGTGAATAGCCGTTGCTGTGCACACCGGAGGAATGCAGGCCGATGAGGACGTCCTTGGCGGATATGCGGGACCCGTCGATGATCTTGTCGCTGTCGACGATGCCGACCCCGAACCCTGCCAGGTCGTATTCGTCGTCGCGATATATACCGGGCATTTCGGCGGTCTCTCCGCCGATCAGCGCGCATCCGGCTTCCTTGCATCCTCTGGCCATCCCGGAGACGAGCACCTTGCCCCGCTCGACGTTGAGCCGGCCCATGGCCATATAGTCGAGAAAGAACATCGGGTTGGCTCCATCGACGATGATATCGTTCACGATCATGCCCACCAGATCTATCCCGATGTTCTCATGGCTGTCGGCCATCAGCGCGATCTTGATTTTCGTGCCCACTCCATCGGTGGAGGATACGAGCACAGGATCCTTATAGCTCGAGAGATCCAGCCTGAAACGGCCTGCGAACCCGCCTATCCCACCAATGACCTCAGGCCCGTGGGTGGACTTCACGATGGACTTGATTCCCTTGATCAGGAGATTCTGTTTATCGATATCGACGCCTGCTTCCTTGTAAGTCAATGACATGGGCAACCCCCCTAAGGCATGTTACCTACTATGGAACATTCCTTTAGTCAATTATGCTTTGTGGTGTGTGTCTGTTCCCATACAGACGTTCATGGATGATTATGCCGTGCCTTTTCCCAGGTAAGTGCGCACAACCGGACCTTGAAAGATGAAACATAGACAAACCAGGTACGAATTGGCAAAGCGAGAGCCGGAAATCGATGGAACTCAGGCGAAACAGCATAAAAAAACGGGATGGCGTCAGGGCATAGGAACGGCCATCCCGAAGAGGAGGTTTTTTGTTATGAGGGTATGTACGTGTTTTCAGGCCTTACAGCGTGCCGGAAAAATTCCTTCCTTGTCCGTATCCCGAAGGGCATGGCCTCCAGCCGCATTTACCTGCATGGCGCCCGTACCCAAAGCCTTCTCCGGTAAACGCCTGCGGGTTGATCTTCTTCACCTCGAGCATATGCTCGACCTTGGCGTCGGCAAGTTTGGCTTGAAGGGCGTTGATCTCCTTCTGTACCTTCTTGAGCTGCTTCTCATCCGGAGAGCTGCCGCCCAGTATGGTTCTCATCTCCTGCCTTTTAGCCCACAGGTCTTCGCGGAGGCCCTGTGTCCGGTCTCTGAAATCCTGCCTCAGCTCTCTGAGCTGGGCCTGCTGCTCTGCTGTCAGATCGGCACAGGGGCCCGGCCGGTCATACCTGCAATCTCCCTGGTATCGGCCTGCGAAGGGCCCGTAGGCAAAAGCGGGCAGTGCACACATCGACAATGCCACGATCCCGAAGACGACGATGCTCTTTTTGTTCATGTTTCACCTCCGTTGTGCCCTCCTTACTTCAATGAACGTGCCAGATGCCTGGTTTCGTACTCAACGCTTTGATTCAATTACATTTGTCGGCTCACCGCCTTCTCTGAAGAACGGATATGCATACGGTTTTGTCTGAAATCTGTATAGAAGGTATACATTTGCTCGATACATCTGTATACTTACTATACATCTCACTGCGGGTTCCTGTGCAGAGGCGGCCGTCGCTGCTGTTTCGATCGCCTGGCACGGGATTTGTAGAATCGTTATCAAGACTGCGAAAGACTGATCGACTCCATGAAAGACAGGCATACCAATCAAGACTGGATCCGCATATCACCATGGGTGATCGTGGGGGCGTTCATCGTCCTTGTTCCGATCTTCGCATTCATGACCATGAAAAACGTGAAAACCCAGCAGGACAACATGATCATGCTCATGAGGGAAAAGGGGGACGCGCTCATTCGCTCCTTTGAGGCTGGCGCGAGAACAGGAGCGATGGGGCTCAACTGGAGCGGCATCCAGATACAGCGGCTCATCATGGAGACCGCCGAGCAGCCGGATATCCTCTACATTCTCATCACCGACCACAACGGCAAGATACTTGCGCACAACCAGCCCATGCTCATCGGGCGGATGCACGAAGAAAATCTCGACTATGCGGCTATCGATGAAAGGATCCAGTCGCGCCAGATCACCCGGTCCGACGGCAAGCCCGTGTTCGAGGTCTACCGGAGGTTCATTCCCTCTCAGGGCAGGGGGCTTTTCCGCCACAGGCGAATGACGCCCGAAGACATGCTCCTGTCGCATATGTTCCCGGAGAATTACCAGCAGCCGGCCATCACGATCTTCGTGGGGCTGGATATGGACCCCATTGTCAAGACCATGAGAGAGAGCACCAAACAGAGTATTCTGAATGCCGTCATTCTGCTTCTGATCGGTTTTTCGGGCATCATCTCAATTATCGTCGCATACAATTACCGTGTTGCGCGGGCGAACCTCTCCCGGATCAAGGCCTTCTCCGACAGCATCGTGGAGAATATTCCCGTGGGCCTCCTGTTCATCAGCGAGAGCGGACGGATCGTCACTATGAACAACGCATGCGAAAAGATGCTCAGGATCTCCTGTCTCGAATCCGTGAGCAGGTATGCCGCCGACATCCTCCCCCCGCAGCTCGTCGCGCTTTCTCAGGAGGCCCTCAGGTCGTCGGAAATCCTCATAAGGGAGATCGATGTGCCGGTTCAGGGCAAAAACATGCTCTTCGAGACCAGTGCGAGCGTTCTGCATGATGACGACGGGCATTTCCTGGGATATATCATTCTCCTGCGCGACATCACCGAAATCCGTCATCTCAAGAGAGAGATGCAGCGCAAAGAGCGCCTGGCCTCGCTCGGAAGTCTCGCCGCCGGCGTCGCTCACGAGATCAGAAACCCATTGAGCTCCATCAAGGGCTTCGCCACCTATTTCAAGGAGCGTTACAAGGATGTTCCCGAGGACAAGGACACCGCCGAGATCATGATCCGGGAGGTGGAGCGCCTCAACCGGGTGATCGGGCAGCTCCTCGAGTTCGCCCGGCCCATGAACGTTCAGCAGCGGACAATCGACGTCAACGGCATCCTCCGCCATTCTCTCGGAATGATCAGAAAGCAGGCGGCCTCGCAGGGGATCACCATCGATGCGCAGGATCTTGCGGACGAGCCCGTCTATGCATATATCGATCAGGACCGGATCGGCCAGGTTCTCCTGAACGTTTATCTGAATGCGATCGAGGCCATGACAAACGGCGGGGTGCTCAAGATATGGATCGAGAAGGACGAGGTGAACGATACTATCGCCATCAACGTATCGGACACCGGATGCGGCATACCCGGCGCCGATATCGGCCGGGTGTTCGATCCGTACTTCACCACGAAACAGTCGGGCACGGGTCTGGGCCTGGCGATTGTCCACAAAATCGTGGAGGCTCACGGCGGACAGGTGAAAATTGCGAGCACCGAAGAAAAGGGAACCACGGTTTCCCTCATCCTACCGGCAAAGGAAGAGGAATGACGAACACTGCACGCGACATACTTGTCGTTGATGACGACAACGGGCACCGCACCATGCTCAAGACTCTGCTCTCGGGCTGGGGCTATCGGGTTTACGAGGCGGATGACGGATCGAAGGCCATCGAATGGGTCCGCTCCAGACCCTTCGATCTGATCCTCATGGACATCCGTATGGTGAAGGTCTCCGGGCTGGAGGCCCTGAGCGTCATCAAGAGCATGAACCCCGCCATCCCGGTAATCATCATCACGGCCTACTCCTCCGTGGAATCCGCCATCGAGGCCATGAAGAAGGGAGCCTACGAATACCTCATGAAGCCGCTGGACTTCGAAGAGATGCACATGAAGATGGAGCAGGCCATGGAGCACTGCAGGCTCAAGGAGGAAAACCGTATCCTGAAGGAAATTATCGGGGAGCACTTCGACACCCGCAACATCATCGGCAAGAGCCCGTCCATGATCCGCCTGCTCGAAACCACGTCCAAGGCCGCGGCCTCGGATGCGACCGTCCTGATCACCGGCGAGAGCGGCACGGGCAAGGAAATGATCGCAGGCGCCATCCACTTCAACAGCACCAGAGAAAACCATCCGTTCATCAAGCTCAACTGCGCGGCCATTTCCGAAGGGCTCCTGGAGTCCGAGCTGTTCGGCCATGAAAGGGGGGCCTTCACCGGCGCCGTCAGACGGAGAGAAGGCCGCTTCAGCCAGGCCCACCGCGGCACGCTGTTTCTGGACGAGATCAGCGAGATGTCCATGGCCATGCAGGCCAAGCTTCTGAGGGTGATCCAGGAAAAGGAATTCACCCGGGTAGGCGGCGAAGAGGTGCTCACCGTGGATGTGCGGATCATCACGGCCACAAACCGCGACCTGCTCGCCGAGGTCCAGCAGGGAAATTTCCGCGAGGATCTCTATTATCGCCTGAACGTCATCAATCTCAAAGTGC
Organism: Syntrophaceae bacterium UBA1062; assembly: GCA_002316295.1. GTDB lineage: Bacteria > Desulfobacterota > Desulfomonilia > UBA1062 > UBA1062 > Phosphitivorax. The sequence continues at coordinate 2,723 of DCDF01000079.1, read as the reverse complement.
CGCCGCTCAGGGAGCGCAGAGAAGACATCCCGCTTCTGGCCGAGCATTTCCTCAAGATGTTCTCCGCCAAGAACGACAAGGCCATCAAGGGCTTCACTCCCCAGGCCATGGACAGGCTCATCAGATACCGCTGGCCAGGCAATGTCAGAGAGATGATGAACGCCGTGGAGAGCGCAGTGGTTCTCTCGGATTCGGAGTATATCTCGGAGTCGGACCTGAGCCTGCTGCATGCGGAGCTCCCGTCCCTGGAAGCCGTTGCTCCGGTTTCAGCGGACCTCCCGCTCGAAGAGGTGGAGAAAACGACCATCCTCAAGACCTTGGAGATCTCGGGAGGGAACAAGAGCGAGGCCGCCCGCAAGCTCGGAATCACCCGGGCCACCCTGCACAAGAAGCTGAAAAAATATCGGGTTCAGTAGAGACGCCCGAGGTCCCGGGACAGCCCGGGGCAGAGCTTCGAAAGCCTTTTCAGAAAGTCCTCTCTGCCCCGGTAGTGTATGGTGACGAGCCCCACCTCCGCTGCGCGTCGGACGTGGCCTTCGGTGTCGTCGACGAAGAGCACGTCCCGGGGCGGCAGTTGCATGACGTCCAGGACATCGAGAAAAAGTGACTTCTCCAGCTTTGTCTTTCCGATGTGATAGCTGTTGAACACCCGCTCGAAGTGCTCGAAAAATCCCAGCTTGTCCTGGAGTTCGTCGAGCCAGTTCGTCTGATCGCTCAGGATGGCGAGTCTGACCCCTTGAGATTTCAGCAACCCGATAACCTCAAGCATCCAGCCCCGCAAATTGAAACCCTTGAGGATCGTGTTTCTGAGCTCATCATCGCTTCCCCTGATCCCTGTCTCTCCGCGGAGCGTTTCCCAGAAAAACGCCTCGCTGCCGGTGCCGGTTATGTAGCCTGTGCGGTGGATGATATCCCGTGTCTTTGCCGCGAAGCCCTCTTCGTCGAGGCCGTTGGTCCGGGCGATCTCGTAGAGCCCGTTTCTGAACCCTTCGTCTGCGATCACCCCGCCGAAATCGAACAGGGCAGCCTTTGGCGTGCAGGAACTCATCTCATGCCTCCTCGGTCTGTTCTATATCCCCAGAATAGGGCCCTTGAACACAAAAAGCAAAGGAAGAACGAACAGGAGGAAAAACAAGGTGTTGATCACGAAGAGATTCGACGCGAGTGACTCGTCGAGATCGAAGAGCACCGATGCGATCACCGAATAGATCGCAGCCGGCATGAACGACTGGATGATGATCACGGCCTCCACCTTGGGATCGAGCGTTACCATCGCCAGAACACCGACAGTGATTGCAGGAACCGCCAAGAACTTGATGAAAGACAGAGCGGCGTTTTCCCGGAGAAACGAAAAGACCCGCGATGGGGTGAAGCTCATGCCCAGGCTGAAGTAATACACCGCGATCGAGATCATCATGAGGGGGTCGATTGGAAAGCTCACCCCCGGCCGGGGGACCCGGAACACGTGCAGAACGAGGGCTATAGCGACTGCAAGGAGAGGCATGTTCTGGATGTCCAGAACATATGCCCTGATGCCCGGGCGGTCCTCCAGCGGGGATGACACGGACCTCGCATAGGGAAAGATCACGGTGAACACGTAGATCAGGAAATAGGAGACAAAGAGAAATGAAAGCCCCAGTCCTTCCTCTCCGAGGAAGAAAAAGCAGAGGAACGTGCCCATGGTAAACCCGTGGTTGGCGATCGATGAGCTGATGAGAAAGGATGCCTTCGATCTCCCCTGAAGCGGCAATGCGGCGAGAACCATCCTTCCCAGCACGAGTCCCGTCACAGCGAGGAGCAGGCCGGACACCGGGAGCACCGCCATGTCCCGCCTGAGATCCAGCCCCCAGATGCTCCAGATCGCGATACAGGGTTCGATGAGGACGAGGTTGAGCCTGATGAGCCTGCGGGTGAGATCCCGGGCCGACGATATCCGCTTTCGGAAAGCTATCCCGGCGAGGAAGGGAGCGATGATCATGAGCTGGAACAGGAGAAACCGGGCCGCAGGGCTCATGTCATCTTCCTGTGGATCTTGAGCGGGATCGCATCAGCGGATGATCGATGCCTCGATCTCTTTGAGCCTGGCCTGATAGATACCGCTGTTCTTCAGGCCGCCGAGAATCCTCATGTCTTCCTGAATCAGTGTCAGATGAGGCCTGATATCGATGCCGTACGGGTTCATCTTTTCCTTGTCCGCCATGTCGAGGATGAGCACGGAATAGTACTTCGTGAGGGTCCTCGTGACAGAGTCTCGGCGGTAGAGATACGACTGGCCTCCCAGCGTGTTGAGGAAAAAGCCTGCATACTCGTAGAGCTGGCCGATGTTGACATTGAGCTTGTGCTCGCTGCTTCCCTTGATGAGATACTGAAAGAGGAGAGACATCAGGGGCTCGATCCGGTCGCGTTCATGGGAGAGAATGTCTTTGAGCAGCAGGATATCTTCTCTGCCCAGCACCCGGTAGAAGTGCGCAGCGTTGCTGAGCAGGGAGTACAGATCCTTTGTTTCGCCCGAAACCACGGGCGGGCGGTAAGCGAGCTTTTCGATCATGGCATCCAGCCGTGCATGGAGACCGCCTTCGATTTTGTACACCTTGATGTAGTCCTTTGACTCGAGCTCCCGGCAAACCTGTGCAAGCTCGGCCTTCACCTCATCGAAGCTCCTGTCTCTCTCTTCCCGGGAGACGGGGATCTCGGTGATGATGACCGGCCGCTGGCCTGTCTGT
>DCDF01000141.1 GCA_002316295.1 Syntrophaceae bacterium UBA1062 | reverse complement strand
TGCCGGCCCAGGTTGACTTATATCTTCGGGGTGCGAATTATAATACTAGACGCTATGAGGGATGAGAGGACCCGGAACTGCTCAACAGCCTCATCTCTGCTGCAGCCGCCTCGTCTTCATCTCGCGCAAGAGGGAAACATGAATTCGGCAGTGCCCACAAGACGCAACGATATCGACTGGTTGCGGATTATCGCCACGTACCTTCTCTTTGTTTTCACAGCCGCCAGAGTAATCGAGGCCGAGCCGCTGCCCCGTGTAGAAAATATAAGCGGCGCAGGCCCGCTTAGTTATATTTCGGTTTTCATCTACCAGTGGCTTCCGCCTCTGTTTTTCCTCCTGGCCGGCTGGTCACGGAAAGCGTCCCTGCAGGCGCGATCCGGCATGGAGTCTTTCAGAGAGCGATTTCTGAGGCTTGTCGTCCCCTTCTTTACCGGCTGCATTCTCATCTGCCCGCTGCTCGCCTATACAGAGCTTGCAGGCGGACGGCCAATGAGAACCGGGACTTCCGGAGAGTCATTCATCTCATTCCTTCCGGATTTCTTCACCAGAATCGATATCTTCTCATGGGCGCACCTGTGGTTTCTCGCCTACCTCTTCCTGTTCACCCTCCTGTCGTGGCCCTTCTTCACCTGGCTGCTCGGGAGAAAGGTCATGCCTCTGAAGATAGGCGCCTCCTTCGTATATCTGCCAATCATCCCGCTTTCTCTGATCCGGATTGCCACGGGCGGGCAGATGACCGGTCCCGGGATTTTCGCCCACGGCCGGGCTGATTTTCTGTACTTCTTTCTCTACTTTGTCCTGGGATTTCTCATTTCGCGATACAGCGCCTATGAGCGTGCCATCCACCAGGAATACCGGCGCGCGGGCATGCTGGGAATAGGTCTGTTCGTCGCGCTCGGGCTGGCGGCTTCTGATCTCACCGGGCACGCGATCCTCATGGTATCGTCTGCTGCAGGCTGGTGCTGTGTAGTGGGACTGCTGGGATTCTCCAAAGCGCACCTGGAACGCGTGACAAGAGGATGCTCCTACCTTCGGGAGTCATCATTGCCGGTGTATATCCTGCATCCGGTGCCCGTGGTGTTCCTGGGGTATTTCATGATCGATGCCGTTCATGCCGGCATCCTGGTGAAGTATCTCCTCCTGATCGTCGTGTCTGCGGGTTTTACCCTTGCAATACATCACCTGCTCATCCTGAGGATCCCGGGGATGCGGTGGCTTTTCGGGATGAAGCGCGAGCAGGGCGTGGGGGAGAGCTGGAAGGATCAGGCGTCGAGCCGCATATGAGGGTGTGGGACCGGTAATCACTCTTGGGATGGCGAGTTTCCCGTCTCTTATCAGGCCTGTGAAGGAAGCCATCCTCAAGAAAACGTGGGAGGAGGAATCCCTGCTTCGAAATATCCACGAGCCTTTTCCTGTCCGGCGGGAAATGTGGACGGCCGGCCGGGAGACCGGCGCGGGCACGCCCTAGGGTTTCGGACGCCGCGGCTTGCCTATGGCGGCCCTGGCCGTGAGCACGTCTTTCTGCCGCTGCCGATGGAGCCGGTCTTTCTCAACAAAGATATGATGTTTTCCGCATGGGTCTTTCCCGGCATGGTACATGGCCGCAGACCGGGTCGACGGCAGCGGAGTGAAGATCTGCACCTGTTCCGGGTTGGTCCTGAGCTCGCTCGTGGCGAAGCGCTTCAGCTCCTGCATGTCGTCCAGTGTGCACCCGGGGTGGGCGGCCATGAGGTAGTAGGTGAGAAACTGTTTTTTACCGTGCTTGCGTGTGAGGCGGTAGAAGAGGTCTTTGAAAGCGATGAGGCACTCATTCCCGGGCTTGCCCATGAGATCGAGCACCCTCACGCTCGTGTGCTCGGGCGCGATTTTCATCTGGCCCGATATGTGGTGCTTCACGAGTTCTTCGAGGTAGCACTCGCCGTATTTCGCGTCCGCCATCACCAGGTCGTGGCGAACGCCGGAGGCCACAAAGGCCTTTTTCACCCCGGGCAGACTCCTGATCGCCCGCAGGAGCTCGATCTGCGCCTTGTGTCCGGTCTCCAGACTCGCGCACACTCCGGGGAACAGGCACTGTCCGACCTTGCAGGGCGATGCCGCATTGCGGCCGCAGCCCATGGCGTACATGTTGGCCGTGGGCCCTCCGAGGTCCGAGATGACGCCCCTGAATTCGGGATGGCGAATGAGCCTCTGCGCCTCTCTGATAATGGACTCCCTTGACCGGGAGATCACGGATCGGCCCTGGTGAACGCCGATCGAGCAGAAGCTGCATCCGCCGAAGCATCCTCGGTGGGTGGTGATGGAAAACCGGATGGTCTCCAGTGCCTTCACGCTCCCCATCTTCTCATAGAAGGGGTGGTGACCGCGCTCGAACTCAAGGTCGTAGATCATGTCGAGCTCACTCGTCGTCAACAGCGGCTGAGGAGGGTTCTGGACGAGATACCGGGTGTCCTGAAGCTGGCAGAGGGCGCCGGAACCGGGATCGGCGCAGCTGGCGGAGAACGATCGAAACATCTCGAGAAAGAGATCCTTATCGCGGGCCGCCTCGCTGAAGGATGGCAGCTCGGTACACTGTGGAGGCTTCTCGTTCGCGGCATAGCAGATGCCTCTGATCCGCCGGAACTCTTTGCGTTCTCGAAGGCTCCGGGCAAGCTCGAGCACGGCCTTCTCCCCCATGCCGTAGACCAGGATGTCGGCCTTTGCGTCGAAGAGCACGGATCTGCGGATGCTGTCGGACCAGAAGTCGTAGTGCGCGATCCTTCGGGCGCTTGCCTCGATCCCGCCCAGGACGACGGGGCAGGTGCCCTTGAAGAAGCGTTTGATGAGGTTGGTGTAGGCGATGAGAGCGCGGTCGGGCCTGCGGTTGTTGATGCCGCCGGGGGTGTTGTCGTCGCTCTTGCGGCGCTTGCCCGAGGCCGTATAGTTCGCCACCATCGAATCAACGCTGCCGCCGGTCACCCCCCAGAAAAGACGCGGCTCGCCCAGTCGGGTGATGTCATGGGGTTCGGAGACATCCGGCTGGGCGATCACAGCGGTCCGGAAGCCCGCATCCATGAGCACACGGCCGATGAGCGCGGCTCCGGACAAGGGATGGTCGATGTAGCTGTCGCCGGTGACCAGGATCACATCCGGCCGGTCCCATCCCAGGGCGTTCATCTCTTCTCTCGTGGTCGGCAGAAACATCGTGAAAAGAGCATAGAGCATATTCCCTCACCGCGCAATGCCCCTGAGATCGAACGCCCCGAGGGGGGTGCACGACAGACGTCATCCTTCTCGCAAAGAGGTTTTGCAGCAGGTGCATGAGCGCTTTTCGTACACAGGGGTGACAAAATTGTAACAATCTCGGTGCTCGAGGAAACGAGGCGGCAAAAAAAATTCAAGGAATCGCTGGCGCTGGAATGGCGCGGTTTTCTGGCATATTCGTTGCAAAAATTTTCAGCACTGTTTTGCAGCTGTGATAGTTCGGAGAGCAGCATCGGAGACGAAGAGAACAAAGTGCTGCAGACAATCTCTCCTCTCCTTCCGGGACACATTCATAACACCGGGCACGTGCCTCCTGCGGGCCGAACCGCCGCATAGCCCGGTTTTTCACCCGGAGGACGGGGAGAGCGGAAATATATACGGAACAATCCGGACACGCGCTTGCGCAAGAGTTGCATGTATCCGGAAAAGCAGAACCGAAAAAGAAAACGAAATGACGCCACTTGTTTGGCCTGGAACCCGGACGGTGCCAGGCCCATTTTTTTATCGGCCCCCCGCCCTGTACGCAAGCTCCGGAAACAACCGCTCCAGTGACTCTGTCCGCCATGTGCCCCGGGGAAAGCGGACGGCCCTCTCGGAGCATTCCCTGTGAGTGGTCGATCAGCAGTTTCCGGCGAGGGGGGCTGCGCGATCACGCCCGCGAGGATGACGAAGCCCGGCTTGGTGATGAGCGAGAATATGCCCCTGCAGCCGCTTTCCTCAAAGAGATGCGGGGATCGGAACGTCTATCGTGAGGCAGACCACAAGGTCTCGGTTGCGCAGATGATCGAGCCGATGACCGGCCGGATTACAGGACGGATGACAATCGCCGGAACCGGACCCATACCGGCCTGTACAAATGGAAGATTCGTATTCGTCTGTCAACAGATATCAGCACATGCCTTGAAAAAGGTATAGCAGAACACTCCGTCGGGCTGAGCGGTGCGGTAGAGGTCACGCACACCCCTGTCGAAGGCGTCTGCGTCTGTCAGCCCGTGCTCGATGGCCTTTTCCCGCACACCCTCGATCATTGCCGTGAACGTCTTCTTCGTGAACCCCTCCACCAATTCCGGTTTGGATGCGTCGGCGTACACCATGCGGGGAGAGACTCGCACGCGGGAGAACCCGGCGCTGCACAGCAGGGGGTAAAGCTCTCTGCCGATCAGAGCGTTGCCGCCCGAGCGCGACTGGAGCTCGATCTGGCAGCGGATTGCCCTTCTGGCGTCCTCGCTGTCCGGGTGAAAATACACCGAGCCGTGGTCGCCCTCGATGACCGTGACGGTGCCGCCCGGCCTGATGAGTCGTTTCAGGCTCTTCAGCGCCTCGACAGGTGAGGGCAGATGCTCGAGCACGAAACAGACGAACACGTGATCGAACGACCTTTCCTCAAAAGGCAGGTGAAAGATGTCGGCCTGCAGAAATCTCACATTCGTGACGCCTGCCGCCTCGACCGTTCGTCGGGCCCGATAGATCGACTCTTCGGAGATGTCGACCGAAGTGATCAGAGCTCCGGGACTGTTTCCGGCAAGAGTGACCGTCTGGGCTCCCACCCCGCATCCCGCTTCGAGCACCGTGCTGCCCTCGGGATAGAAAGTGTCCGAGTGCAGGAGCTCGACGAGGGTCGACGCCTGATCCTGCAGTCGGATGTTCTCCCTGGGGCCGTATCCGTGAACATACGCGCTTTTCATGCGTCCTCCCTTTTCGGCCGGTCATTGTCGTGCGGCCGTGCTCCAAAACGGGAAACGGCCGCTGTGCATGTCATCGCGGTGCAGCCGTCATCCAGCCTGATAATCTATCACTTCAGGCTCAAAGATGTGAAGAGAGTTGTCGATTTCATTGCTGAAGCGAAAAGATTGCCTGTCGGCAACGGCTGTCCTGTTTTCATTCCGGCCGCACATTCGTGTATCCTATCGATCCTCTTATACCGCCCGTCTCGAGAGGACTTCCCGGGGGACAGGCACTATGCCCTGAAAAACCGCCGCCGTCTCCGAATCCCACCTTGCGCTGGAATCCCTGCCCCATTACTATCAGAGATATCCGAAAAAGAGAGACGCATGGAGAATCAGGAAGGCATATTCCGCAGGATCAGATTGATCTGCCCCAGGTGCAGGCAGGGAAAACTGGGGGAGGCGTCCGAAAACACTGTCGGGTGCTCTGCATGCGGCACCGTGTATCCGTTCGAGGGCAGGCTCGTCGATCTCACTCCCCAAAGGGGCTCTGCCCTGTCGATCCCCCAGCATGCCATGGAGTCGGGTCTCGTCGTCCCGATCTATGACAGTATGCTCTGGAGGCGCAACCCCCTGCTTCGGATATTCATGGGCCTGACGTTCGACGAGGAAGCGGATATGATCATGACGTCGCTCCGCCCTCAGGCAGGCGACGTCGTGCTCGATATCGCATGCGGCACCGGAATCTACGGCAGGATGATCGCGTCGGAATTTCCGGGATGCTTCGTCGTCGGGCTCGACCTTTCCCTGACCATGCTCACGTACGCGGGAAGGCGCTTCGACGCCCAAGGCTGTGAAGACAGTCTCCTGATTCATGGAGACGCCCTCGACCTGCCCCTGGAAGATGGAAGTGTGGATGCCGCCCTGTGCGGCGCGGCGCTGCATCTGTTTCCGGATATGGAGAAAGCCCTGAAGGAGGCGGGGAGGGTGGTGAGACCGGGCGGGAGGTTTGCCGCTGCAGCCTATTATCGCAGGGAAAGTTGGCTCTCGATATTCGTGGAGCAGGCGGCGTCCATCATGGGCGGGGTTCACGGGCATTCCCTGGATGATTACCTGAGCGTGATGCGCGATGCGGGGTTCGGAAGGGCGGCCCTTCTCCATGAGGGGCCTCTCTGGGCTGTTCTGAGCGGGATCAGGGAGTGAGCGTCTCCAGGCTCGAGCCTGTCGCACTGCAGGGGTGAAGACCTGTATCGGGGATCAGGCCTCGCTGACGGTGGACCGGGCGCCGCTCACCGTGATCTCCCGCGACAGCAGGAACTTTCGCAGACCGATGCTGATGACGCCGTCAGGCCTGTCAGGAATGACGTCTTTCGAGACCAGGATGGTGATGCCGCCCTGCCGGTGCTCGGTGAAGCGGCTGTCCATATCGTCGAATGGTTTGCCCATGCGGACCGCAGGGGTGCGGGTAATCACATTCCGCGATGCGCATCACCCGCCGGTGGAATGGTTGGTCTCCATAAACAGGGTCAGAGCCCCGCCTTTCTTTCTGATATATTCCCCGGCTTCCGGGCTGATTGTGAACATGGTGCTTTCCTCCTCGTTTCCTTCAGACGATCTGTCCTTCTCTGTGCAGATGATAAGGAAAAGGCCGGGCGAAATGATCACCCGCCCTCGCCGTTTATGTGCTGCCTGATCTTTGTCCGTATGGATTCCGGAAGCTTGATGCCGATGGCGCCCAGACGCGCCTCGTACTTTTTGAGCGACATCATGTGAGGAGACGATGACGAGAAGATCTTCAGGTATGACTGCACGCTCCCTTCCAGCTCTTTTCTGAAGAGCATGTCCTGGTTGAGCATGTCCTCGATGGGCGCGATCACCCGGTAGTTGATGGGCCTGCACATCGACCGGTAGGCCACGAACCGCTGGGTGGCGGAGCACTCGTAGTTCTTTTCCTGAATGCTCTTCTCGACCAGGCTGAGGTTGATGCAGTCGAGGATCTGGAACTCGTACGTGTCAGGGAGCACGTCCCTGATCATCTCTCTGGCCTTGATCAGGTGGGGGCACTTGCCCACCCCGTCGAAGCAGTCGTGCTCGCACCTGAGGTAGAGCACGAAGTCGATGTCCGAGCTCTGCTGCGACACCCCCATGTTCACCGAGCCCATCACGTCCATGGCGATATGGCCCTGAATCCGGTCGTCCAGCAGGTGCGCCACCTCTTCCATGACGTCTATGCGGTACTCGGTCTCCGCGGTCTGGAATGACCGGAAGAATTTCTTGATCTCGTTGAAGAGCTCGATCTCCGGGATGTGTGAATACTTCTCCACCTCTGTATCGCAGTTGCGCCGATCTTTGAGGGCGCGGCGGCGCTCCCGGTCGATGATCTCCTCGACCCATGCGCCGTTTTCCGGGTAGTAGTCGGCCACGTCATAGATCTTCTCGCCGCTCACCTTGCGGAGGATGATCTTGCGCACCTGCCGGTCCTCGATCTCGATCTGGTGGAAAAACCCGCCCTCGAAGACCTCTCCGTTCACCTGGGTGACCTCCCCGAAGTTCGAGGGGTTGAGGTAGAGGGTGCCCCCCACGGCCTGCACGCCCCAGGCGTGGTGGGCGTGGCCCGAGAGACAGAGCATCACAGGGTTCGAGTCGCAATAGGTGCGCAGCGAGGGCGAACCCACCGGCCCGGCGTAGGATGCCTTGTCGTGGATGCCCCATGCGGGCTGGTGCGTCACGATGATGTCCGGCTTCACCGCGCGGAAGAAGCGGTACATCTCGTTGTTCTTCTCGTCCGCGCCTTTCCCCGCCTGATACTTCACGATATAGCGCTCCGGAATGCCTGCGGTCCACACGTCGGCCCCGCCGTAGCCGCTGATCTTGAGCCCGTCTTCGACGAACCAGTGCAGGTGCAGATCGTTGTCGTGCAGCGAGGTGAACTTGAGGTCCATGTCGTAGTTGCCCGGAAGGCAGTAGATGGATGAGGTCTGCTTGGAGAAGAAGATGTCCTTGAGCACCTTGTACTTCTGCTGCATCACCCTGCGTGCGCGAATGGTGAGCTGCTGGTACCGGGTGCCCTTCTCCTCAACCTCTTCCGCGATCTGCGGATCTTCCAGGAGCTCGTCCACGAAATCCTCGATCAGCATGTGCTCCGCGCCCATCTTCCTGCGCAGGCCGTTGAAATACGACTGGAGCTCGTGATAGCGGATGGAGGCGGCCATGTTGTAAAAGGGGATGTCGATCAGGTCGCCCGCAATGATATACACGTCGGCAACGGTCTCGAAGAGGAGGCTCTTCACCTTCTCGAAGTCGCCGTGAATGTCGGTTGCATAGATGAGCTTCATACTCTTTCGTTGATATCGGCGCCCCGGCGGGCAAGGTTAACGAGCGGCACCTCATCCTCTGCGCCGGCCGCCGCATCCCGGCGCCTTTCCACGATGCAGTCCGATGCGGCCGGTATCGATAATGCCTATCATGGCGGCATTGAAGAATCCAGTCTTTTCTCACGGTATCACGGCAAGGCGAGGCCTGCTTTCTCAGCGTATACCGCTCTTTGATGGAAGAATCACGATAACGGAGGCGGAAGGGAGCCGCCTGCTCTTGAGCCAATGCCCGCCAAGCGGGAGGAGCCCGTTTTCAGGGCCGCCACAGGGGGTGGTAGAAGGGGTCGTAAAAAGGGTAATACGGGGAGTAATACGTCCTGGGCCAGTAGTCGTAGCTCTTTTTCGTCATCGGCCACAGGATGTGATTCGTCATGGAGACCACGGGGTAGGTGTACTGGTAATCGCCTATGGGCCCGGCCTCGGTCCCGGAGATGGTGCCGATCACGGTGATCTCCCTTCCCCTGGAGTAGATCGCCGGGTCGAGAAACCGCTGGTGAAGAGCGATGAATCTTCCGCCGGTCATGTCTCCGCTCTCGGGCCTGCAGTCTTTGGTGCGGGGCTTTTCGAGTATTTCGATCGCGGTCCCGCTCCGCCGGGGGGTCGTATTCAGGATCAGGCCGGTCCACATCACGCGTTTGCCCTCATAACTCTGAGGGTTCTGGATGACCATGGGGAGCAGCGCGGATTCGTCAACACCCTGACGCAGCTCCGTGCACAGGGACGGCGCACACGACGAGGCCAGAAACAGTACGGCCGGAATCAGCCCGGCCGGGAGATACTTTCGCATGTTCATGTCCGGGTCCTCCATAACGGTTGCATCCATGAAGAATCATCATAAGCACAGCAGCCCCTGAATCAAGAACGGCTGTCAACGCCCGTGACTCGCCGCTACCGGTGCGTGAGAATGGGCCAGCCTCTCTGCAGAGCCACCTGCCGGAGCTGCTTCGTGGGCTCCACGGCGCGGGGATTGCCGACCATCTCGAGCAGGGGGATGTCCGCGTGATGGTCGCCGTAGGCGTACGAGCGGGAGAGATCTATGTCCAGCTTCTCGGAAAGCTCGGTGGCAGCCTTTCTCTTGGTCTCGCCCGTGCACACCGAACCGTGCGACTTTCCGGTGAGCAGACCGTTGCTCCCCACCTTCAGGTCGGTGCAGATCAGGTGATCGAACTCGAGGTCTTCCACAACAGGCTTGAGGAGATAGCGTATACCGGCAGAGACAAGCACGAGCACGTGCCCGCGCTTTCTGTGCTCCCGCGCGTGCGAGACGATGTTGGGCGCAAGGTGGGGCTTGAGGACTTCGCGGTAGTAGTCGGCTGCGCCCGCTTCGAAGGGCGCGAGGTCTTTGTTCCGGTAAAAGGATAGGAGCAGCCTCGCCATGGCGGCCTCCGACACCAGGTTTTTCTGATAAAACCAGTTGGCGAAGACAATCTTCATTACGTAGAAGATCGAGACCTGCCCCATGTCCCAGAGATACCGGATACCGAGCTTGGGGCTGTTCTCCGCCAGCAGCGTCCGGTCGAAATCAAAGAAAGCCCCTGTATGTGCGCCCATATTCCTCCTATTCACCCTTCTCTATGCAGAGTATAATATGTAAACGGAGAAATCAAAGCAAGGCATGGTATGCCCGCACCCCGCACCTCTGGGATCGCGGGCTCGAAAGGTCGGTCTCCATGGTATGGATGTTGCAATTATTTCTGGGAAAATGAAAGGGTTACATGGTTTCATTACCAGAGACATACATGAAAAAGGGGGGAAATCTGATGACAGGGCGGATCCCGAAACAATCGTTCTACATTCCGGTCGTTATTCTGGCGCTCGGATGCGTGCTGCTGCCTCCTGCTCTCTCTCACGCCGGCGCAACGGGCTGCATCGAAGGCAATTGCGGAAACGGCTCGGGTACATACGTCTATGAGGACGGGTCGAAGTACATCGGCGAGTTCGAAAATGGAATACCCCATGAAAAAGGTCGGTACTATTTCGCGGACGGCAGATTCTTTTCCGGTGAGTACGAGCGGGGAAAGAAGAACGGACAGGGCAGGATGACCTACCCCGACGGCCGCTGGTACGAAGGAGGGTTCAAGGATGGCAGGCTCCATGGCAAGGGCACGTACCGATACCAGGACGGCACTGTCTACAGGGGCGAGTTCGTTGAAGACAAATGGCATGGACGGGGCGAGCTGACACTGGCCGACGGCAGGACATACGAAGGCGGGTTCGCGGACAACAAGCGGCACGGAACAGGAACGTTCACGTACAGCAATGGTGAGGTGTACGAGGGGGAGTACGTGGACGACCGTATGGAAGGCAAAGGAGTCTACACGTTCCCAGACGGCTCCCGGTACGAGGGCGATTTCAGGAACGATGCATATGAGGGACAAGGCACGTTCACTTTCTCCGACGGCAGGGTGTGCGCCGGCGGATTCAAGGAGGGCAAGCTTCACGGCAAGGTGACTGTCACCTATCCGGACGGTACGACCGAAGAGGTCGAATACCTGGCGGGCGATCCCGTGAAGGAGCCTGCGGCTGAAAAAGAAAAGGGAATAGAGGGAGAAGAGCCGGAGGAAGAAACGGCCGAGGTGTTTCAGTAATCTCCGCACTGCATAAACCGTCCCGAGCCTCCGCTGTGCGGGGTCTGGGACGGTTTGTTTTCCCGCCGACATCCGCACGTCCGGTAACGGAAAATTTCAGAAATGTATCTCAGATATCTTTGAGCAGCCTGTTCTCAGGCGAACTCTTGATCGTCTCAGAGAACTCCGTCAGTGCATGCGACAGGCTCTTGAAGGACTCGTTGTGGGCCACCGGCGTCGAAAAACCGCCCCTGCTCTCCAACGCCTCGATTACATTCAGGATGCTGATGGTGTCGATAGGGCGGGCGGGCTGATATGCGCACTGCCGGTATTCCTCGGTGGGGATCGCGGTGAGCAGCGATGCCGCCGTGAGATCGTCGAGCAGGTCCTGTGCCAGCTTGAGAGGAATCTCCAGCCTGCTGGATATCTGCCGTCCGTTCAGAGGCGGGTTGCTTTTGGAGAAGTTCTTCACCACCAGGTGCATGATCATGAGGCTCAGGATCCTTCTGAACGAGTGGCTGACCTTGCGGATGTCCGGCCTGAATTCGAAGTACTCTTCATTCTGGTGCGCATACGAAAGCTCTACGCCGAAGAGAACGATGTACCAGCTGAGCTGCAGCCAGATGACGAACAGGGGCAGGGCAGCGAAGCTGCCGTAGACGGCGTTATAGTAGGTGACCCCGATCTGGAAATAGATGTACGCCCACTGCAGGATGGCGAATGCGGTCCCTGCGATGATGCCACCCAGGATTCCTGATGACCAGTGCACTTTCACGTTGGGCAGGAACAGGTAGATGAAGATGAACAGCATCCAGATAAGGGCAAGCGGTATGATCCGGATGAGGACGGTGAAGAAAGGAGAGAGGATCCCGAGAATGCCGAACGTCTCCAGGAGCCGGTTGATCTGCGTGATGATCAGGACGGTCGCACTGCTCGATACGACGAACAGGAGCGGCGAGATGAGCATGACGGCGAGATAGTCGGTGAGCTTTCTGCCGATCGTTCTCGGTTTCCTGATCTCCCAGATATGATTGAACGACTCCTCGGCCGAGCCGATGATGCTGATCACCGCCCAGAACAGAAAGGCTGCGCCCACACCCGCAATGTATCCCCCGCTGGTTTTCTGCAGGAGGTTGCGTGAGAAATCCACCAGCCGCGAGATCACCTGCTCCTGTCCGGCGAACTGCTCGAAAATCAGCTGCTCCAGCCTGTTCTGGAGCCCGAAGCCGGTGGCGATGGCAAAGGCCATGGCGAGAACCGGGACAACGCTGAGCAGAGAGAAGAAGGTGAGCGATGATGCGCGAAGCGTGCAGCGGTCTTCGAAGAATTTTTCTGCGGCGATGAGAACGATCCGCAATGAGCGGACCAGGTGCTTCTTCGCACCGTGCAGGTTTTCCATGCGGACCCGCCAGATATCGGTTGTCAAAAAGCCGGCGAACCTCGAGATCCCTCCCGTGATATCCATGTTCGTGTACCCTCTTTCGAGTTCCCTCCGGCAGGTACGGAGGGTCGAAACCCATGTCGCCAGGGCGGCGGAACCGGAGAATGGATTACTTGAGCGTCAGCTCAGCCCGGGACTTCCCCGCACCTTCCTTTTCCTCGGGGGCAAGGCTGTTTTTCTCGACGAGATAAATCCGTGAGGGATCGACAAGCTGCAGCCCCATCAGACATTCCTTTACCTT
>DCDF01000292.1 GCA_002316295.1 Syntrophaceae bacterium UBA1062 | reverse complement strand
CGGATCGTTCTGTGACGCCCACTGGGGGCCCTTCTTTTCCGCGTCCTGCCTCATGGACCTGAACTTGATCAGGTTAAAGTCTCTGCCGTCCTTTCCTACACGCTGCTGAAGATAAAAGATCGGCCCGGGAGAGTCGAGGCGGATGGCCAGGGCGGTCAGCGCCATGATGGGGAGCGTCGTTACAATCCCCAGAAGGGCGAAGAATATGTCGAATCCTCTCTTCAAGGCATCCTGTACCGGAGAGCTCAAGAAGCCGCGGGTAAAGATGATGGAGCTCGGGCGGATCTCCTCCACGAGGATTCTCCCGGTCACACGCTCATAGAAACTCGGCGCGTCGATGACGTCGCACGAGGTCAGCTTGATATGCAGCAGGTCATCGATGGGCAGTGTCCCCCGCCATCCATCTGGAGCCACCACCAGGAGGTCCGGCTCGATTTCCTTGATGACCCGGTGCATATCAGATACATCCCCCAGGCACCGGGAAGCGAGGTCCCAGTTGTTTCTGCCGATATAGCCTTCCAGCGTGACCGGATACCCGCCGGCGCGGATTTCCCTGAAGAGAAACTTTGCGTTGTCGCCATCCCCGAGCACCACGACCCTGGTGCCCCTGCGGTCGATGAACCGGAACTTCAGGTACACAGCCCTGATGGCAAATGACGCGGCCAGCGTGATGAAAAGCGCGCCCAAGAGCACATTGCGCTCGAGGCCGACCGTAGGGATGATGTAATAGATGAGCGCCAGCACGATCAGTGCCAGCCCTCCGCCCAGAAGAATCGACGAGGTGAGCTCCGAGGTTCTCCGCCAGTATTTCCAGTTGTAAAGATCCTGAAAATAGAAGCACACGACTCCCACTGAGGCGTAAATGCTCCCCTTGAGCCACAGGAGCTCGTCCGGGAGAGATACGCCCGGCAGCCATCTCTCGATATACTTGGCGAAAAATACGGCGCCCGCTGCGACCGCCAGGTCGAAGACAAACAGTAAAGCGGCTGAGTAAAAACTCCTAGTCATTACCTCTTACATCGTCAAATTGGATGTCTGATATAAATTGAATAATGCCCTTTGCCAGCCTGTCCATGGTACGGGGCGCACAAGGCTGCACCGTCATCGGGTGATGGAATGTTCATGAGGTTTCACTACAGGCGATCCCGAGGCCCGCTCAGCTCCGGAGCCGACTCCTGGTCGATCTTTCTCAAGCAGAAGCTCGCTGTCCTCCTCCGGCCTGATGATGCCCTCCCTCACTCAGTCATCGTTGCCCAGAACACCCGCCCTGAGGAGAAAATACACCAGCTGCAGGACAGCGGCCGTCGCTGCGGCGACATAGGTGAGCGCTGCAGCGGTGAGCACCTTGCGGGCCCCTGCGACTTCGCTGTCTGAGAGGATTCCTGAAGCCGGGAGAGCCTGAAGAGCCCGGGAAGATGCATTGAACTCCACGGGGAGGGTGACGATCTGGAACAGAACTGCAAGGCTGAAGAAGACGATGCCGGCCAGGATGAGAGACTGCGCCATGAAAATGAACCCGATGATAAGCAGCGGCCACGCAAGATTCGAGCCCAAGGAGGAAACGGGCACGAGGGCGCTCCTCAGCTTGAGAGGCGCATATCCGTGCGCGTGCTGTATTGCATGGCCCGCCTCATGGGCAGCAACTCCCACACTCGCTATCGAGTCCCCCGCGTATACCGACTCGGAAAGCCTCAGCACCCGGGAACGGGGATCATAGTGATCCGAAAGAAAGCCCCGTGTGAGCTCGATGTCCACACCGTGCACCCCGGCCGATCGCAGTATTTCGCGGGCCGCCTGGGCCCCGGTGATCCCCCGGTAGGTAGAAACCTTCGAGAATCGCGAATACGTCGATTTCACCTTGAATTGAGCGTAAATGCTCAGGAGCAGTGCAGGCAAAATCATGATGATATACAGCGGATCGAATATCATGGTTCCTCCAGCATTCAGTTAATCTGATAGATAGTATCTCGGCCTGAAGAAGTCAAGGAAAGGTCGCTTCTTACGGCTCTCCTGAAGAGCTGAAAGCCGTACGGCCACCCGGCTGCATGTGCAGACCTTCGAAGCATATTCCTTTCCCTTTGTTCGGATCTGTGGTATTTTCCCTGCAGTAAATGATATGGAGGTGATATGAAACGTTTCACCGGTATCTTCCTTGCCCTTTTGATCCCCGGTCTTCTCCTGGCGGGCGGATGCAGCAAGAGCCCTGAAGAGAAGAGAGAAGCATACCTGAGAAGCGCCCAGTCGTACATGGAAAAAGAAAAGTACGCAGAGGCGGCAATCGAGTTTCAGAACGCGCTCCAGATCGCACCCGACGATGCACAGACCCTCGTCACCTTAGGCGAGATACAGCTCAAGATGATGAAGGCCAGCGACGCATACAAGGCGTTTTCCAGGGCGGTCGGCATCGACCCAAGAAATACGAAGGCGCACGAATATCTCACATCCATCCAACTCCTTGCCAGGAAATATGACCTGGCGGAAAAGCAGGCATCGATAATACTCGAATATGAGCCGGAAAACAGAAAGGCACAGGAGATGCTTGCGCAGGCCCTTTTCCAGAGCGGCAAACAGAAGGAGGCCGTCGCCATCATGGACGGGCTGCTCAAGGATCCCAAGCCCCTGGAGGCGACTATCATCAACGCCGTACAGATGTACATGGCAACAGGCAGAGTTGAAGACGCCCTGGCGCTCCTCTCCAGCGGTTCGTCCCTTTATCCTGAATCCTCCAAGATACGGTTCCTTGCCAGCGACATCTATGCCTTCAAGGATGATATCAAGCGCGCACGCGAGTGGGCCGAGGACGCCTACCGGGTGGAGGGCGACAATATCAATGCAGGCATCGCCCTCGCCCGATTCTATGCAGGCCATCGCATGGACGACCTTTTCACTGCTCTGATTTCCGAGCTCAAGGCCAAATTCCCCAACGATCCGAGCCCGTATCTGCTGGAATCAGGCATTATGCAGCAGAAAGGGAACCTCGACCAAGCCATCGCCCTGGCGGAAACCGCTCGGAAGATCGAGGACACCACTGCCGCGAAAACCGTGATCGCCCAGCTGCTCCTGGAAAAAGGCGACCCATCCGGCGCGCAGAAGATCCTTGCCGAAACCCTCGAAAAGGATCCCAATGCCGTTACCTCCCGGGTCATGCTGGCCCGGATCTACCTCCAGCAAGACAACCCCCAGAAGGCCCTGGACACCCTCGACACTCTCATCAAGAGCATCCCGCAGAGGCCGGACGTTGCAGTGCCGACGGCCCAGGCATACCTCATGAAGGGCGATCTGCAAAAGGCGCGCGACCTGGTGGAGAAATCGCTGCAGGAATACAAGGACAATCCCGCACTGCACGGCACCATGGCCAAAGTCCATTTCATGGAAGGGAAATTCAGGGAGGCCCTCTCGGAGGTCACTCTCCTGGCGGACAATTCCGCCGCCACCCCGGATATCATGTACATCGGCGCATTGTCGGCACTCAGGACAGGCCAGACGGCACAGGCTTCATCATATGTGGAATCTCTGAAGAAGTCATCTCCGGACAGCTGGCAGGCGCTGCACAGCCAGAGCCTTATCGCCCTTTCGAAGGGCGATAAGAAAACCGCCTACCGGTATGCCGAGAAGGCGGTCGATCTCTTCCCGGAAAAACCCCAGGCCCTCACCCTCTTCACAAGCATAGCGCCCTCTGTGATCTCGAATCAGGAGACGATCCAAAAAATCAGGGGCGCATGTCAGAAACACAATTCTTCATACTGCCATATGATCGTCGCCCGGCTCATGGAGACCTCGGGCGATGTTCAGGGCGCCCTGAGCGAGATGAAGGAGGCAATCAGGCTGGGTCCGGACGATACATCGCTCTACCATGCCCTTGCCCAGTTCTATGCGCGCAACAACATGATTCGCCAGGCCATCGACGAGTACGAAGGCCTCGTCCATGCCAAACCCGACGATCTCAGAGCAGCCACCATGCTCGCCCTTCTCAACCAGAGCCAGGGAAGGGTCTCGGACGCAAAGAAAGTGTATTCCTACATCCTCGAGCGAGACCCCAAAAACGCCCTGGCGGCGAACAACCTCTCCTGGATTCTCGTTCAGAGCGGAAAATCGAGCGATCTCAACGAGGCTCTCAGGCTCGCGCAGATAGCCAAAGACCAGTTCCCCGAAGACGCGCGGATCGCTGATACGCTCGGATACGTATATCTCAGGAAGGGCCTTATCGAAAATGCCCTTGCCCAGTTCCAGCTCGCCGTCGAGAAGCTTCCGGAAGAACCGTCCATTAATTATCACATGGCCCTTGCGCTGGTGGAGCTGAGCAGGAATCCTGAGGCGAGGAAGTATGTGGAGAAGGCTCTCGACGCCGAGGCGGCCTTTGACGAACGGCAGGCCGCCCAGGAGCTTATGGCCAAGATCGAAAGCGGGGGGAGCCAGTAGCGGCACTCTCCTGCAGACATTGTCCTTTCACTGCGGGAGCGCCGGCTTCAGGCGTCTACATGGCCAGGACGCCGACCGCCGTCAGCGCAGCCGTGTATGAGCGCAGGACGGTCTTTCCCATGTGCACGGGGATAAACCCCGAGGACAGTATCATCCGTGCCTCGGAATCCGTGAATCCCCCTTCCGGACCGATGAGCACACCGGCCTCCCGTCCCCGGTAATCTCCCAGGCAGGCATCGGACGAGAGTGATGCGACCAGCCTGCATGTCCAGGCAGGGGCGTTGTGCTGCAGAAAATCCTGAAGCATACGCGGCTCATGGATCATAGGGATCGACCGCCGCTCGCACTGCTTGACCGCTTCCAGGATGATCTGCCGCCAGCGCTGCATCCTTTTTTCGCCGATATCCCTGACATTGGATCGCGCCGAGACGAGGGGGTGAATCTCGGAAACACCCAGCTCGGTCACACAGCGAATCAGATCGTCCATGTCCTTCAGATCGATGAGGCTCATCCCGAGACGTACTGCACAGGAGCACCTCTCATGCAGCTCCTGGGACAAGAGAATCTCCAGGGTTATCCTGTCTGGGCCGGCATCCGTGATCCGCGCCCGATACCCCTTCTCCTGATCCCGGATGAAAAGCTCATCCCCGATTTTCCTGCGCAGAGGCCCGAGGATGTGTCGGACATCCTTTCCCTCGATAACCGCCTCTGTCTGTCTCCGGATATCGGCAAAAAATCTGGGCATAAAAGAAAAACGCTCCTTTTTTCATATAGTGAGTTTGGTCAATACCAGCGGTATCCTCCGGCGCTGCCGGACTATCGTATGTCTCTGCGGTCCGTTTCAACCCGCCCGGGCACTTGGATAATATACCCCTTAGGCCGAGCAGCGGGGGACCGAAGGCCTCTTTTGCCTCCCTCTCCTCCTGTACCCTCTCCTTTAGAAGGAGAGGAAGAAAAGGCATCCCCGATGCACGCACGGCGGTATCTGCCGAATGGAGGCGGACCCCACGTGCCTTGCGATGAAACCGGTGGCATACGGGAAGTACGAGCCGCCGGTGGTCGCAACCCTCCTGTCCACAACCGGGACCTTCCTCGATACCGGCATATTCAGCAGATTTCGAGCACAATCCCGGGAATATCCCCTTCGACCTTTCTTATCCAATATATGCTCCATCCCTGAAAGGTTTTTTCGAACCCTTCCTCGCTCTGCGAGATGCATTCGATCGGCGCCACGCAGACATCCCACTCGGTGTCCGACCGGATCGAAAGCCGGGAGTTGGTGGTATCGTCCATGAGCTCCACACTGCCGGCTTGATATCGTCCCCGGTCCCGCTCCATCGCCTTACCGCCAACAAGAGGGCGCCGGCCGGAAATGACCATGATGTTGAACTCCAAGGCGAGCCACATCTCCCCGAGAGAGGTCTTGATCGTGTGGAAGACCTCGATCCGGCCCTCCTTGAAGAGCCGGTACGACTTTTCGATGCCGACGGATTCCCCCAGGGCTTTGAAGTGTAAGGTAAAAGCTTCCTCTGACTCGCAATGCGATACGTACACAAAGGGGAGGCGGACGCTCAGAGATTCCTGGAGCATGTTCTTCTTCAGCAGAGAGTCCCAGGGAGGGGGGCCGTCGAGGCAGTGAGTCAGGAAAGAATATTTGGGGTAGGTGTCGTAAACCAGGAGGTCCCGGTATTCCCCGGGGGTCTCGTGCGGGATATCATGGATGGACAGCGGTTCTTTGCTCTGGCCTTCCTGACGCGGTGCTTCGGGATCGAGGACCTTTCGGTGATAGATTTCCTCATGCCGCATGAGGATGTTGGAAAAATTGCACTTCGCGGCTTTGTCTTCCAGGGCAAAGACCGAGGCGCAGTGCCGTGGCGAGAAGCCACAGTTGAACCTCCTGCTCGAAACCAGGATCTCTTCAGTGCCGTCGAGGTCGTGATCGATGCGTTCCATGCGCCAGATATCGCTGCCGAACCGAGCCTCATCGATGATTGACTCCGCCGTAAGCAGGTTTTCGTACACCACGTGCCTCAGGTGGCTTAGATAAACTCCGCCGAAGAGCCCGTGCCAGTACGGGCAGTTTGTCTGCGCCATGAGGAGATGCCGCAGCGCATCTCTGGAAGGGCCGTATGTGCGGACCAGGTTGCTGATCTTCATGCCTTTTTTGTGCATGAGGTTCGATTCAGGATACTTCGCAAAGAAGTTGTCCCACATTCCGCCTCTCAGGAATGCGCGCCGGCTCTCCCAGACACCGTTGTCCCGGGCCTGCTTCACGAGATCCTCGTACTGCCTTCCCTGTTCTGCGAAAAGGCTCCACTCCATCATCTCCTGATACGACCCGGTAGGCAGGTAGACAAGCCCGTTGGGAGGAAAGCTGTCCACCACGCGGCACAGAGGAATGAGCTCGATTTCGGAGGAGAATCTGCGTATCTCATCGAAGAATTTCCTGAGCCATCCCTCTTCGATCACCCACTTATGGGTGCCGGGCCACATGCCGAACTTCTCTCCATCGTCGCCATAGGTCAGTATTCTCACACCCTTTTTCTTCATCTGCAGGAGATAGTCGACTACCTCGTGCGGCTGCCTGAAGGGAATGAGATAGCGAAGACGCATATCGATGGGAAACACCTTCAGGGAGTGTCCCTCCCGTTCGGTGATGAAATAGCCGTGGACATCGTCGGGAGAAAGCCCTGCCGAGAGGAAATGACTGTCGTCCAGCAGGGTGTACTCGATGCCTGAGCCGGAGATTTTTTTCGGAACCCCCGGGTCCCATATGCGCTCGGCGCACCACATGCCTCTGGGCCTGGAGCCGAAATGCTCCTGGAGATATACGCTCATGAACTCGATCTGGTCACGGGCGTCGGCCTCGGGAATCACGGGCAGGATAGGCTCGTAGAATCCGCCCCCCATGAGCTCAATTTGGGAGCGCTCTGCAAGGGGTTTCAGCAGGGAGAAGAACTCCGGATCGTGCTCTTCGAACCACTCCCAGAGCGGACCGGTGTAGTGAAGGGTCATGGTGATGTCGGGGTAATCCGCCAGGATGCGCAGCAGCGGCAGATAGCAGTCCCGGGCGCCCTTTTCGAAAACGCTGGGAAAGTTCCCCACGGGCTGATGAGAATGAACACAGAACGCCAGATACATCTTTTCAGACATGCCACACGATCCTTTCGAACTTTTCATCCGGTATGCTGAATGATAGCACCCCTGTCAAGGGTTGTCTCCCGATTTCGAGATCCCGGCTGAACATCACCGAAAAAAACCTCATCCGCACGAAATGAACCCCTGTTCGGAAAGGGAAACCAAAGCATCCTTCCCATGATGCTCGGGCTGGCGGCACCTTCAAGCCTTACCGCCACCGCCCCGCCCTTTCCCACATCACACGGTTCCTGAGCTCGTCGATCTCAAGCGACGTCATGCAGTATGTGGCGCCGCTTAGACCAGGCAGCGGGGTATCAAGGAACTATTCGGTCATATCCCTTTTGTTGTATCCTCTCTTTGGCCCAAAAAGTGGCGCCCTCAGGGGAGGGGAAGAAGAGAAAACCCCTTTCAGCCAGGCATACGAGGTGTCATCCGAATGAACTCCCCTTGCGATGATTGGACCCTTCATCATGCTTCAGACATCGTCATGAGCATGCTTCCGGCCCGGATGCCGGGAACTCGGTTGTTACGGATGCACATCCGAAGTCCGGATAAACCGGCCTGTCATCGGTTCCGGCTGTCTGCGGCGTCAGATCAGGCGGGCGATGGACGCTCCTTCGAATGTCGCGTTGATGATCTTGCGGGGCCTGCAGCAATCCCCGACAGTATAGATCTCCGGTGCATACGCCCGAGCGGATTTCGCCAGCGTGTCCACCGGGCACGCCCCCAGAGCCATCACCACATTGTCGGCCTCGACAAGCGACTTGTTGCCCCATCGGTCGAGCACCACCACGCCGCTGTCGGTGATCTCGGATATGACCAGCTTCACCATTGCCTCGATCCCCGCCTGGGGGAGCAGCTCGGTGAGAAAGTCGAATCGTGTGATGGGCTCCATGTCGCAGGCAAGCTCGGCCGTCATTTCGATGATTGTGACGGCCTTTCCCTGTCCGGCCAGGTATAGCGCCGTTTCACATCCGACCAGACCCCCGCCGGCCACAACGACTTTGTTTCCGGGAACGCGAACAGCACCGCTCAGAACATCCCAGCTGCCGCTCACCTTATCGGGGTTGTCGATGCCTGTTATATCCGGCACCAGAGGTCGAGCGCCGGTCGCAATGATGAGCACGTCCGGCTTGCTCGCCTCGATGAGATCTTCGGTGACTTCTGTGTTCAGATTCACCTTGACTCCGGCAGCTTTCAGGGCGTGTGAATAGTAGGCCGGAATGAAACCGAGCTTGTCCTTGCCCGGCCCCTTGACCGCAATGCGGACCTGCCCGCCCAGCTCGTTTTCCTTTTCATACAGGGCGACCGAATGGCCTCTCAGGGCCGCCACCCTTGCCGCCTCCATACCTCCCGGACCGCCCCCCGCCACCATGACGCTCTTCTTCTTTTTTGCCGGGATGAGATGCACCCACCCTTCAAGCCGTTCGTGACCTACGACGGGATTTACCGTGCATCTCATATAAAGGTCATTGAAGACATGCCCTCCGATGCAGCCGATATTGCAGCTGATGCACTTTCTGATTTCTGCGGTCCTGCCCAGCCTGGCCTTTTCCGGCCAGTCGGGGTCTGCGATGAGCGTTCTGCCCAGAGCGACAAAGTCCGCCTTGCCGTCTCGAAGAATCTGCTCTGCCACCTCAGGAGACCGGATCTGTCCCACGGTTATGACCGGGATATGCACACTCTTTTTGATTTCCGCAGCAAGGTAGCTGCGCCAGCCTTCCTCGAAACGCATGGGCTCGAGGATCCGCTGCATGGATTCATAGATGGCGGCGCTCACGTGCAGGACATCTATCCCGGAATTTTCAAGCATGCGTGCTATCTTCTTCGAGTCTTCAAGGGTGATCCCCCCTTCGACGAACTCGTCGGCACTGAACCTGAACGAAAGAGGGAAATCGGGCCCGACCTTTTCACGAGTGCGCTCGATGATTTTCAGCGGGAACCTCATGCGCCGCTCGAATGTACCGCCCCACTCGTCCATGCGCTGATTGGTATGGGGAGACATGAACTCATTGATGAGATATCCGTGAGCGCCATGAAACTCGACCCCGTCCATCCCTGCCTTTTTCGCCCTCAGCGCTGTTTCGGAAAACCGCTCGATCAGGTCCAGGATTTCCTCGGATCTCAGCGCCCTCACCGGCTGCTGAAGAAACCCGCATGGTATGCCCGAAGGAGCCACACCCTCCGCGCCTTCGATGTCATGATACTGTCTGCCGGCGTGGTGGATCTGGATGAAAATCCGTGCCTGATATGCATGCACCGCTTCCGCCAGTTCCTGATAGCCGGGGATATACTTGTCCTGGTCCAGCCGGAGCTGGCATGCGACGTTCTTGCCTTCGGGATACTTCACCTGCACGTTCTCGACAATGATGAGCCCCGCACCCCCTTTCGCCCGCTGGGCATAATACCGTATCAATCGCTCGGTAGGCTCACCTGAAGGACCTGCAAAATTGGTTGCCATAGGGGGCATGACAATCCTGTTTTTTACCGGCATCCTCCCAATCTTTCCTGCTTCGAACAACTTCGGATATTTCATATTCGGCATATATTCACCTCCTGAATCTCGCGATTCGGTTGACATTGCCGTGTATGAAAGGTCGGATCCGGCACCAGGCTGAATGGGCCGGAATCACCCCGCTCATCTCGGGCTTGCATGACGTGCAGAAGCGGCCTCGGTTCATACCTGACGGTAATAAGTATCTTCCCGGTGGGAGAACTCAAGTGTTTGGAAGATCCGGGAATATGCCCAATGACAGTGGATATATTTGCCCCATGCAGAAACCGGGCATCATATTCCTTATTGATTGTCCGCTGTCCTGCTCACTGTGAGCCGTCCCGGCGTTTCTTCGGTACCGGATTTAAGCATCGCCGGTATTGCCGGGCAAGATGCCGAATCGGCAGAAAAACCATGAGAGCGCTTTCACGCCCGCCTGCCTCGCGAGACTCGAACGGCTTGCCCAGTCTCTGTGAGAGACCATGCCAGGGCAAGCCTCCCCCAAGGAGACAAGCTCGGTCCTCATACCGAAACAGAATACACATGAGTGACGGCCCTCTGTTCCAGGACCGGCCGCCATACCTCTCATCGGCTCCACCCCATCGGGCTCCTCGGACCGAGAAAGATATTCTTGAGAAGAGGCCGGCCGTCGACCATCTCGCAACCGGCCTCTCCTTCAGACACAGACCCTGTGATAGAAAAAAGGCCCCGCTTTTCCTGCGGAGCCTTCATTGGGCCAGGCTGTTTTCTCTCAGATAACCGCCTGAAATCTCGAATATATGTTATTCGTTTTCATCCGGTGTGCGATGCGCCGTTGTTATGGCAGAACATATCGCCGGGGCCATAACCCCCTTCCCGAACAGGTCAATTGTTCGAAAACGTTGTTCCGGCGCAGCGTTCAAGCCCGAGCCCGCCCTCTGACCCGCATCGATGGGAAGGATCCCGGAAAATACGCCCACACCCTTCCCGGGCCGGCATCCGACCACCGACGCCCGGCTATTTATTGGGCAGGTGTATGATCAGGACGGGTTTGGTGCACTGGCGGACAACGTGCCTGGCGGTGTAATCCAGCAGCGCCTTTCCTACTGCTGTCACGGCATGCGCTCCGATGATGACCAGATCAAACCCCTGCTTGTCCACCATCGACAGGATTTCGTTTTCAGCGTTGCCGAAGGTGACGACCACTTTTTCGATGAAATCTTCGGACTTGACATCCCCGCACACGCCTTCACAGGAATCTATGATGCGCTGCTGGATGACATTCAGGGCGTCCTGTTTGTTCCTCTTGAGCAGCTCATCCCACTGCTTTTCACCCAGAACGGAGCTCACCAGAGAATAGGTGCTCTGGGATATTTCCTCAATCACGTGCAGTGCTGTGATTTTTGCGGAAAACCTTTTGGCGATGCTGAGAGCATAACCAAAGGCGTATTCTGCATTTTCCGACAGATCAGTCACATACAGTATCTTTTTGAAATCGTAATCCATGGGCGCTCTCCTTTCGTGGTGTTTCAGCTATTATAACCTACATTTTTCAATACCGATACTGGGAAGTATCCACAACAATCTCCCTTCACTCTGCGGTGAAACAAACATCATCTCGATACAGACCGGCAGAGTAATCATAAAATATTTCAGCGGGAATCATCGAGAAGCGTGGTTATTGCAGACACGAACGACACCGGGTCGGGATTATCCGGGGTCTCGATCTCGGCCGATCACGCACTCCGGCATCGGAGACAGCGAGGCTCCCGGGAACGGGCAGGGCGAAGGTGGCATCTGGCCTGACAGACAGGGCGTTTGAGCGGTGCTGTCAGGTCGAGGACAGCGATGCCTTTGAGATTGTGGCAGTGATCCAGACAAGGAACGAAGGTGAGGTTGTGGGGCTGGACGAGAGGAGAGGGATCGGCGGTGAATGACTATCAGGGCCGCTCGGTGCTTTTAGGGTAAGTGGAATGAAAAAGATGATAAAGATCAAAGGGAGCATGGTAGCGGAGGAGGGACTTGAACCCC
>DCDF01000242.1 GCA_002316295.1 Syntrophaceae bacterium UBA1062 | reverse complement strand
GCCATCACGAAGTCGCCCCGTCCCAGCACGAGATCGACCTGAGGTACAAGGAGGCGCTGACCATGGCGGACATCGTCATGACCTACCGGACAACGGTCAAGGAGATCGCCCGGCAGCACGGTGTGTACGCTACCTTCATGCCCAAGCCGATCGCCAACGAAAACGGAAGCGGCATGCACGTGCACCAGTCGCTGTTCAAGGGGGATGAAAACGCCTTCTTCGACGCCAAGGACAAGTATCACCTCTCCGCGGTGGGCAAGTCCTATATCGCTGGCATTCTCACCCATGCGCGCGAGCTCTGCGCGGTGACCAACCAGTGGGTGAACTCCTACAAGCGGCTTGTCCCCGGATATGAGGCCCCGGTCTATGTATCCTGGGCGCGCAGGAACCGCTCGGCCATGCTGAGGGTTCCCATGTACAAGCCCGGCAAGGCAAAGGCGACCAGGATCGAGTTCCGCGCGCCCGATCCCGCCTGCAATCCCTACCTGGCGTTCGCGGTGCAGATCGCAGCCGGTCTGAAGGGCATCGAAAAGAAATATACCCTGCCCGATCCGATCGAAAAGGACATCTTCGAGATGGACGAGAAGGCGCGCGAAGAGGCCGGGATCACCTCGCTTCCGGGCAATCTCTTCGAGGCCATCCAGGAGGTGTCCAAGAGCGAGCTTGTCAGGGAGGCGCTCGGCGATCACATCTTCGAGAAGTTCCTGGAGAACAAGAAAAAGGAGTGGGACGCCTTCAGAACTCACGTCAGCAAGTACGAGATCGACACCTATCTCCCGCTCTTGTAAACAGTAATGGACGATCCGGCCCGGACGTTGTATACGGTCCCGGGCCGGAGTCTTACGGGCACGGATAACGAGACGCAAAAAGGAGGGTTCTTGCATGGCGGCCAGCAACAGGAGGCCTGCTGTCGTGGTTCTGGAAGACGGGTCGGTCTTCCGCGGACACGCCTTCGCCGGACAGGGAGACGCTTGCGGCGAGGTCGTGTTCAACACCGCCATGACCGGCTATCAGGAGGTGCTCACCGATCCTTCGTATCGCGAGCAGATTCTCGTCATGACCTACCCCCTGATGGGCAGCTACGGGATCAACGATGAGGATGCGGAGTCATCCGTCATTCACCTTCAGGGATTCGTTGTCAGGGAGTATCAGTCCCGCCCGAGCAACTACCGGTCGAGAAAGAGCCTGAAAGACTACCTGGAGGAGTTCGGCAAGATCGGGATCGAGGGGGTGGACACCCGGGCCCTGACGCGCAAGATCCGGACGGCGGGCGCCATGCGGGGTATCGTATCCACCAGGCACGATAAGGTGCCCGAGCTGCTGGAGAAGGTGCGCAACTACCCTGGGCTCGTGGGCAGGGACATCGTGTCCTCCGTGACCTGTCCGTGCCCCTGCGTATGGAATGACGGTAAGATGCTCCCCATCGAGACGCTTCGGCCCAGGGGCGGCGGATTCCGGGTCGTCGTGCTCGACTGCGGCGCAAAGTACAACATCCTCCGCAGCCTTCAGCGGCTGAACTGCCAGGTGATCCTCATGCCGTCCCGCAGCAGGGCAGAAGAGATTCTCGCCTATGAACCGGACGGCGTGATGCTGTCGAACGGTCCGGGCGACCCTGCGCCGCTCGAGAGAGAGGTGCAGGCCGTGCGGGATCTGCTGGGCAGGGTGCCCGTTTTCGGCATCTGCCTGGGGCATCAGATTCTCGCCCTGGCGCTGGGCGCGAGGACCGAAAAGCTCAAGTTCGGCCATCACGGCGTGAACCAGCCTGTCAGGAACCTGCTGACCGGCCGCGTAGAGATCACGTCACAGAACCATGGCTTTCACGTGATTGCCGAAACGCTCCCCCCGGGCGCCCAGGTGACCCATGTCAACCTCAACGACGGCACGCTGGAAGGGATCAGCTACCCGTCGCTCAGGGCGTTCAGTGTCCAGTATCATCCCGAAGCGTCTCCCGGGCCTCACGATGCAGGTTATCTCTTCGACGAATTCAGCTCCATGATGCGCCCCGGTATCGGCAACGCAGCTGGAAGCATGCCGTAACTAAGTGAATTATTTCATGAAGACGTTGATTTTCTCTGGATAAAATACATACTATTATAGTAATAGGCGTGCGCGGGAAACGCGGCTCGAAACTGCGGAGGAAGAGCACAGTACATATGGAGGAAGATAACAGGTTCAGGGCGATGCTCAGGGCATTGGCGCGCAGTGCGGGAAAGTGGAGGTTGTTCGTGGGCCGCGATCCGGAAAAGCTCCCCCGCCGCTCCATAGTTCTGCTGCCTGTCCAGCCAGGCGTGCTTTTCTGCGGCCTCGCCGGAATCCTCGTCATCAAGGGAGGCGGAGATGCGCCGGGGGACGATGTTCTGGAGAATCTCTCCCGACGCTTCGATGCGGTCCGGAGCAGGCCCCTGAAAAGGGTGCTCGGCGGTGAGACGCCGCCCGACGGGTATCTCCATCCCGAGGAGCTCGCATTCTTCGAAAAGGACGTCTACAGCCTGAAACAGGACCCCCGCCTCCAGTGGATGCTCGGCCGCGAAGGACGCATGGCCCGGCTCAAGACGCTCTGCAGCGGGCTGAGCGACTTTGCCGAAGACGAGGAGCGGCTTCTGGAGAAGAGGGCGTCGGCCTTCCCCACCCATGTGATAGAGAAGCTCACGCACGCGCTGATCCTTCTGAAGGACATCGCCTGGGCACTGAAGGAAGACGTGCTCGCAAATCAGGAGAAAATCTCGGCCCTTGCCGGGAACCCGGACGCGCTTTCGCAAGGCGCGTTCGAGAAATACCAGAGACTCAACTTCACCCTCAACGCCCTCGACCGGCTCGAGGTGCGCGGAAGAGACTCCTGCGGGGTGCAGGCGGCGCTCCACTTCTCCAGCCCCCGAGAGCTCAGGGGCGTGATCGAGAAGATCAAGTCGAGCGGTCTTTACGATCTCTTCATGAGGCGCTGCTCTCCCGGCGACCTCATGGACAGGTCGATCCATGTATCGCCCGAGACCCTCATCTTCACGTACAAGACAGCGCTCATCACCGGAGACCTCGGCGACAACACGAGATATCTGCGGAAATCAATCCGGGAGGACCCCATCATCCACCTCGTCATGGAGCACGCCCCCGACGACTCACAAATGTATCTGGCCCATACGCGCTGGGCCTCGGTGGGGGCCATCAACGAGGCGAACTGCCACCCGGTCAACAACTTCATCTCGGCCGGCGGCTCGGGGGAAGAATGGGACTTCTCACCGGCGACAAAGAAGTTTCCCTTCTACGGCAGCGGGCCCTGGGCCATCAATGTGGTCCTGAACGGCGACATCGACAACTACCCCTCGCTGAAGGACAGCCTCGAGTCGAACGGATGGCGGATCGATTCGCGCGTGTCCACGGACACCAAGGTCATCCCGCTGCAGATCGAGAAATACCTCCTCGAGGGGCACGACCTGAAAGAGGCGTTCAGAAGGGCGGTGTGCGATTTCGAGGGATCCCACGCCATCGCCGTGGAGAGCAATCTCGAGCCGGGCAGGGTCTTCCTCGCGCTCAAGGGCAGCGGCCAGACGATCTATGTGGGCATCTGCGAGCGCCAGTATGTGTTCTCCTCCGAGGTGTACGGCCTCGTCGAGGAGACCCCGGATTTCATCAAAATGGACGGAGAGAGGCAGCGTATTCCGGGCGATGAGCGCACCCGGGGGCAGATATTCGTCCTGAGCAACACCTCGGGCGGAGGCCTCGAGGGCATCGAGGCCATGTACTATGACGGGCATCCCCTCCGGCTCGGACCCGAAGACGTGAGGCACGCCGAGATAACCACCCGGGACATCGACCGCGGGGCTCATCCTCACTTTCTTCTCAAGGAAATCATGGATTCTCCGCAGTCCATCCGCAAGACCATGCGCGGCAAATACCGCATCGAGAAGGATCAGGGGGTGGTGTTCAACCTGGACGAGGCCGTTTTTCCGCGCAGGGTGCGCGATGCGCTCGTATCGGGTGAGATCAGGCACATCTATGTGGTGGGGCAAGGCACCGCTGCAGTCGCGGGCGCGGCCGTGGCCGAAGCACTTTCCTTCTATCTGAAGGGCACGAGGATATCGGTCCAGGCCCGCAAGGCCTCGGACCTGAGCGGTTTCTGCCTCGACGACGACATGGGGGGCTGCCTGGTGA
This sequence comes from Syntrophaceae bacterium UBA1062, assembly GCA_002316295.1. GTDB lineage: Bacteria > Desulfobacterota > Desulfomonilia > UBA1062 > UBA1062 > Phosphitivorax. The sequence goes on along the minus strand of DCDF01000242.1, from coordinate 7,501 downwards.
TCGCCATCACCCAGTCGGGCACCACCACGGACACCAACCGGGCCGTGGCCATGGCCAGGGAGCGGGGCGCCCACCTCATCGCCATCGTGAACCGGAGGCAGTCCGACATCACAACCAAGGTCGACGGGGTCTTCTACACGAGCGACGGCCGCGACATCGAGATGTCCGTGGCATCCACCAAGGCGTTCTACTCACAGATCACGGCGGGCTATCTCCTGGCCCTGTTCATGGCCCGGATGCTGGGCACGCTCTCGAGAGAGAGAATCGCGGAAGAGCTCTTCAAGCTCGAGCAGGCGCCGAAGCTGATGCAGAAGGTCATCGACGCCCGTGAGGCGATCAGAAGCTCCGCGTGGGACCTGGTCCGAAAGAAGAGGTACTGGGCCGTGGTGGGAAGCGGCGCCAACAAGACCGCCTCCGACGAGATCCGGATCAAGCTCAGCGAGCTGTGCTACAAGACCATCTCCTCGGACATCATCGAGGACAAAAAGCATATCGACCTCTCGTCCGAACCCCTGATCCTGGTGTGCGCGGCGGGCAGCCCGGACATCGTGCTCGAAGACGTCGCCAAGGACGTGGCCATCTTCAACGCCCACGCTTCCAGCGTGGCGGTCATCGCGGACGAGGGTGACCGGCGGTTCGACCGCATCGCGGAGTCGGTGATCCACGTTCCCAGATCATCCTTCCCGCTCTCGGTCATTCTCAATACCCTGGCCGGCCATATCTGGGGATACTACGCCGCGTGCAGTCTCGACGCGCAGGCCGGGGCCTTCAAAGCCTTCCGCTCGAGCCTGTCCGGGATCATGCGCAGCCAGGAGAAGAAGGGTCTTTCACTCTACGAGAGCATAGAGGACCGCGAGCTCAGGAGGTGCGTGGACGATTTTTCAGAGCTGTTCAACTCCTGGAGGAGGTCCGGCCAGCTCACGTCCATGAACGTCGACACCGCCTCCGACATCACCCTGCTCCTGAAGTACGCGGTTGGCAAGCTGCCCATCGAGGACTTCTGGAGCGAGTTCGGCGAGCCGAAAGTGACGGCGTCGCCCCTCGACCGGCTCGACATGACCCTGGGCAGGGCCGTCGAAGAGCTCTCGAGGCCCGTTGACGCCATCCGCCACCAGGCCAAGACCGTGACCGTGGGGACGAGCAGACGGATCGAGGCGCCCAGGGGGCTCATCTTCGATGCGCTCGAAGACCTCTCCTTCACGGTCGAGAACATACCCGCAAAGGGCGGCATTGCCCTGAAGCGCCTCCAGGATGCGGTCTTGCGGATCAACGGATACACGCTCTACGCCGTTCAAGGCCTCGACGAAGAGGGAAGCCCCACCGAGCGCTCGACCATCAGGGTGATCCGGAAGCAGGGGACGGCCGAGGGCCTTCGGTCGCGTTTCGACGAGACCGGCCCGCTCATGGGCACCAAGAAGACCATCGTCCGCACCGGCGATGTCTATGCCGGGTTGGGAAAGTCCGACCGCGCCCCCATCGTCATCGTTCCGCTCCTGAATCCCCTGAAAACTGTGGAGCACCTGCTCCTGCTCCACGTTGAGTACGACGAGGCCATGGACGTGGAGCGGAAAAAGGAGATCCTGGGAGAAAAGTTCGGCGACATCAAGAACCTCATCGACGAGTACAACGTGCCCTGGAGCGACGGATATCTGAAGAGCCTGCCTGTCGGGCTGCTCCTCGGAGAGGATGTCGAAGTGATCAAAAATATGATATTCGAACAGATGAGGAACTCATGAAAGACAGATACATGAAGGCCGGTGGGTGTGAAAGACCTTCATTTCGTGCGGCGTCCGGCTTCGACGCCGCGGCATGAGGAGGAATCGATGGACCTGAAACCGCAGTGCCACGAGAAGATCGCAAAGATGATCGAAAAAGGGGTCGACATCCCCAACCCCCTGACCCTCGACATCGGACAAGAGGTCGATATCGGGAAGATCTCCGCGTCCGGGGTCAAGATCTACCCCGGCTGCCGGATATACGGCGAGAAGACCGTCATATCGTCGGGGGCGCAGATCGGCCGGGAAGGGCCGGTGACGATCGAGAACTGCCAGATCGGGCGGGACGTGGAGCTCAAGGGCGGCTATTTCAGCAAATCCGTGTTCCTCGACGGGTCGAACATGGGGCTGGGCGCCCATGTCCGCGAAGGATCCATCCTGGAGGAGGAGGCGGGCGGGGCTCACTGCGTCGGGCTCAAGCAGACCATTCTCTTCCCCTTCGTGACTCTGGGCAGCCTCATCAACTTCTGCGACTGTCTGATGGCGGGCGGCACCAGCCGCAAGGACCACAGTGAGGTGGGCAGCTCGTACATCCACTTCAACTTCACTCCGGACGGAGACAAGACGACACCCTCCCTGATCGGCGACGTGCCCAGGGGCGTGATGCTCAACCAGCCGCCCATATTCCTGGGAGGCCAGGGAGGGATCGTGGGGCCCGTGCGCATCGGGTTCGGAAATGTCGTGGCCGCGGGCTCGGTGCTCAGGCAGGACTGCCCCGAAGACAACAGGCTGATCACGGGAAAGGCCGGCTCCGGCTGCGTCAAGGAATTTCTCCCCTCGCTGTATCCGAACCTGCTGCGCGTCGTGGAGAACAATATCATCTACCTCGCGAACCTCATGGCGCTCCGGGAGTGGTACATCCACGTGCGCAAGCCCTTTTTCGACAGCCTGGAATTCGGCGCGCTCATCCACGAGGGGCTCCTCGACAAGCTCTCGATCGCGCGGAAAGAGCGGCTGAAGCGGCTTGAGGCAATGGCCAAAAGGGCGACATCCTCAAACACCCCGCGCTCGGAGGAGGCGGAGCGCTTGAGGAGCGCAGTGGGGCGGGATATTCATAAGCTCCAGGGCATATTCGAGGGAGATGCGGCCCCGGATTTGCAAGCGGATACGCTCAGGAACGAGTTTCTCTCCGGTCTTGACAGGGCCGCCGGAGGGGGCCGGGGCGGCTATATCGAGACCATCCAGAGGCTGCCGGCGGACGTTTCGGCACAGGGCACCGGATGGCTGGAGCGCCTCGTGGCTCACTTCTGCAGCGCGGCTTCGGCCGCCATGCCCGGCCTGGAGCTGTTTCAGAAGCGACGGATATAGCTTATACCCATTACCAAAGGAGGAATGCTGATGGGCAAACTTTTCGGAACTGACGGGATACGCGGCGAGGCGAACCGGTATCCCATGAACGCGGAGATCGCCTTTGCGGTAGGCCAGGCGGTGGCATATCTCATGAGAAAGGAGCATCACCGCACCAGGATCATCATCGGCAAAGACACCCGCATATCGGGCTACATGCTCGAAAGCTCGCTTGAGGCAGGCATAACGTCCATGGGCGGCAACACGTATCTCACGGGCGTGCTTCCCACCCCGGGCATCGCCTTTATCGCGAACAGCATGCGGGCCGATGCGGGCATCGTGATCTCCGCCTCCCACAATCCCTACGAGGACAACGGGATCAAGATCTTCGGCGGAAACGGATTCAAGCTCACCGACGAGCAGGAGAACACCATCGAGGACCTTATCCTGAACGGCAAGCTTGCGAAGCTCCTGCCCCCCTCCAGAGACATGGGACAGGCATTCCGCATGAGCGATGTGAACGGGCGGTATGTCGTGTTTCTGAAAAACACCTTCCCGCGGGACCTCTCCATGGAGGGTATGAAGATCGTCATGGACACCGCGAACGGGGCCACCTACCGGGTCGCGCCGGACACCTTCATCGAGCTCGGCGCCGAGGTCGAGGTGATCCACAACAAGCCCAACGGGCTGAACATCAATGACGCGTGCGGCTCCCAGTATACCGGTGATCTGAGGAAAAGGGTGCTTGAAACAGGGGCTGCGATAGGCCTCGCCTTCGACGGCGACGGCGACCGGCTGATCGCGGTGGACGAAAAGGGCGAGGAGATCACGGGCGACCAGATCCTCCTCATCTGCGCGCAGATGCTCAAGGAGCAGGGGAAGCTGAAGAACGACCTGCTGGTGAGCACCGTGATGAGCAACCTGGGCCTGCGGGTGGCGTGCAAGAAGTACGGCTACAGGCACCACGCCGCAAAGGTGGGCGACCGCTACGTGCTCGAGGACATGCTCAAGCTCGGCGGCGTGATCGGGGGCGAGGACTCGGGGCACCTCATCTTCCTGGACCATCACACCACCGGCGACGGCATCCTCACCGCGCTCCAGCTGATCGCCGCCATGGTGAGGACGGGCAAGCCCCTCTCGGAGCTCGCGAAGATCATGCAGATCTACCCGCAGAAGCTGATCAACGTGAACGTGAAGAGCAAGCCGGACATCGACACGGTGCCGGAGCTCAAGGAGGCGATCCGGCAGGTCGAACAGGAGCTCGGGGACGACGGCCGCGTTCTGGTGCGCTATTCCGGGACGCAGAACATGTGCCGGGTCATGGTCGAGGGCCCGACGAATGAGGTGACGGAGAGATACTGCACCGAGCTGGCAGATCTCGTAGAAAAGGTGCTCGGGATGAGCGAGGCGGCGGCATCATAGCCCGGGCGGGCGCCCTTTTCAGGGAGAGGATATCGATCGATGGGCATTCAGATTTTCGTTGCCGAAGACTTCGAGGGCATGAGCGCATTTGCAGCAGGAATCGCAACAAAGAAGATCCGGGACACGCTGAAGAGCAAGCAGGAGGCGGTCCTTGGGCTTGCGACAGGCAACTCCCCCACCGGGCTCTACAAGCATCTCGCACGCGACGCCAATGCGGGCGAGTTCGACTCCACACGGTGCAGGAGCTTCAACCTTGACGAGTATGTGGGTCTGCCCGGAGAGAATGTCCAGAGCCGCGTCATGCATCACGAGAGCTACGCCTACTTCATGATTCAGGAATTCTTCTCTCTTCTGAAGGGAAAGTTCATCGAGACCAATGTGCCTCCCGGCTCGCTGATCGAGCAGAATAGGCTCATAGCCGAGCTCAAGGCGCACCCGGCGGACTGGGAGGCGCGAGGCGCGGACAGGGGCAAGTCCATCGCCATCAGAAGGAGCCCGGAGTCGGAATATCTGGGATGGATCAGGAAGTACATACTGGACGGCTATGCTCGCAAGATCAGGAAGGCGGGAGGCATAGACCTGCAGGTCATCGGGGTCGGCGGCAGGGGCCACGTGGCCTTTCACGAGTCCGGAATCCCGTTCAAGGGAAGCAGCGTCCTGCTCGTCAAGCTCGACGACAGCACGGTCGCCGACGCGGTGGCCGACGGCCACTTTGCATCGAAGAAGGATTCTCCCAACTACGCGATATCCATGGGTGCGGAGCTCGTCTACCAGGCGCGCTCCGTTCTTCTGCTGGCAAACGGCGAGCGCAAGGTTGAGCCGGTGACCCGCTCGATACTGGACGACCCCACGCCCGAGGTTCCGATCTCATACGGGCAGATATACGCCGCGCAGGGAGGCGACCTGATCTACGTGCTCGACAGAATCGCCGGCAGGGAGCTGCTCGCCGAGAAAAAGGCGCTGGCGAAAAAAGGCGTGAAGATCAGGGAAGTGGACGGCCGGGGCGCCGTATCGGCGGCTTAGTCTTCAAAAGGGCTCGCGCGGATGAACGGCCGCCGCGCCGTGTGAAAACGGGGGCCCGCCGGGAGCACCCGGACCGGCCGCCTGAAACCGCCCCTCGAGTCTGACTGCAATGGAGAGGAGACGCGGTCCCGCCGCATGAAGACGGCGACCACAAAAGACGAGACAGAGAACGTGCATCTGTGATAAGGCACGGAAGCGTCAATTTACAGCGAAGGAAACCATGCCGCGACGGGAAGATCTGAATAAAATACTCATCATCGGGTCAGGGCCGATTGTCATCTCACAAGCCTGCGAGTTCGACTACTCAGGCGTCCAGGCCTGCAAGGCCCTGAAGGAAGAAGGATACCGGGTCGTGCTCATCAACTCGAACCCGGCCACCATCATGACCGATCCGAACCTCTCGGACAGGACCTACATCGAGCCCATCACGCCCGAGGTGGTGGCCCGGATCATCGAGATGGAGCGGCCGGACGCCGTCCTGCCCACCCTGGGGGGCCAGACCGGCCTGAACGTGTCGGTGAAGGTCCACGAGATGGGGGTGCTCGACCGATTCGGCGTCGAGATGATCGGCGCCACGCCGGAGGTCATCCACAAGGCCGAGGACCGCGAGAAGTTCAGGCGCGCCATGGAAAACATCGGCCTGCGCGTGCCGGCCAGCGGGTTCGCCCGGAGCATGGACGAGGCCTTCTCCATAGCAGGGGATATCGGCTTCCCGCTCATCATCAGGCCGTCGTTCACCCTCGGCGGCATCGGGGGCGGGATCGCCTACAACACCGAAGAGCTGAAGAGCATGGCCAGGGCGGGCCTCGATGCGAGCATGATCGGCGAGATCATGCTCGAGGAGTCGGTGATCGGGTGGAAGGAGTACGAGCTAGAGGTGATGCGCGACAGGGCGGACAACGTCGTGATCATCTGCTCCATAGAAAACCTCGACCCCATGGGCGTGCACACGGGCGACTCCATCACCGTAGCTCCGGCCCAGACCCTGACGGACATGGAATATCAGCGCCTGCGCAACGCATCGATCGCCATCATGCGCGAGATCGGCGTGGAGACGGGGGGCTCCAACGTGCAGTTCGCGGTAAACCCCGCCAACGGCGAGGTCGCGGTCATCGAGATGAACCCCCGCGTGTCGCGGTCTTCGGCGCTGGCGTCGAAGGCGACCGGCTTCCCCATTGCGAAGATCGCAGCCAAGCTGGCCGTAGGCTACACCCTTGACGAGATCCGCAACGACATCACCCGCGTGACCTGCGCGTCGTTCGAGCCCGCCATCGATTACTGCGTTGTGAAAATCCCGCGGTGGACCTTCGAGAAGTTCCCGGAGACCCCGGACCTTCTCACCACCTCCATGAAGTCCGTGGGAGAGACCATGTCGATCGGACGCACCTTCAAAGAGGCACTGGGAAAGGCCATCCGCTCTCTGGAGACCGGCAGGACCGGCCTGAACAGCCCTGCGGACGCGGGCTCGGCCGTGGGGCGTAAGGAGATCGTTTCACGGCTCACCTATCCGAACTCGGCCAGGCTCTTCTGGCTTGCCGAGGCCTTCAGGAGGGGCATGTCCGTAAGCGAGGTGAGCTCCATGACCGGGATCGACCCGTGGTTTCTCCAGCACATCAGCGAGCTGGTGGAGTTCGAGGGCGCTCTGAGGGGCGGGCCGCGCGGACGGGACCTGCTGAAAGAGGCGAAGCGGATGGGCTTTTCCGACCGCTACCTGGGGAGCATCTGGGGCATGAAGGAGGACGAGGTGCGCGAGATGCGGCGCAGGGAGGGGATCCAGCCGGTGTACAAGCTCGTAGACACCTGTGCCGCGGAGTTCGAGGCCTTCACCCCCTACTACTACTCCACCTACGAGACCGAGACCGAGACAAAGGCGAGCGAAAGATCCAAGGTCGTGATCATAGGCGGAGGGCCGAACCGGATCGGCCAGGGAATCGAGTTCGACTACTGCTGCGTGCACGCCTCGTTCGCCCTGAGGGACATGGGCTACGAAAGCA